>DASPSY010000002.1:0-64498 GCA_035623685.1 Gaiellaceae bacterium
TTGCCGTGTACCCACTCGACACCTGCCGACTTGAACAGACTGGCGACGCCTCCAGTCATCTGCCTGACGACCTGCGCCTTCCACTCGTTCGCGACGGCGAAGTCGAGCTGCGGTCCCGCGATCTTGACGCCGAGCTTGGCAAACGTCTCGTCCGCCTCCTTCATCGCAAACGCCGTCTGCACCCATGCTTTCGTCGGGATGCAACCGACGCGGAGGCACGTCCCGCCGAGCTCGGGCTCGCGCTCGATGCACACCGTCTTCGCACCGAGCTGCGCCGCACGAATCGCCGCCGTGTAGCCGCCGGGGCCGCCGCCGAGGACGGCAACGTCACATTCCATCGTCTCGATCTCCCTTGTCGCTGTGCTCTCGATCGTACCGAGCCTCGTCCGGGCCGACGGGAAGGCAGAGGAAGTTGCCGAGTGCGAAGCCACGGCTCCGCGTCCGCGTGTAAGACCACGGCTCGAGCAGCGCGTCGAGCTCGCGCTCGCGCTCCGCGCCCTTCGCCTCGACCAGCAGGCTCGGACGCTGCTCGGACATCAGACGAGTTGCGCCGCGCAGGACGTCCAGCTCGCCGCCCTCGGTGTCGATCTTCACGAACGACACTTCGGGCTCGCCTGCGGACATCCAGAGGCCGTCGAGCGTCTCCGCACGGACGACGACGCCCTCGTCGACACCGCGCGACTCTGCGACAGCGGTCGTCGAGTGGAACGCAGGATCGTCCCCGAGCCGAAGCAGCAGCTCGCCCGGCTGGTCGGACACGGCAACCTGTCGCACGATCACGTTGTCGAGCTCGTTGAGCCGCACGTTCTGCTCGAGCCGCTGCGTGCTCTCAGGCGACGGCTCGATCGCGAGCACGCGACCCTCTGCACCGACCGCGAGCGCAAGCGGGACCGTGAACATGCCGACGTTGGCACCGACGTCGATCGCCGTCGTGCCGGAACGTGCCAGCTCGACGGCGCTCGCCGTCTCGGCGAGCTCGAAGCCGCCGCTGAGCAGGACGACGAGGCCGATGTCCTCCCGGTGATGCAGGAACACCTTCCCGCCAGACGGCAGCTCCGCCTCGAAACCGGCCGGGAGAGCCGGGAGCATCCGCTTGAGCACGTGATCGACGACGAGCTGCTTGCCGAGCTTGCGCTCCGAGTGCGCCCAGTACCAGCGGACGGGCCAGGTCAGCGGCCAGAGCGGACGGACGAGTCCCGCTGCCCGGGGCGACGACTCCGCTACAGCTCCGCCTTCATCGTCACGGTGCCGTCCTTCTCCTCGACGGGCTGGAAGCCGTAGCGTTCGTACAGGCCCGTCATGCCCAGCTCGGCGCTGAGGCTGATCGCGTGGTAGCCCTCGGCGCGCGCGTGATCGAGCAGCGCGCGCATCAGCTCGCCGCCGAGGCCGCTCCCGCGCCGGCCTGGGACGACGGCGATCGTCAGCTCCGGCGTGTGCTCGTCGACGAACCCGAAGGCAGGCTCCTCTGGCGTGAACAACCTGTACCAGGCGGCGCCGACCGGCCCGTTCTCCCAGGCGATCAGCCCCGCGTCGCCCGGTCTCCCCCAGTTGTTGACGTACCCCGCGACGGGGACGTCGGGATCCGCGTTGAGTCGCCAGTGGTACGCGTGCTTGAGCATGTCGCGGAGGAACCGGACGTCCTGCGGACCGGCCTGGCGGATCACGACGTGGAGTCTAGGCGCGACTCCGTAACCGCGCCGACGGCCGGCTCACAGGGCGAGCGCAGGCTCTTCGACGAACTGCTTCAGCGTCGCGAGGAACTCGGCCCCGGTCGCGCCGTCGATCGCGCGGTGGTCGCACGTAAGCGTGAGCTCGAGACGCGGACGCACGACGGCCTGACCGTCGACCGCGACCACCTTGTCCTCGACCGCGCCGACGGCGAGGATCGCTCCCTGCGGTGGATTGAGCACTGCGGAGAAGCGCTCGATCCCGTACATGCCGAGATTGGAGATGGTGAACGTCCCGCCGTCGAGGTCCCCCTGCCGCAGACCGCCGGAGCGGGCGCGGTCGACGAGCTCGCTGCGGGCGTTGGCGATCTCCGCGACACCGAGCCGCTCGGCCGAGCCGATCACCGGGACGACGAGACCGTCGGGAATCGCGACCGCGATGCCGATGTTCGCGCTCGCGTGGAACTCGATCACGTCGTCGCGGTAGAGCACGTTCACCGCGGGGTGGCGAATCAGCGCGGCCGCGCACACCTTCGTGAGCAGGTCGGAGATCGTCGGCTTCGCGCCCTCGGCGTGCAACTCGACGAGCCGCGCGCGCACTACGAGTGCTCGTTCCATGTCCACGCTGATCCCGAGATGGAATACCGGCGCCTCCCACGCCTCGGTGAGCCGACGGGCGATCGTCTTGCGCATCGTCGACAGCTGCCTGACTTCGACGCCTTCGTCGTCGGCGAGCGGGCGCGCGGGCGTCGGCTCGGCCGCTGCGACCGCGGGCGTGGGCGCTGCAGGTGTCGCAGAGGGAGGCGCGCCGGCCGCCGCTCGCTCGACGTCCTCGGCGACGACGCGCCCGTCGGGACCGGTTCCGACCACGGCCGCCAGCTCGACGCCGCGCTCGCGCGCGATCCGCCGCGCGAGCGGCGATGCCTTGATGCGCCCGTTCGCGCGTGACGGCTGCCTCGATGCGGCCGTCCCGCGACGCTCGTGCTTCGCCCCGTCTTGCGGCGACTCGGCTGCGGGCCGGTCTTCGTCCGAGCGCCCGGCCTCCTCGGGCTCGGGCACGCTCTCACCCTGGTCACCGATCACGGCGATCGTCCTGCCGACCTCGACCTCGCCTTCCTGGACGGCGATCCTCAAGAGCACGCCCGTCGCGTCCGCCTCGACCTCCTGCGTCACCTTGTCCGTGTCGAGCTCGTACAGCGGCTCGCCTTTCTCGACGGCGTCGCCCTCCGACTTCAGCCACTTGACGATCGTCCCGGACTCCATGCCCTGACCGAGACGCGGCAGCTTGATCTCAGTCGCCATCGCGCTCCACGGTCCTCATGATCGCCTGCAGGACGTCGTCGGCGTGCGGCACGCACCAGTTCTCCATCACGGGAGCGAACGGCAACGGCGTGAACCTCGCGCCGACGCGCTCGACCGGCGCGTCGAGCCAGTCGAAGGCCCCGTGCTGGATCACCGCCGCCACTTCCGCGCCGAAGCCCATGCGCGTGACGGCTTCGTGCGCGACGACGCAGCGATTCGTCTTCTTGACCGACTCGATAAGCGTCTCCTCGTCGAGCGGCTGCAGTGTTCGCGGATCGACGACCTCGACCGACACGCCCTCGCTCTCCGCGCTCTCGGCCGCACTCAGCGCCTCGTGAACGAGTCGACCGGTCGCGATCACGGTCACGTCGTCGCCGCGACGGTGCACGCGCGCCTTGCCGATGGGGATCGGCTCGAGCTCGTCCGGCACGTTCTCCTTGATCCCGTAAAGCGTGCGATGCTCGAAGAACACGACGGGATTGTCGTCGTAGATCGACGACCAGAGCAGCCCACGCACGTCGGCCGGCGTCGACGGGAACACGACCTTCAGGCCGGGGATGTGGACGAACCACGCCTCGAGCTGCTGCGCATGTTGCGCGCCGGGCGACCAGCCGCTACCGCCCTGTGTCCGGAACGTCACCGGCACCGTCACCTGCCCGCCCGACATGTAGCGGTGCTTTGCGGCCTGGTTGACGATCTGCTCGGTCGCGAGGGTGAGGAAGTCCTCGTACATGATCTCCGCGACGGGGCGCATCCCCTGCATCGCCGCACCGATCGCAGCACCCGCGAGCGCCATCTCGGAGATCGGCGTGTTGCGTACCCGCTCGGGCCCGAACTCGTCGAGCATGCCCTGGGTCACGCCCATCGAGCCACCCATCTCGGCGATGTCCTCGCCCATCACGAAGACGTCGTCGTCGGCGCGCATCGCGCGGACGAGCGCGTCGCGGACCGCCTCGCGGTAGGACAGCTCAGGCACGCTGAGGCTCCTGACTCGTCGTCGGCTGGCCGGGAGGGCTACGCATACACGTTCTTGAGGGCGTCCTCAGGCCTCGGGTCGGTCCCGGCCTTCGCGAACGCGACGGCGGCGTCGACGACCCTCTGGACTTCCGTGTCGAGCTCCTGGACCTCCTCGTCCGAAAGACCGAGCCGTTCTCGCAGGCGCTCGACCGGATCCTCCGTCTCGCGGATCAGCTTGATCTCTTCTTTCGATCGGTAGACCTGCGGGTCGCCGATGTAGTGGCCGCTCAGCCTGTAGGTGTCGCAGTGGAAGAGCACCGGGCCCTTGCCTGAGCGGGCGCGCTCGAGCGCCTTCTGCGCCGCCGCGTAGACAGCCTCGACGTCCTGGCCGTCCACCTTGATCACACGCATGCCGTACGCCTCGGCGCGCTTCGAGAGGTCGCGAATCGGCGAGTGCTGGCTCTCCGGCGTCGACTCCGCCCACTTGTTGTCCTCGAGCACGAACACGACCGGGACCTTCCAAAGCTGCGCGAGGTTCATCGACTCGTGGAACGTGCCGATGTTGGTCGCGCCGTCGCCGAAGAAGACGACGCCGACACGAGGCTCGCCGCGAAGCGTGAACGCGAGCGCGGCACCGACCATCTGGGGCAGGCCGCCGCCGACGACCGCGTTCGCCCCCATGTTGCCCCGCTCGACGTCGTAGAGGTGCATCGAGCCGCCGTAGCCGTGCGAGCAGCCTTCGATCTTCCCGTACAACTCGGCCATCAACTCGTTCGGCGTGGTTCCCTTCGCCAGCGTGTGCCCGTGGGCACGGTGCGTCGAGGCGATCACGTCGCCGTCCTCGAGCGCGCGACACACGCCGACCGCGACCGCTTCCTGGCCGATCGCGACGTGGAGGAATCCCGGGAGCTCGCCCGCTCGGAACCGCTCTTCGACCTTTTCCTCGAAGCGGCGGATGAGCAGCATCTCGCGGAGGAAGTCGCGCAACTCTTCGTGCGAGAGCGCGCCTCTCTGCTCAACTTTGGCCACCGCCGCCAGTCTATGCTGCAGCCCGTGAGACTCGCCGACCGGTTCAACGAGCTCGAGCACGAGCTCCCGGCCGAGTGGGCGAGCGCTCAGTTCGTGCTCACTGCCGCAGACGAGACGCACGGCGAACAGGCGGCCGCACTGCTCGCGCCGACGAACCCTGGCCGTGCCGGGAGGCAAGTCCGGTTCGTGATGTCGCGTCACGGTGCGGGCGCCGGCCCCGAGGCAGTCAGGCGCCTGCTGCGCCGACTCGACCGCGAGGGGCTTACGGGCGGGCTCGAGCTCGCGCACGCCGAATCGACGCCGGTCGCCGAAGCCGAAGCGCATGCGCGGACGTCACTGCGCTCCGAGTGGGAGCGGGCCGTCGCGGCACTACCACCGGACTGGAGCGACGTCTACGCCGAGGTCCGGCTGGACTCGACCGACTACCTCGACCGCGCCGCGCTGCTGCTCGCACCCGTGAACCCCGCGCGCTACGGCGATCCGACCGGCTTTCGCTTCCGCAGCGCGCGCCGGTTCGGCTACGGCGTGTCGCCGGAGATGGCGGCGCGCTGCTTGGAGCGGTGCGACGAGGATGGAATCACCGGCGCCGTCGAGATCCTGCGCGCGCTCTCGGACTCACGCCCCGTGGCGACGCAGGGACCGGTGTGGTACGTGGGTGGCCGTTCGGTCTGACGGCCCGCCCGACCTCGGGCGCCGCATGTAAAGGGTCCGCGCCGGCCGATCTCGCTGAAGCTCTAACCGAGCAAAGTCTGGAGCTCGCGCGCGAGGACCCGCGCGTCACGCTCGCTCGGCGTCACCAGGAGGCACGTGTCGTCGCCCGCGATCGTTCCGACGATTCGCTCGTGACGCAGCTCGTCGAGAGCGCGCGCGATCGCGGGAGCCGAGCCGAGCTCCGACCCCACGACCACGAGGTTTCCGGCGGCTACGACCCGTCGACCGAACTGGCCGAGCACCGACTCGAGCAGCTCGGCGGGATCCACACGCCGTCCGGTCTGCGGAATCACGTAGCGGGGACGCCCGAGCGGGTCGCGTGCCTTCTCGAGGCCGAGCTCGTGGATATCGCGAGAGACGGTCGCCTGCGTGACCACGCAGCCGGCATCCGAGAGCGCGTCGAGCAGCTCGAACTGCGTGCCCACGCGCTTGCGGGTGACGATGCTCGCGATCAACCGGTGCCGCTCCGCCTTCTGGAGCGCCTTCTCGCCATGCATGACGGACAGAATAAAGATGCAATGTTTGACCGAGTTCCGGCACCGGTTAGGCTTGAGCAGGGACAGGAGCCATGTTGCGCAAGGTGCTTTGGATTGCGATCTCCGGGGGAACGGCCGCCATTGCGGCGATCATCTCGCGGCGTACGGCCGCCGGGATCTACCGGACGCTGACGGGCGAGGACCCGCCCCCGAGGGGATGACGGCGATAACCGCGATCGACGAGAAGGTCGACCACCTCGCCGACAGGATGGTCGAACTCGCACATCGCTCCGCCCGAGACGGCGGGCTCATGGGGAAGCTCGCAGGGACGCTCGAGGAAGAGGCACACTTTCTCCGCAAGCTGAAGCCGAGCCTGATCAGGGCACGCATGCACAAGCAGCAGGCAGTCACGACCGACGACACCGTTACGACCAAAGAGACCGCCACGACCGACGACGCCGTCACGACCGACGACACCGTCACCCGCGAGGCAGTCACGGGCGAGGCGCAGCGATCCGTCGCCGCCGATACGCCGCCCGACATCCCGCCGAGTGTCCCGGAGGCAACCTCGCCAAAGGATCGCGTCCGCTCGTTCACGAAGCGGATGAGGAAGGCGGGCGGCGGCACGGCTGGCTCCGGGCCGAATCCCTGGGTGGTCGTCGGCGTGTGCGTCGCGGTGGGGATCGTCGCTGCGCGGGTAATCGACTGGAGCGCGCGTGGCGACGACTGAGACCGAGCAGAAGGGAATCGGTGAGTCCACCAAGCTCGTCGCCGAGCACGTCAGCACGATCATCCGGCTCGAGCTCGAGCTTGCCTCGATCGAGATCCAGCGGAAGCTCCGGGCACTCGGGATGGGGATTGGGTTCGCGTTCGGCGCGGCCATCCTCGCCCTGTTCCTGGTCGGGTTCGCGTTCGCGACGCTCGCAGCGGGGCTTGCGACGTTCCTACCCTGGTGGGCCTCGCTGCTGATCGTCACCGGGCTGGTGTTGCTCCTCGGCGCGCTGCTCGCGTGGCTCGCGGTGAGATCGTTCAAGAAGGGCGCGCCGCCGGTGCCGAACCAGGCGATCGAGGAAGCGAGACTGACGAAGGAGATCCTGACGAGCGATGGCAAGCAAGCCTGAGGGCACGACCACAAGCACACGCACGATCGAAGCCGTCCGCCGCGACCTCGAGGCGGAGCGCGAGCAGCTCGCGAGCGCGACGGAGTCGTTGCGCGAGAGCCTCGACGTCACGAGCAGGATGCGGACGAAGCTGCCTCTGGTGGCGGCCGCGTCGCTCGGCGCAGGTTTCGTGCTCGCCGGCGGAGTCGGCGCAACGGCGCGCCTCCTGTTCCGCCGCGGCTAGGAAGCCCGCGGCCGCCGCCGAGCATGCGCCTGGACGAGTGGAAGGGCGTCTTCACTCGTAGCGTCAAGCGGTTCAAGGAGGACGACTGCCTCGGCCTCGCGCAGCAGATCGCGTACAGCTCGCTGCTCGCGGTCTTCCCCGCGCTGGCCGGCCTGATCGGGTTCCTGAAGGTGTCCGGGCTGTTCGACGACGTCCTGAACGTGCTCTCGGGCACGGTTCCGGACGGGGTGACGTCGTTCGTGCGCTCGATCGACGCGGACTCGCACGGTGGAGCAGGGCCTGCGGCGCTCGTGGTCGGGCTCGGCCTCGCGATTTGGGCGGCCAGCGGCGGCATGTCCGCCCTGATCAAGGCCGTAAACCGCGCCTACAGCCTCGAGGAGACACGTCCTTTCTGGAAGCAACGGGCGCTGGCGATCCTGCTGGTCGTGCTCACCGGCCTCGTGGCGGCGATCGTCTTCATCCTGATCGTGCTGGGCGGCGATCTCGGGCGCGTGATCTCGCGGCAACCCGGCGTCGGCGACGCGTTCGACCCGCTCTGGGGAAGCCTGCGCTGGCCGATCGCGTTCCTCGCGATCCTCGTCTTCTTCTCGCTCGTCTACACGATCGCGCCCAACCGCACCGGGCACTGGCGCTGGACCTCGGCCGGAGCGATCGTCGGCTCGCTGCTTTGGCTCGTGCTCTCCGCCCTGTTTCAGCTCTACGTGACGTACGCGGGCCACTACTCCCGGACGTACGGCGCGCTCGCCACCGGCGTGATCCTGCTCCTCTGGATCAACTACTCCTCGTACGCGCTGCTGTTCGGCGCCGAGCTGAACTCGGAGCTCGAGCGGCGGCGCGGCTGACGCATTCGAAGTCCCCTTGCGCAACTGGTCGGACATGCGTGATGGTTGACGCCTGGCCGATGGACGAAAGGGGATTCGATGACGGCGGCGATTCTCGATGACTTGGCGACGGCGTGGTCGAGTGGCGACGCGACGCGGCTGGCCTCGCTCTTCACCGACGACTGCGTGCTGGAAGACATTCCGCTCGGTGCGCGGGTCGAAGGGCCCGAGGGTGTTCGCGGGTTCGCCGCTCCACTGATGGAAGCATCACCCGACTTCGTGTGTGAGGTAACCGTGCGTGTCGACGCCGGCAACCAGGCGGCGAGCGAATGGCGCATGAGTGGGACTCACGCCGGCGATCTGCCCGGCATGCCGCGAACCGACAAACGATTCGAGGTCCGCGGCGTTTCGATCCTGGAAGTCGAAGGCGGCAAGATCAAGCGCTGCAGCGACTTTTGGGACATGGCCGACTTTCGACGGCAGCTCGGCTTCGACTAGCCGGTCGATCTGGGTGCCACCCACGACGGTTCGGCCGGCGGCGGATCGGCGGCGCGGCGCGCGCTTCAGGCGCGGAGCTCGGCTCCGAACCGCTCGCCGAGAGCGTCGATCACCCGCTGCCGCAACGTGGCGGCGTCCTCGTCGGTGAGCGTTCTCTCGGACGACTGGAACCCCACGGAGAACGCGATCGACTTCTTGCCGTCCGGAATCGGCGCGCCACGGTAGTCGCTGAGGAACCGCACCTCGCGAAGCTCGGGAGCGGCGGCGTCACGCGCGACAGCGAACAGCGCTCCGGCCGGAACGTCCACGTCGACGACGAATGCGAGATCCTGGCGAACGGGCGGATACGTGATCACGTCCTCGAAGAGGACGAGGTCGGGCACGCGCTCGACCAGCGTGTCGACGTCGAGCTCGAATGCGCCCCACCGCCCCGGCAGGCTCGGATCGGCGAGGGCGACGACCCACCCATCGACGGTGCGCGCCCCCGGCCCGGGAAGCGGGAGGTCGTCCGCGTCCTCGAAGCTCGCGGCGACCCCGAGCGCCTCGTAGAGACCCTCGACCGTCCCCTTCGCGAACGCGAAACCGCCCGTCGCGATACCGCCGACGCGCCAGCGCTCCTCCGGGAGCTGCTCGCGCGTCGGCAGGTACACGTGTGCCTGCTCGAACAGCGCGATCTCGTCGTTGCCCGCATCGACGTTGCGCCTGGCGGACGCGAGCAGCCCGTCCGTGAGAGTCGTCCGCAGGACTGCCTGCTCGCTCGACAGCGGCTCCTGGAGCCGCACGCCGTCCGCGACCGAGCCCTGGGGCAGCAGGCTCCAGGTGTACGCCTCCGCATAGCCGAAGCCGACGAGCGTGTCTTCGATCCGACGCCGGACGCGCTGCAGCTTGGACAGGCGGCCGAACATCGCGCGCCGCTGCGGCAACCGCGCGGGCACGTCGGCGAGCCGGAAGCGCGCGACTTCCTCGACGACGTCGATCTCCCGCGTCACGTCACGTGCGCGCCAGGTCGGAGCCGCGACCGTCTCGCCGTCCACGTCGAAGCCGAGCCTGCCGAGAATCGCGTGCTGCTCCGTCGGCGACGTCTCGATCCCGACCACCTCGTCGGTCCGTCGCGGCCGAAACCGGATCACCGGCCGCTCTGGGAGCCCCGCGTGGACGTCCGCGTGCCCGACCCACTCCGCGCCCGCCAGCTCGACGAGCAGTTCTGTCGCGAGCGACGCCCCCTGCTCGGCGAGGAACGGATCGACGCCCTTCTCCCAGCGGTTCGACCCTTCCGTCCGCAGGCGCAGACGCTCGGACGTTCGGAAGGTCGTGTACGGCTCGAAGTTCGCCGCCTCGAGGAGGATCTCTGTCGTCGCTGCCGCGATCTCCGTCTCCTCGCCGCCCATGATTCCGGCGAGCGCGACGGCACGCTCTCCGTCGGCGATCACCAGGTCGTACGGCTCCAGCAGGCGCTCGGCTCCGTCGAGCGTGCGCAGCATCTCGCCGGCACGCGCGCGGCGCACGACGATCCTGCCGCCGGCGAGCTTCGTGAAGTCGAAGGCGTGGAGCGGGTTGCCGAGCGCCAGCATCACGTAGTTCGTCACGTCGACGACGTTCGAGATCGGGCGCATACCCGCTGCGAGCAGCCGTGCCTTCAGCCACACGGGTGAAGGCCCGATCGACGCGCCGCGGAACAAGCGTCCGATGTACCGCGGACAGCCCTCGAAGTCGTCGACGCCGATGTCGACTGGCTCGGAGCCGGCACGCGCCGGATCATCGCCCGGCGGCGGCGCGAGCTCGAGGTCGAGCAGCGCTGCGACCTCGCGTGCGATGCCGTAGACGGCGAGCAGATCGGGACGGTTGTGGCCGGTCTCGAGCTCGAAGACGGTCTCGGTCAGCGGCAGGACGTCAGCGAGCGGCGTGCCGGGCTCGATCCCGTGCTCGAGCACCATGATCCCGGTGTGGTCGGTCCCCAGGCCGACCTCGTCCTCGGCCAGGATCATCCCGTCGCTCAGCTCGCCTCGGACCTTGCGCGACTCGAGCTCGAGCCCGTTCGGGAGCACCGCTCCGGGCAATGCGACGCCGACCGTGGCGCCGGCACCGACGTTCCAGGCGCCGCAGACGATCTGACGCGGGCCCGACTCGCCGACGTCGACCTGACAGAGCTGAAGCCGGTCGGCGTTCGGGTGCTTCGCCGCGTCGAGGACACGACCAACCCGGAAGAGGCCGAGGTTGCCGTCGGCATCCGCGACGCCGACCGTCTCGATCCGGTCGACCTCGCACGAGGAGATGACGAGGCGCTCGGCGACGTCCTGCACGGAAACGTCGAACCTGACGTACTCCTTCAGCCAGCTGACCGGGACCTTCAACTCGCGTCCACGTCCTAGAACTGCCTCAGCACTCGGAGATCGTTCTCCCAGAACATCCGGATGTCCGGGACGCCGTGACGTTGCGCCGCGATGCGATCGAGGCCGAGACCCCAGGCGAATCCGGACCACTCCTCCGGGTCGTAGCCGACGTTCTGGAACACGGCGGGATCGACAACCCCGGCTCCGCCCATCTCGAACCAGCCGGTGTACTTGCAGAACACGCAACCCTCCCCCGCGCAGAGGAAGCAGGTGACGTCGAACTCGACAGACGGCTCGGTGAAGGGGAAGAAGCTCGTCCGCATCCGGACGTCACGCCCCGGGCCGAACATCGCGCGGAAGAAGTGCATCAACGTCCCCTTGAGGTCGGCGAGCGTGATGCCCCGGTCGACGGCGAGCGCCTCGACCTGGTGGAAGTTCGGCGTCGAGCGAGGACTCGGCGTGTCGCGGCGGTAGACGCGGCCGAGCGTGGCGATGTAGATCGGCGGCTCGCGCTCCTCCATCACGCGGATCTGGCCCGTCGACGTGTGGGTTCGCAGCAACGTGTCGTCGTCGACGTAGAAGGTGTCCCGATGCGATCGCGAGGGGTGTGTGAGCGGCTGGTTCAGTGCGTCGAAGTTGTGCCACACCGTCTCGACCTCACGGCTGTCGACGATCTCGTAGCCGAGGCCCAGGAAGATGTCCTCCACCTCGCGCCTGATCTGGGTGAGCGGATGGAGCCGGCCGCGCCGCAGCGCCGTGCCCGGCAGCGTCACGTCGAGCGCCTCCTCGGCGAGCGAGCGCTCGAGCTCGGCCCGCTCCAGCTCGGCCCGGTGCTCGTCGAGCGCAAGCTCGATGCGCTGCCGCAGTGCGTTCAGGGTGAGGCCTGTCTCCCGGTCGCGCACTGCGCGGAGGGCCTGGCCGAGCTCGCTCTTGCGGCCGAGATAGCGCGTGCGCAGCGCGGTCAGCTCGTCCGGCGTCGACGCAGCCTCGATCGCGGCGAGAGCCTCCTCTTGAAGCGCGGCCGCGTCCACGGCGGCGACTGTAGCCGGTTCCCAGCCGCGCTCGCACCCGCGCGCGGTCGAGAATGCGAACGATGAGACGCGGGCGGAGCGCGTACGACACGATCGCCGAGCTCTACGACCCGTGGAGCGCGTCCGTCGTCGAGGACGTCGGCTTCTACCTGGCGGAGGCGCGTCGAACAGGAGGACCGATCGTCGAACTGGGGGTGGGAACCGGTCGGATCGCGATCCCGATCGCTGCCGACGGCACGCACGTGATCGGCGTGGACTCCTCCCGAGGGATGCTCGACGTCTGCGCACGGCGCGCGGCGCTCGCCGGGGTCGAGCTCGACCTGCGCGTCGGCGACCTGCGCGAGCCGCCGGTCGACGGGCAGGTCCCGCTCGTGATCTGTCCGTTCCGGTCGTACCTGCACCTCCACACCGACGGGGAGCGGCGGCAGGCGCTCGCCGCAGCCCACGCTCTGCTGGTTCCCGGTGGCCGGCTCGTGTTCGACGTGTTCGCACCGGGCGCGGACGACGTCGAGGAGACGCACGGCCGCTGGCTCGAACGCGAGCCGGGCATCTGGGAGCGCGCTGAGTGGGACACGGAGCGGCGAACGCTCACGCTCTCGGTTCGCGGCGACGTCGGCGAGTCGACGATGACGCTCGCCTGGCTGGAGCCGGAGGAGTGGCAGGCGTTGTTGGACGAGACGGGCTTCGAAATCGAGACGCTCTACGGCTGGTTCGACCGAACGCCCTACGCGGGAGGCGAGGACGCGATCTGGGTCGCCCGACGCCCCGAGCGTTCGTAGAGAGCGATCGCGCCAGCGGTCGCGACGTTCAGCGAGTCCGCTCCCTCGGCGAGCGGGATCGTCGCGCGTCCGTCGCAGCGGGAGAGCACCTCGGCCGGGAGGCCGCCCCGCTCGGCGCCCAGCACCAGCGTCGCGCCGGCCGTGGCCCCGACTGGGCTGCCGCCCCGTGGGACGAGTGCGATCCAAGGCCGCGGCGCGTCGTCGAAGGCGATCAAGACAACGCGAAACAGGGCACCCATCGACGCGCGAATCGCCTTCGGCCCAGTGGGATCCGCGCAGCCCGGCGAGAGCGCGACAAACGCCGGCCCGAGCGCGTCGGCCGAGCGAATCAGCGTGCCGACGTTCCCCGGGTCGGCCACTCGCCACAGCGCAAGCCCGACGGGTGGCAGCCGCCGCTGAGGGAGGTCGGCACGGCGGAACACGGCGATCACGCGTGGCGGGTGCGCGAGCCTCGACACCTCGGCGAGGAGCTCGGCCGAGACGTTTTCGCCGGCCGACAGCAGCTCCACCGGCTCGACGCCTTCCGCGCGAGCCGCCTCGACGAGATCCTCGCCCTCGGCGACGAACAGCCCGAGCTTCTCACGCTGGCGCGCGGATCCGAGCTTGCGGATCAGCTTGAGCTTCTCGTTCTCGCGGGAGGTGATCATCGCCAGTCGATCCACTCGCCGTGGTACCCCATCCGCGCCACGACCGCGCGGTCTTGCTCGGGCCAGAGCGCGAGCTCGAGCGCGTACCCGTCGAGGTCGCGACGGTCGTCCTCGTCGTGTCGTCTCGTCGAGACCCAGCCGAGCGGCGCCTCGTGGCTCGCGTCGACGAGCGTGCGGCGGAGCGTCTCGTACCTCTCCGCGGCCAGGTACTGCGTCGAGGCCGTCTGGAAGACGACTGTGAGCGCCTCCGGATCGCGGTCGGCGAGGAGGTCGGGCAGCGCCTCGACGTAGTCCCCGGTGACGAGCTCCGGCGGATCGGCCCGGACGACCTCGATCGCCTGCAGCAGCCGGACGAGCCGTTGCGGCTGGTCGGCCCAGACGAACGACGAGAGCAGCCGGACGCCCTCGTCGCCGGTCACGTCGACCGGGCGGCGGTCGATGCCGCGGCGTCGGACGACCTCGAGCTCGACGCCGAGCAGCTCGCCGGGAACGGGAGTCCGCTCCTCGGCCGCGAGCTGAAGCGGCGAGTCCCGCCGCCCCCAGCTCCCCGCTCCGTACCGGTAGCGGTAGCGGTCGAAGACGAGGTTCAGGCCGGCGCTCGGACCGAGCTCGAGCAGGTCGATCCGGGGGCCGTTCGCCCGAGCGAGCGCGAGGAAGGCGGGCAGGAGCGCGATGCAGCGTCCGACCTCGTTCGTCTGGACGTCCTGCTCGGCGACGAAGCGCGCGAGCTCCTCCCGATGCTCCTGGAGGACGGCCGGAAGCGAGCGCCAGGGATCGACGCCGTCGGCGAGCTGGAGGTAGTGGAGCGCGGCCAGGAGCCTGATCGGGGCGTCCCAGCGCGCGTCGCCGACGACCGCCTCGACCTCCGGCTCCCCGGCAAGCCGTCGGCAGACCTCCGCGTACAAGTGCGAGCCGCTCCGCTCGCACGCGTCCGCCTGGCGGAGGAAGGTCCGTTCGAGCTCTGCGCTCAGGCCTTGTCGAGCGCCGACTTGGCGTGCGCGGCGATCGCGCCGAATGCCTGCGGGTCGTTGACGGCGAGCTCCGCGAGCACCTTTCGGTCGAGCTCGACGTTCGCAGCCTTGAGCCCGGCGATCAGCTGGTTGTACGAGAGCCCGTTCGCACGAGCCGCCGCGTTGATCCGCATGATCCAGAGCCGGCGGAACGTTCGTTTCTTGTTCTTCCGGTCCCGGTAGGCGTAGGCGAGCGAGTGGTCGACCTGCTCCTTCGCGTAGCGGTACGAGGACTTCTTCAGCCCCCAGTACCCCTTCGCCTCCCCGAGGACCTTGCGGCGCTTCTTGCGCGCGTGGACCGATCGCTTGACGCGCGGCATCAGCGACTCCGCCCGAGCCCGAGCATCTTCCGAACCGCAGACGTGTCAGAGCCCTCGACGGCGTAGTCCTTGCGGAAGCCGCGCTTACGTTTGGACGACTTCTTCTCCAGCTTGTGGCTCTTCATCGTGTGACGCCGCAGGAGCTTTCCGCTCCCCGTCACCTTGAACCGCTTCTTGGCGCTGCTCGATGTCTTCGTCTTCGGCATCTCTCTTGACTCCTGCGTTCTTCGTCGGCCCGAGCAGCATCACCATGTTGCGACCGTCCTGCAGCGGCGGCGACTCGACCTGACCGATCTCGCGCACGTCCTCTGCCAGTCTCATCAGCAGGTCCCGTCCACGCTCGGGATGCTGCTGCTCGCGCCCCCGGAACATGATCGTGACCTTGACCTTCGCGCGCTGGTTGAGGAAGCGCTCGACGTGGCCTTTCTTGGTGTTGTAGTCGTGGATCCCGATCTTCGGCCTGAGCTTGATCTCCTTGACGTTGATCTGCGTCTGGTGCTTGCGCGCGAGCTTCGCCCGCTGCTCCTGCTCGTAGCGGTGCTTCCCCCAGTCCATCACCTTCGCCACGGGGGGATCAGCCTGCGCGGCCACCTCGACGAGGTCGAGATTCCTCGAGTAAGCGTATTCGAGGGCGTCGCGTGTCGACTTGATGCCGAGCTGCGCCCCGTCGTCGCCGATCAGCCGGACTTGGGAAGCGCGAATCGCCTCGTTGACGCGTTCCTGCGGCGCCTGCGGGACGCGATCGGGCGGGCCCGGCCGCCTCCTCGGCCTCAAAGAGCGATCACCAAGCTAGCGTCGATCCTTTCCGCTGGATAGAGCAATCCTTTCTGTCGGACAAAGCAAGAGCCGCAAGCAGCGGCCCAAGATCCTCGTCCTTCCGACTCGGCTGAACCAACCCTGAGCTCAAGCGCTCGGGAGGTGAGGAACGTGGGCGCTCCTGCTTGGCAGGCTCACAGGGTAGCAAGCTCGGCGAGGAGACCATCCAGGCTCGTGGTCGCCTGCTCCCCGCCCCGCTTCCGGACGGATAGCGACGCCTCGGACTCCTTGTCGCCGTAGACGACCACGTAGGGGACCTTCTCGAGCTCCGCGTCCCTGATCCGTCTCCCGACAGTCTCGTCGCGGTCGTCGAGGTCGACCCGGTAGTCGCCGAGCCGCTCCTTCAGGGAGCGCGCCTCCTCTCGATGGTGCTCTCCGACGGGGATGACGCGGAGCTGCACCGGGGCGAGCCAGAACGGGAACGCGCCGCCGTAGTGCTCGATCAGGATGCCGATGAAGCGCTCGAACGACCCGTAGAGCGCACGGTGGACGACGTACAGCGAGTGCTCGCGGTTGTCGGGGCCCATGTACGTCAGGCCGAAGCGCGATGGCATCTGGGAGTCGAGCTGGATCGTCCCCATCTGCCAGCTGCGGCCGAGCGCGTCCTCCATGTGCAGGTCGATCTTCGGCCCGTAGAAGGCGCCCTCGCCCTCGGCAATCGTGTACTCGATCTCATTGAGCTTGAGCGCTTCCTCGAGCGCCGCTTCGTTGCGGTCCCACTGCTCGTCCGTGCCGAGCTTGTTGTCCGGGCGCGTGGACAGCTCGGCGCTCGCCTTCAGCCCGAACAGCTCGTACAGGTACCGCGCGTAGTCGACGACACCCGCGATCTCGTCCTGGATCTGCTCCTCGGTGCAGAAGATGTGCGCGTCGTCCTGCGTGATCATCCGGACGCGGAGCAGGCCGTGCAGCGTTCCCGTCAGCTCGTTGCGGTGCAGCGGAGTCGGCTCCGCGTAGCGAATCGGAAGCTCGCGGTAGCTACGGAGCCTCGACGCGAACAGGAGCATGTGCCCGGGACAGTTCATCGCCTTCATCGCCCACGGCTGCTCGTCGACCTCGAGCTTGAACATGAGGTCCTCGTACTTCGGGAAGTGCCCGGACGTGTAGAAGGTCTGGGCGTCGTAGATGATCGGCGTCCGGACCTCCAGGTAGCCACGCTTCGCGTTCTCCCGCCGGCGCAGGGCGTCGAGCTCCTGGAACAGCACCATGCCCTTCGGGTGCCAGAGCGGGGAGCCCGGCGAGCGCTCCGAAAAGTGGAAGAGATCGAGCTCAGGCCCGAGACGCCGGTGGTCGCGGCGCTTCGCCTCCTCGAGTCGTTCGAGGTGCAGGTCGAGGTCGTCCTTTGAGTAGAAGGCGGTGCCGTAGATGCGGGTGAGCTGCGGCTTCTCGGAATCCCCGCGCCAGTACGCGCCGGCGAGCCCGGTCAGCTTCAAGGCCTTGATCGGACGGGAGTCCTGGAGGTGCGGACCGCGACAGAGGTCGGTGAAGTCTCCCTGCGTGTAGAAGGAGATCGGCCCCTCGGCGGTCTCGACGAGCTCCACCTTGTACGGCTCGTGCTCGTCGAGGAACCGCTGCTTCGCCTCCCCGGCCGACACCTCCTCGCGGGACCACTCGCGCCCCTCGTCCAGCTCGCGCTGGATCTCCGCCTCGATCCTCGGCAGGTCCTCCTCGCGCAGCGGCTCGGGAAAGTCGAAGTCGTAGTAGAAGCCGTTCTCGATCGGTGGGCCGATCGCGATCTTCACGCCCGGGTACAGGCGTCGCACCGCCTCGGCCAGCAGGTGCGACGACGAATGGCGGAGCACTGCGAGCGCATCGGGGTCGTCCTTGTCTCGGGTGGTCAGGATCTGGATCGGCTGACCGTCCTCGAGCGGGAGTCGCAGATCCTGGACGCGACCGTTCGACCGGACGAGCACCGCCTGCTCGGCCAGCTTCGGCCCGATCGCACGCGCCGCGTCGAGTCCCGTCGCGCCGTCGGGGAGCTCAAGCACTGAGTTGTCCGGAAGGACGACCTTCACCGCTCTGAGGATACGGAACGCGCGGCCGACTATCGGTCCGTCTCGGCACGACGCGGCACGCCGACGATCAGCGAGAGCGGCGCGACGAGGACCACCCAGAGGGCCGCCTGCAGCCCGAACCGCGACGCGAGCAAGCCGACGCAGACGGGCATCAGCGCGCCGATCGGTCCGGCGAGCGTGGCCAGCGCGAGGACGAGTCCGCCGCGCCCCGGCAGCTCGGCGTACAGACGCGCCTTCGTCACCGGGTACCACGCCGAGTGCAGCGCACCGAGCATGCCGACCAAGACGAGCTTGAGCCACAAACCTCCCGCCAGTTGCAGCGCAGGAACGACGACGAGCACCGAGATCGCGGTCGTGCGGACGACCGTCGCTCCCGTCAGGCGCGTGAGGGCACGGAGGAGGACGACCGTCCCGACGAGGTCCGAGACCGTCCACACCGCGACGGCGAGCGCAGCCTCCCGCGGCGATGCCCCGACGACGTCGACGAAGTACAGCGCGAGGTACCCGAACAGGACGTCGCCGCCCAGGTCCTGCAGCTCGAGCAGGAGCAGCCAGCGGAGGACCTCGCGCCGCCGCAGCGCCGCGACCAGGTCCTGCCACTTGCCGCGCTCGCCGGCGGCCTCGACGTACTGCGCCCGCGTCGTCAGCGCGACCAGCACGAGCGCGACGACCGCGAGCGCGCAGAAGGTCGAGCGCCACGACCGGGTTGCGACGAGCACCAGCGGACCAACTGCGGCACCGACCGCACCCGCGACCGTCCAGCGCACGAGGCTGCGCTCGCGCACCCTCGGCGCGAGGTCGACGAGCGTTGCCTGCGAGAGTCCGACGAACGCGCCGGACGAAGGGTAGAGAAGGCAAAAAGCGCCGAGCAGCAGGAGAAAACCGGGAGCGACCGCTGCGGCGACGAGCGACACCGCAAAGCCGATACCACCGATGACGACGACGGAGCGACGTCTCGCGCCGTCTCCGAGCACGCCGATCGCCGGCTCGACGATGAGCGACACCAAGGCCGGCAGCGAGAGGGCGAGACCGACCTGCGCGTACGAGAGCGAGAGGTCGTGTCGGATGAGCGGCCACGCTGCTTCGCGAACCCCGAAGACGAGCTCGTCCACGAGACCGACCGCGAGCAGGACCGCGGTGAGGCTACGAACTCACGGGCTGGCGCGTGTCATCGATCGACATTCTGCCGACTCGAATCGTCGATCGCGAGCGATCCGCGCAAAACGTCGAGCGCCGACGTTCGATCCCGCATGCAGGGATTCTTCGAAAGTCGAATCGAAACGTCGAACGGGACGCGTGCATCCGCTCGCATTCGTCCGCGCGATGCGTCATCATCGCTTGCAGCTTGTTGTCGCCCACCTCGAGTACCCGGTCCCCCAACGACGAGATCTCGTACGCGGTTGGGACCGACGATGCAAGTGCACGTATGCGGTCCGGTAGCGGCGCCATCATTCGTCGTCGTGTCGGTTCGACGTGCACCGTTCAGGGAACAGTTGCGGTCGTCAGCACCATCCAGGAGGACACCAGGGTCGCAGGGGAGAACGCTGCGGCTGAGCAACGACGTCTGATGGCCACCGACCGTAGTGGATCGGTTAGCGTCGCAGGGCAGGGACGACGTCACCCGCAAGGGGACGACACGCACATCGGCCAGGGCATGGAAGAGATATCCGAGTAGGAGGGATGTATGGAGAGTTACCCGTTCAGTAGTACGTCAGAACCTGTCGAGCAGCAGGAGGAGTCTCCGCTGCCGACGGAGCCGGCGGAGCCGGAGCAGGTCGTCCAGCAGCTCCAGCCGGAAGAGGAGTCCGTGGAGAAGGTCCAGGCGGCGCGTCCCCGTCGCCGGACCGCGACTCGCCGCAAGACGTCGGCGAAGAAGCGCGTGACCCGCAAGGCCGGCGCGGCCAAGAAGCGCGCGACGGGCCGCAAGACCGCTGCGAAGAAGCGCGTGACCCGCAAGGTCGGCGCGGCCAAGAAGCGCGCGACGAAGAAGCGCACCACGGCCCGCAAGACCACGGCCAAGAAGCGCACCACCGGCCGCAAGAAGACGGCGGCCAAGAAGCGCACCACCGCCCGCAAGACCGGAGCACGCCGGACCTCTCGGCGCCGGTCGCGTTAGGGCAATGTCCTCCTGAGCATCACGAACAGGGCCCCGCGGTGCGGGGCCCTGTTTCGCCTCGTGGGAGGTCTTGGATCGGGCGAACCGATCAGACGAGCTGGAACGGCACGCTGGTGAGGATCACGCGCGGCTCGAACAGCAGGAGGCGCTTCAGGTAGAGCGCCCGCTGGTTGTGGAGGAGCCGATCGGTTCCCCGGACGACGAGCTCCGGCATCACGACGACGGCGGCCGCGTCGTCGGCGGTGATCCGTCGCAGGTAGCCGAGCAGCGGCTTGCCGAGGTCGCGGAACGGAGCCTCGACGATGTCCAGCGGCAAGCCGACCGAGTAGCGCTGCCACTCGCGCTCCATCCGCGCCGCTTCGTCGTCGTCGTCCGTGAAGAAGACGGCCGTCGTCTCGTCGAGCCCGAGCGAGCGTGCGTAGATCAGCGCGCGCAGCGAGGCAGCCTGGATGCCGGCGACCGGGACGACGCACACGGTGCGTGACGGCTCCGTCCACTCGCTCTCGTCCGCGAGCTTCGGCACGTCGGTGACGACGACACCCGGCTCGCGGAGCAGTCCGAGCTTGAGCGACAGCGTCGGGCGCCGAAGCGCGCTGATGAACGACGGCTTGCGGAACAGCTCGGGGACGACGACTGTGACGAAGTCGCCGTCGCCGGCCGGGAACGACCAGATGTACTCGAGCACCGCCTCGAGCGGCTCGTCCTGGGACGGCAGCACCTCCAGCAACGGCTTGCCGTCGGTCCAGCGCGAGAACCGCGCGCGGACGCCCGTGTCGCTGCCCGGAAACGGGACGTGGATCGCGCGGAATCGACCGCCGGAGATCGTCCGCGCGTACCAGACGGCCTCGCGCGTCGCCGCGTCGAGCCGCTCGACGTAGACGATGACGGTGTTCGCAGGCTCGGGTCGTGCGAGCACGGCGCGAGCCTTCGCACGAAGTCGCCGCTCGACGGACCGGTAGTGCCTCCGGATCGCGTAGAACATCACGATCATCACCGGGATCGCGATGATCACCATCCACGCACCCTCGAGGAACTTCGTCGCGATCACGACCACCGCGACGAGCCCGGTCGTGGCCGCTCCGACGCCGTTCATCAACGCACGTCCCCGCCATCCGGGGTCCCGCTTCTTCTGCCAATGACGGACCATGCCCGCCTGCGCGAGCGTGAAGGCGGTGAAGACGCCGATCACGTAGAGATGGATCAGCGAGTTGACGTTCGCCCGGAACGCAACGAGCAGGCCGGTCGCGAGCCCCGTCAGCACGAGGATCCCGTTCGAGTAGACGAGCCTGTCGCCGAGGTTCAGGAACTGACGCGGGAAGAATCCGTCCCGGGCGAGCAGGGCCGCGAGTCGCGGGAATCCCTGGTACGACGTGTTCGCGGCGAGGACGAGGATCGCGAGGGTGAACGCCTGCACGATGTAGTAGCCGGCTGAGGATGGTGAGCCCGCGGGGAAGGCGCCGCGGGCGATCTGCGAGAGGATCGACGTGGTCGTGCTGGGACGCGCGTCCATCTCGTACGCGAGGTACGAGACCCCCAGGAACAATGTGATCGCGATCCCGGCCATCACGAGGAGCGTCCGGGCCGCGTTCTGCGCCTGCGGCGGCCGGAAGGCGGTGACGCCGTTCGAGATCGACTCGACGCCCGTCAGGGCCGCAGAGCCCGAGGCGAACGCCTTCAGCAGCACGAAGATGCTGATCGTGCCGGCGCCGACGGCAGCCGGGTGCGGCACCACGGCCACCGGACAAGACGAGGTGACGCACTTCGTCACCCCCACCCCGAGCGCCGCGTAGAGGCTGACGATGAACCCGTAGGTCGGGAAGGCGAAGAGAAAGCCGGACTCCCGCAATCCCCGGAGGTTCCCCAGGGTCAGGATGACGACGCAGAGCAGCGAGAGGCCAAGGCGATGCGAGCTCAACGACGGCGCCGCGGACGTGATCGCGAAGACGCCGGCGGCGACCGAGACCGCGACGGTCAGGACGTAGTCGGTCAGCAGCGCGGCACCGGCGATCAGCGCAGGCAGCGTCCCGAGGTTCTCCTTCGCGAACACGTACGAGCCGCCGCTCGACTCGTAGGCCTTCACGCCCTGCCGATACGAGAGCACGACGATCGCGAGTAGGGCGGCGATCGCGACCGAGATTGGGATGATCAGGTGACGGGCCGAGAGCGAGACCCCGACGAGGACGACGAGCGCGGCCTCCGTCGCGTAGGCGACGGACGAGATGGGATCCGAGGAGAAGATCGGCAGCGCGAGCGTCTTCGACAGCAGCGTGTCGCTCAGCTCGCGGGTCGCGCGCGGCGGGCCGATCAAGACCCGCTTCGCGCCCGAGAAGGCGCCGGTCACCGCGGTCGTGCGACCGGTCCGGGGCGGCGGCTCGTCGAGCTCGAGTGGAGCGCGGTTCATTGGTCCGCCGACGAGGCGGCGATCATCACCCTGCATGGCGCGTGCTTGAGGATGGTGTCGACGCTCCTACCGAACACCGACGCGCGCGGCTTGCGGGGTGCCCGCAGGATCACGATCTCCGCACGGGAGTCATGGGCCGCATCGATGATCGCAGTGCCTGCCTCGCGCGCTCTTACGATCCGCGGCGCCACCGCGACGCCGTAGAGCTCACAGATCGCCTGTGCCTCCTTGAGGAGCTCGCGCGCGCATTGCTCCTCGTCGTCCATGTGTGCGTCGATCGGCAGCTCGGCCGGCACCTCGATCGCGGTCAGCGCAGTGATCAGCGCGCCGTGCTCAGCAGCCAGCTGGCACGCGATCGTCAACGCCTTCTCCGACTCGCGACTGTCGATCAGCGGCACGAGGATCCGACGGTAGCTCCCGGGGCGCGACCGGCCGATCCCGGGCGGCGAGCGCCCGTCGTTTGCGGGGACCACGCGCGGCTTCGTCGCCCGGAGCGCCATGGACTCACGCTAGCCCTGAGCGTCTCAAGACAGGCTCAAGATCGAGGCGCACCGGCTCAACCGCACCTCAAGTCGCATCGAGCTCGCGCGACGTCGCAAGACGCCATTCCCTCGCGCGAGGGATGGTGGAGGCCGCAGACCGATGACAAGCTTGAGACAGGGCGGCATCGGGTCGGCAGCGTGGGCTCGAGCCGGGAGCAACTGCGGCAATCTGGAGGAGAGCCATTGCCTTTCGGGCCGACACCCAAGGTCCGGCGCAAGGCAACGACGTAGATCCAGGGAGATGGGATGAGGGAGAACGACACGCAGGCGGCTGCGGCCCCGACGACGCGGAAATCGACCGGTCGCCGGCGCAAGCGGTCGAACCAGAACGGATCGGGCCAGTCCTGGGAGCCGCTCGGCAAGCTGCTGGTCGGCAGCGGGCTCGTGAGCGACGAGGAGCTGACGTCGGCGCTCAACGACCAGGAGGAGAGCCAGCTCCCGCTCGGGGAGATCGTCGTCAAGCTCGGCTACGTCTCGCGGCCGGCGCTCATGCGCATGCTTGCGGCACAGGGCAACCGCGAGCTCGAGCTCGAGGGCGGCTTCGGCTCGGGGCTCTTCAGCGTCATCGACGAGCGGCACCAGACGATCCGTCGGACCGCCTACCAGGAGCCAGAGGCATCGCCAGCGTCGTAGATCGGTCCGGCGTCAATCAGGGGACGCTCGTCGCGCCGGCGCCCAGGCGACCGTCAGGCTTCGATCCCATCGTCGTCGTGCTCTCGATCGTCGTGCTCGTGATCGAGCTCTCGTGGTTCGCACTCATTGGGTACGCGGTCTACCTCCTCCTCCACTAGCACACACGAACCCGAGAAGACAGAGAGGGAGGGCATCGCAGACCCCTCCCCCTCCTGCGACGGGTATCGGTACGGGTCGGCGTCGACATGACCCCGCACAAGGAACCTGCTCTGACCGGTCGAACGAGCGGGGTGCCCAGGGTCGGTCGGCCGTCCTGCAGCTCCCCGGCATGACGGAGCGGCGAGCGGCGGGCGTCGCAGCCGCCGCGAACCCTGGGCACCAATCACGCGCAAACAAGTCACGCTAGATTGCGCTTGTGATCGAGCGACTCGAGGATCTGCCGAACGACGTGATCGGCTTTCGCGCCTCGGGGACGATCGGCAGCGACGAGTACCGCGCGATGATCGCGCCGATCTATGCGGCGCTCGAGGAAGACAAGAAGCTGAACATCTACTTCGAGCTCGCCGGCGACTTCCACGGTCTCGATCTCGGAGCGCTGTGGCAGGACCTGAAGGCAGCGGGCTCGATCGGGCTGATGGACCGTTCGTCGTGGCGCAGGATGGCGCTCGTCACCGACAAGGACTGGGTCAGACACGGCGCCGCGGTCGCCGGCTGGCTTGCTCCGGGGGAGCTGCGCCTCTTCGATCCGGAGGACACCGGTCTCGCGAAGGCGTGGGTCGCCGAGCCGACGTCCGCGTAGCCCGTAACGTTCCTCATCGGATGGCCGAGTCGACTGAAGAACAGAGCCCGGCGACCGTCGCGAAAGAGTCGGAGTCGGGGTCGGAGCCGAAGCGAAGCCACCACGTGCTCGCCCGCACGCTGACCGTGATCGGCGTCGTCCTGCTGCTCATCAGCGTGCTCGCAAACTTCGTCAAACGAGAGGCGCTCGACAAATCGCATTTTCGCGCGACGTCTCGCGCACTGATCGCCGACGCGACGATCCGCAACCAGGTCTCGTCCACCCTCGTCGACCAGCTGTACGCCAACGTCGACGTCAGCGCGGCGCTCGCCGCGAAGCTCCCGAAGAACCTGAAAGGGCTGGCAGGCCCCATCGCGGGAGCGGCGCGCGAGGGAACAGACGTCGTGGCGCAGCGACTTCTCGAACGGCCTCGCGTGCAGGACGCGTTCGTGGGCGCGACGTCGCTCGCTCAGCAGCAGCTCGTCAACGTGCTCAACGGCAAGAAGGCGGGTTTCGCCACGACGTCGAGCGGAGCCGTGGTCCTGAACTTCCGCCCGCTCGTCATCCAGCTCGGCAACCAGTTCTCGTTCCTGCCGGACCTGCAGAGCACGATTCCGCAGAACGCCGGCCAGATCACGGTGCTGAAGTCGAACCAGCTGAAGGCGGCTCAGGACGCGACGAAGGGACTTCGCCTCGTCGCCGATTGGATCTGGGTGCTCGTGCTCCTGGCCTGGGCGGGCGCCGTCTGGCTCGCCCGCGGCCGACGTCGCATCGAGGTCCGCGCGATCGCGGTCGGTGTGATCGCATCCGGCTTCCTCGTGCTGCTCGTGCGGACGCTCGCGGGCCGATACCTCGTGAACCACCTCGTCGTCTCGGATTCCGTGCGCCCGGCGGCGAAGAACGCCTACGACATCCTCACGCGGCTCCTGGCGGGCGCAGGCTGGACGGGCGTGATCGTCGGCGCCGTGGGCCTGGTCGGCGTCTGGTTGGTCGGACCGGGCAAGCGCGCGCACGCCGTGCGGCGGGCCATGAGCCCCTATCTCGCTCGACCCGAGATCGCGTACACGGCGCTGGTCGTCGCGTACCTGCTGGTGCTCTGGTGGAAGCCGACGCCGCAGTTCGGCTTCCTGCTCAACATCGTCCTCTTCCTCGTCTTCGCGATGATCGGACTCGAAGCGCTGCGGCGGCTGACCGCGCGCGAGTTCCCCGACGCAAAAGCGGTCGAGCCCTTCGCCGAGCTGCGATCGGCGATGAGCTCGGCACGGCTCAGAGCGCCGCACCGAACCAACATCAGCGGCGAACTCGACGACCTGAGCAAGCTCCACGAGCGCGGCGTGATCGACGACGAGGAGTTCAGCGCCGCGAAAGCGCGACTCCTCGGCGGCGGCGGCACGAGCTAGCCGGGCGAGCCCGCCTCTCGGCGCACGACCCACTTCCCGGCCTCCCAGCCGAGCAGCAGCACGACGGCGGCGGCGAGCCCCAGCCCCCACTGCTGCGCGTTCAGCTGGACGGTCCCGAGCAGTCGGTTCAGGAATCCCGCCTGCGTGATCAGGAACGCGCCGATCACTTCTGCGGCCGCGAACTTGTTGAGCTTCGGGCTGTTGAACGCGTCTGGCGTGAACGCCGTCCCCGTCTCGCTACGGCACTCGAACGCGGCGACGACGAGCATCAGCGAGAACCCCACGAGGCCGATCGACTGCCCGATGGCGACGTCGCCGTAGTGGTGCTTGCCGAGCCAGATCAGGAAGAGATTGGCCGCGGCGACGAAGAGACCGACGGAGCCGCACGTGACCTTGACCCCGGTCGTGAGGATCGAGTCTCCGCGCAACCGCGGCCGCTGCTTCATGAGCCCCGGCGTCTCCAGGTCGAAGCCGAGCGCGACGCCGAACGGCGCGTTGACGAGGAAGTTGATCCAGAGGATCTGCGCTGGCGTGAACGGCTGGCCTGCGGCGAGGTTGAACAAGGTCGCACCGAGGAACGTCAGGACGAAGGCGACGAGCTCCAGCAGCACGAAGCGGATGTACTTGTTGAGGTTGTCGTAGAGCTTCCGGCCCTGCTCGACCGCGTAGACGATCGTGGCGAAGTTGTCGTCGGAGAGGATCATCCGCCCCGCGTTCTTCGCGACCTCTGTCCCGCTGCCCATTGCGATGCCGATGTCGGCGGCCTTGATCGCAGGCGCGTCGTTGACGCCGTCCCCGGTCATCGCGACGACGTCGCCCTTCTGCTTCAGCGTGTCGGCGAGCAGCACCTTGTGCTCGGGCGCAACGCGGCCGACGCAGCCGATGCCCTCGATCCGGTCGAGCCGTTCCTGCTCCGAGAGCGCGGCGAAGTCCGCGCCGAGGATCGCCTCGCCCGGAATGCCGAGCTTCTTCGCGATCGCCGCACCCGTGACGACGTCGTCGCCCGTGACCATCCGAACCCGGATGTGCGCCGCCTGCGCTGCCACGACCGCCGCCTTCGACTCGTCGCGCGGCGGGTCGATCATCGCGACGAGGCTCGTGATCTCGAGATCCTGGACGTACGCGAGCAGATCGCTGTCCGCATCGAAGCCGGCCGGATCGAGATCGCGGAAGGCGCCCGCCATCACCCGCAGGCCCTCCTCCCCCATCCGCGTCATGTTCTGCGCCGCGCGCTGGTTCAGGTCGTCGTCCCACGGAATGCTCTTGCCGTCGGAGAGCGCGGTCGCGGCGCGGTCGATCACGGCCTGCGCCATCCCCTTGACGTGGCAGCGAACGACCTCCTTGCCCGAGCCGTCCTTCGTCTGGTTGAAGGTCGCCATCAGCTTGTAGGTCGGGTCGAACGGGAGCGTCGCGAGCCGCGGCAGCTCGTCGCGCGTCGCCTCGATGTCGAGCCCGGCCTTGACCGCGAGCACGAGTAGTGCGCCCTCGGTCGGATCTCCAACGACCTTGCCGTCGACGATCTTCGCGTCGCTGGCGACCGCATAGGGCAGGATGGCGTCCTCGATCGTGTCCGACCGTCCCGCGGCGTGCGTGACCCTCCCCTCGAGGCCGTAGCCGATGCCGGTGATCGTGTAGCGGTCGGTCGGGTCGAGCACCTCGACAGCGGTCATCTGGTTCATCGTCAGCGTGCCGGTCTTGTCGGAGTTGATCGCCGACGTGAACCCGAGCGTCTCGACAGACGGCAGGTCCTTGACGATCGCCTTCTCCTTCGCCAGCTCCACGCTGCCGAGTGAGAGGACGACCTGTACGACCATCGGCAGCGCAAGCGGGATCGCGGCGATCGCGAGCGCGACCGCGGTGTCGAAGAGCGTCGACCACGCCTGGCCGCGGTGGAGGCCCAGCGCGAACATCACGATCATCGTCAGACCGGCTGCGCCGACGATCCACAGCGTCAGCGTGTTCATCTGCTTCGTGAGCGGCGTCTCTTCCTTGGCCGTCGACGAGAGCATGTGGGCGATCTTCCCGACCTGTGTGTTGCTCCCCGTCCCCGTCACGATCACCACGCCGCTGCCGTGCGTGACCGGGCAGTGCATGAACGCCATGTTCGTCTGGTCGCCGGCGCCGAGCTCGCCGTCCGAGAGCGTCTCGGCATCCTTCGCCGCGGGAACGCTCTCCCCCGTCAGCGCGGACTCGTCGATCTGGAGCGCGCTCGCCGAGATAATCCGTCCGTCCGCCGGTACCTCGTCGCCCGCGGCGATGAGAACGACGTCGCCGGCAACGAGTTGCTCGGCCGAGATCTCGGACTCGGCGCCGTCGCGTCGCACGCGCGCGGTCGCCTCCATCATCGACTTGAGCGCGTTCATCGCGCTCTCCGCCTTCCCTTCCTGGCGCATCCCGGTGAACGCGTTCACGATCGTGATCAGCGCGAGCACGATCGCGGTGCTCCACTCTTTGATCGCGAGCGAGACGATCGAGGCACCGACGAGGATCAGCTGCATGTAGCTCGTGTACTCGCCGAGGAACCGCTCCAGCGCCGACGGTTGCTTCTCCGCCGGCAGCGCGTTCGGGCCGTCGCGTGTCAGTCGCGTGGCCGCCTCGGACGCGGAGAGACCGGAGTCCGGGTCGACGCCGAGCGTGCTTGCCACTCCGCCGGGGTCGAGGGCGTACCAGCGCTTCTCGGTCGGCGGCATGGGCGGCATCACTTGTCCTGACCTTCCGCCTGGCTCGCCTCGAACGGATCCGCGGCGGCACCGTCCGGCGCCTGCGCCTCGAGCTGCTGCTTGATCTCCCCCAACTCTGCCCGCTGCTCCTTGCTCACGGTCGGGTACTTCGGGTTGATCTCGATCAGCGTGTTGGCGATCACGGCTCCCGCCGCGATTCGCGCGTACCACTTGCGATCGGCGGGGATCACGTACCACGGTGCCCATTCGGTGCTGGTGTTGGAGAGCATCTCGGAGAACGCCTTCTGGTAGTCGTCCCAGTAGTCGCGCTCGCGGATGTCCGCCGACGAGAACTTCCAGTTGTGGTCGGGGAGGTCGATCCGGCGAAGGAACCGGATCCGCTGCTCCTCCTTCGACAGATTGAGAAAGAGCTTCACTATCCGGAAGCCGTTGTCGGTGAGGTAGCGCTCCCACTCGTTGATCTCCCGGTAGCGGCGCTTCCAGATGCCCTTGCCGCGCGCAGACCTCGGCAGCTTTTGCCGCTCGAGCAGCTGCTCGTGCACGCGAACGACCACGACTTCCTCGTAGTGCGACCGGTTGAAGATGCCGATCTCGCCTCGACTCGGAAGCCGCTGCGCGTACCGCCAGAGGTAGTCGTGGTCGAGTTCCTCCGCAGACGGCACCTTGAACCCGTGTACCGCGACGCCCTGCGGGTTGACCCCGCTCATCACGTGCCGGATCGTGCCGTCCTTGCCGCCCGAGTCGAGCGCCTGGAGGACGACGAGTACGCCGTAGGTGTCCTGCGCGGCGAGCCGCGCCTGGTACTCGGCGAGCAGCCCGACGCCTTGGGCGAGGAGGGCCTGCCCCTCCTTCTTCTTCGCGATTCCGGTCTTGTCCGCCGGGTCGAAGTGCTTCGCGAGGACCACCTTCTTCCCGGGCTCGACCCGCAGGTGTTGGACGAACTCGGCGATTCGCTTCTCTCGCGCGGCCACGAGGCGTTCCTCCTTCGTCGACGACATGCGGGCCGACGGCCAAAGAGAGGCGATCGCGCCGGCCCACCGAGAAACCGGGGTGTCAGACCGACGAGCTTAACGCGGTGGACCACTCGACGCCGGTCTCCTCCTGGTACGCGGCGACCGCCGCGTCGAGGGTCGGGTAGAAGTGCCTCGGGTCGACCGTCCGCGTGAGCTCGTAACGCTCGATCTTGCGCTTCACCGGATCCTTCAGCTCCGCGAACACGAGGGAAACACCCTTCGCGTTGATTGCGGCATCGAGGTCTTCCAGCATGTCCGCGGCAGTGGTGTCCACGTCGGTGATCGGCTCGGCCGCCACGACGATCCATCGCGGCGGAGGATCTGCCGTCGCGAGCTCGCGGATCTGCTCCCGGAACGTGCGCGCGTTCGCGAAGAAGAGCGGCGCATCGAACCGGAACACGATCAACCCCGGCAGCACCTCCGCGGCCGGGTAGCTACGGACGTCGTGGTACCCGGGGAGCCCTGTGACACGGCCGAGCACGGTCTGGTACGGACGCCACGACCGGCGGAATGCGTTCGCGACCGAGACGCCGACGGCGATCGCGATGCCGGGCAGGACGCCGAGCAGGACGACGCCGAGCAACGCCGTCAGCGACACGACACACTCGGTCCTCCGCTGCGCCCAGAGCCGCTTCGTTCCCGGGATGTCCGCGAGCGAGAGCGAGGCGGCGATCACGACGGCGGCGAGCGTCGGCTGTGGCAGGTTCCGCAAGAGCCCGGGGACGAGCACGAGCATCAGCGTGATCGCAAGCGCCCCGACCAGCCCGGTGACCTGCGTCTTCGCGCCCGCCTGCTCCGCGACGGCGGTGCGCGAGCCGCTCGTGCTGACGGGGAAGCCCTGGAAGAGACCCGCGAGGATGTTGGCGGCGCCGATGCCGACCATCTCTTGGTTCCCGTCGACGTCCTGACCCGTTCGGTCGGCGAAGGCGGACGCGGTCGCGATCGTGTCGGCGAGCGCGACGAGCGCGATGCCCAGCGCCCCTCCGACGAGGAGCCACATGTCGGAGAGCTTGATGCCGGGCAGCGTCAGCGGCGGGAATCCCCGCGGCAGCGTCCCCACGAGCTGGACCCCGTGCTGCGCCAGGTCGAACGCGCTCGCCGCGACGATCGAGAGCACGACGGCCGCGAGGACGCTCGGCACCTTCGGCAGCAGCCGCTGCAACACGATGATCGTCGCGAGACCGAACAGCCCGACGGCCAGGGCGGCACCCACGGTCTCGCCGTGCGAGACGCCGTGCACGAACGCCTTCAGCTCGTGGATGAACCCGTCGGCGTCGGTCGAGAAACCGAACAGCTTCGGAAGTTGACCGACGAGGATCGTCAGCGCGAGCCCGTTCATGTAGCCGATCATCGTCGGCTTCGAGAGAAGGTCTGCGACGAAGCCGAGTTTCGCGATACCGCCCAGCGCCGTGATCGCTCCCACGAGCAGGGCGAGCATCGAGGCGAGCGCGATCGCCCTGGTCGGATCGCCGTTCGCCCCGAGCAACGGGAGGATCGTGGCCGCGATCATCGGTCCGAGCGACGAGTCCGGACCGAGCACGAGGATCTTCGACGGACCGAAGAGCGCGTAGCCGACGAGGCACAGGATCGACGTGTAGAGACCCGTGATCGCCGGCAGACCGGCCAGTTCCGCGTACGCCATCCCCTGCGGGACCAGCAGCGTGGCGAGGACGAGCCCCGCGACGAGGTCACGGGGAAGCCATCCGGGCCGGTACGACGTGAGCATCCGCAGGCCGGGCACAGCCGCCGCGGTCTGGCGCCGCTTGGACACGGCTCTACCCTAGGGGGTTCGCACCCCGCCGCTCAGCCGACGCGCTCGCGGCCGGCCGCGATCTGCCAGAGGTCGCGCATCGCCGCTTTCGTGAAGCCGGGCTTGAGCGCAGCAGGCGACAGGCCCGCGACCGAGGGCGGCAGCAGGACCGTCAAAGCATCCGGCACGATCGTGAACCGCAGTGGCGGCTCGAGCACGACCGCCTCTCCGTCGATCCCGGTCGCGACCGGGCCGCTCGACTGCACCTCGAACTCGGGTGCGGTCCAGTCGAGCCAGCCGTCGAACTGAGAGAGCTGTCGCAGCGTATTCAGCGTGACGAAGGTCGCGGCCTGGGCCGCACCGGCGATCTGAACGGCGACGATCCCGAGCAGCCCGGTGTCCATTCTCGGCCGAGAGCCCATGCCTCCCAAACGGTCGAGCACGTAGCGGTTGTTCGAGACGAGCACGAGCTGCGCGGTCTCCTGCTCGACACCGCCGGGGCCTCGAAACCGGAGGTCGAACGGCGTCGCCTCCGGCCCGAGCAGCTCGGGCAGCATCGTCTGGACAGTCTCGAGCTTGGCGTCCCGATACGCATCGGACTGGACGATCTGCGCGTAGATCCCGAGCGAGACGTTGTTGACGAAGATGCGGTCGTTGACGAAGGCGAGGTCGATCCGGCGCTCCCCGCCGTCGACGAACGCATCGAGCGCGCCTACGACGTCGTCGCGATCGAGGCCGAGATCGAGGGCGAGGTGATTCCGTGTACCCGCGGGAATGCAGACGTACGGAAGCTCGTGCTCCATCGCGACCTGTGCGACGAGCGCCTGCGAGCCGTCGCCGCCGGCCATCCCGATCACGTCGGCAGTGCGCGCGGCCTCGTGCGCGAGCTGCCGCAGATCGTCGCCTCGCTCGAGCACGACCGGCTCGATCCCACGTCGCCGGGCCTCGTCGACGAGGTCGAAGCGCTCCACCTTGCCGCCGCCCGACTTCGGGTTCATCAGCAGCACCGCGCGACGCGGCGGCGCAGCACGTGTGCGGGTCTCCGTCGCGTCCAACGTCGTCTCCGTTGCCCGACCGCTGAGTGCCCAGCGGCTCGCGAGTCCGAACGCGACCAGGGCGACGACGAGCCCGACCAGCTCGTCGACGGCGCCAAGCACGATCAGCGCGACCGCGCCGCCGACGAGCGCCGCGACGGCGCAGACCGCAGCGACGACTCGGACTGCACCATGGCGGGTCGCTGCGAGCCACCCGGCGGCCGCGGCGACGACGAGCGCCCCGAGCGCGGCCAGGAGCGCAGGGACGTTGCGGACGACCAGCACGACGAGCGCCGCGACGACCCCCGCGGCCGCGAGCAGCGCCACGCAGGCTGCGACGCGCCCCCAAGGGGACGCGCGTGCTCGTTCCGGGGCCACGTCCTTACCTGACACGTCGATTCGAGGAGGCACGAACGCTCGAGGAGGTTCCTCGACGCTGCCCGTGCTCGCGAAGGAGGATCCTACTGCGGACACCGTGGAACTCCGAGTACTCGAGCGGTCGGCCGCCGGCGAGGACTTCTTCGCCCGGCCGAGGCGCGCGCTCTCCCTGGGCGCGACTCTCCTCGCGCTCTTTCTCCTTCTCGCCCTGCTCGTCCCGAATCAGCCGACCTCGATCGATCGCCACTGGGCGGAGTGGATGGACGACATCCAGACCGCCGTGCTCAAGCATGTCGCGCTCGTCTTCAACGAGCTCGGCCACGGAATCGGGCGCGCGCTCACGATCGTCGCGATCGGCGTCGTCCTGATCGTCGCTCGGCGCTGGTGGGCGTTGCTCGCGTTCGCGTTGACCGAGGGGTTGGCGCCGCTGATCAGCACCGCCACGAAGTCGCTGGTCGACCGCCCGCGCCCTCCGGACGGACTCGTCCATCCCAGCGGAGCGTCGTTCCCGTCCGGCCACGCGACCTATGCGGGCGCGACGTGCGTCGCGCTGGTCCTCCTCTTCTCGGCCTCCGGACGGAGGAGGCGTCTCTGGTGGTGCGTTGCAGCCGTCGGCATCCTCGCGATGGCCTGGAGCCGCACGTACCTCAAGGTGCACTGGCTCCTCGACGTCGTCGGCGGCTCGCTGCTCGGTGCCGGCGTGGCGCTCGTCGTGTTCGCGGGGCTTCAGCTGCTACGCGTGAATCGCGGCGCCTGAGACCGCGTCAGGAAGCCGCGGCGGCGTTGATCGCGGCGACGACTGCGGCCTTGTCCGTCGGGCTCGCGAGCTGGACCTCGCGGCCCTTGGTCCCGGTCTTGCCGACGAAGAGCGTCGGCGTTCCCGTGACTTGGTCGGTCGTGGCGAGCTCGTCGACGCGCTGCTGCGCCGCCTTGACGGCGCCGGACGAACGCGTGCTCAGCAGCGTCGGCACCTTCATACCGGGGATGCTCTTCGCGACCGCAGCGACCATCGCATCGTTCAGCCAGCCCGTGTTCTCGATGCCCTGGTTGTCGTAGAGCAGCGCAGCGTAGTTGAACGCCCTGTTCTGCTTCGCTGCTGCGAGCAACGCAGCCTGGCCGCGAACCGAGTCGGGACCGATGAACGCCCACGGCTGCATCACGATCCTCAGCCTCCCGGAACGCACCTGCTTCTTGATGATGCTCGGCATCACCTGTGTCTCGAACTCCTGGCAGTAGGGGCACTGTGGATCGATGAACTCGACCATCGTCACGGGAGCGGATGCGCGGCCGAGCGTGGTGCCGTGCTGCGGGATTCCCTTGAACAGCGTGTTCACGGCCGACGTTCCGGGCAGGCCGCCCGACAGGGAGCCGACCGCAGGGACGTTGCCGAGCGAGTTCGACGAGGAGCCGGACCTCACCATCACACCGAGGACGATTGCGACGACGACGGCGACGGCGACGACACCGCCCGCGATCAGGACGCGAGGCGACGCCTGGCGTCGTCCCTTCGTTCCTCTTGCGCGCACCGGGGGCGGCGTTTTCGCCGCCTGACGGCGTTGCCTACTGGACTTCCCGCTGGGCATCGAGACTCACGGTAGCCCCGTCTCGTCCGCCTCGGTGGCCGCGAGCGTTAAGAGTTCAATAAGAAGGACGAATGCGGTCAGCGCGAGCGTGGGGATCGTCATGTATCCGAACTCGTTGATCCACTTCGTCGCACACCCGCCCGGCGCCGACACGAGACACGCACTGCTCTGTCCAACGACGCCGTTCTCGACGAGCAGGTGGTACACCGATACGCATGCGCCGACGATCGGCAGCGGCAGGATGTAGCGCGCCACGCGGAAGTCTCCTCGAATCGCAGCCAGCAGCGTGATGATCGAGAGCGGATACATGCAGATCCGCTGGAACCAGCACAGCTCACATGGAACGAAGCCCGCGATCTCGGAGAAGATGAGGCTGCCGCCCGTGGCGATCGACGAGACGACGAACGCCGCCCACAGCTCGTAGCCCCAAATCGCGCCGCGCAGCCACCGCAACGGCCTGCGGACTCCAACCGCCGCGGCGACGGCGACGAGGATCCCGGCCCCCGCGATCACCTGGCCGATCACGCCCAGCACGGCGAGGACCACGATCACGTCGTGCGTCATGGGGCCACCACCGAGACCACGGGCTCGAGACCGAGAAACGCACCGATGCGCTCCGTCTCGGCGTCGAGCTCCGCGCGCTGGACCTTCGTCAACCTTCGCGCCGGCGCGATCGTCAACTCGACTCGCCTGCCGCGCTTCCTTCGCTCCCACAGACCCGCGGCGACGCCGTCGACGACCACGAACCGAACACCCGCAGGACCTTCGTAGCGACCGCGCGCGTGCCGTGCCACGCGGTCCCTCACCGGTTCGGGAACGAAGTGCTCGCGCTCGCGGAAACCCATGACGTAGACGTCGTACTCGGGCAGAAGTCGAAGTCTTTGCTTCGCCGTGTGGAACGCAGTGTCCTCCGCGAGCACGTACGCGCGGTGACCCTCGACGTCGATCTCCTCCAGCTCGTCGCCCAACGAGTCGAAGACTGCACGCGCGCGCTGCATGCCAAAGGCATTGCCGCCGATCCACTGGCGGAAGTCGCCCGGTCGCGCGGGGCCGTACGTACGCAGGTAGCGGCGGCACGCCTCGATGAGCGCGACTTCCTCGTCCACCTCCTGCCAGCCCTCGATCCACTGGTCCGGGCGGACGAACGTGACCTTCGCGCCCTGCGGCGGCCCTTGGCAGAGCTCGCCGAGGAAGAAGGCGAAGCCCGAGCGCAGGCGATCTCGCGGCTTCGGGCCGACGCGTTGCACGACCTCTTCGACGAGCTCGTCGCGGAGGAGACAGCGCCCGTCGAGCGCTTCCCACACCGCGACGCGGGTCGACTCCACCTCGTCGAGCCCGACCGGAGGGTGGACCACCCCGGCCGGGTCGCGCCAGGCCTCCAGCTCCCGCCGTCCGACCGTTGCCCGGCGCGCCGCATGCCACAGCGCCAGCTCGTCGGCGGCATGCAGGTGGAGCGTCCCGCGCAGCGTCCAGGCCTTGACCAGCGACCGAGACTCCCACAGCGCCGCGCGGACGTCGGCCTGCGTGATCCCGTCGTCGCGAACGGCGAGCTGGAGCTCCGCCGACGCCTGCACCTGCGCGTGCACGCCGCAGAGATCGCGGGCGAGGTCGACGAGTCGCTCCGGACCCGCACGCCCGAGCGGGAAGCTCCGGGACAGGCGACGCCGGCGAACGTCGTCCCAGCGAACAGAGAGCATTGTCTGTCGAAGCTACTGGTTCGCGCCCGCGAGATAGCGGTGCACGAGCTGCACCGCCATCGCACCGTCCCCGACCGCGGACGCGACCCGCTTGACCGAGCCGTGGCGTACGTCGCCCGCGAAGAACGCACCGGGCTGACTCGACTCGAGAAAGTACGGAGGGCGCTCGAGCGGCCAGCGGCCGTCGCCGTTCGAGCCGTCGAGGACGTCCGAGCCCGTCATCAGGAATCCGTGCTCGTCCCGCTTCAACCATCCCCTCGCGCACGACGACGTCGGCTCGCCGCCGATGAGGATGAAGAGTGCGTCGGCACGAACCTCCTGCTCGTCGCCGTTCGCACACTGCTGGAGCACGATCCGCTCGAGCTTGCCGCTCCCGTGAGCGCGCACGATGCGTGTGCTCGTCCGGATCTCGATGTGCGGATGCTGTTCACACCGATCGACGAGGTACTGCGACATCGAATCCGCGAGCGAGGCGCCGCGGATGAGGATGGTGACCGAGCGTGCGAAGTCAACGGCGTGGAGCGCGGCTTGTCCAGCGGAGTTCGCGCCGCCGACGATGAACACGTCACCGCCACGATGGAAGAGCACGTCGTTTGGCGCGGAGCCGTAGTAGACCCCTGCACCGAGCAGCTCGTCCACGCCCTCCGCGTCGAGCCGTCGGTACTGCGAGCCCATCGCGCCGATCAGCGCGCGCCCATAGACATTCGAGCCGTCGGCGAGCTCGAACCAGAACGAGCTGTCCCGCTCCGGCAGCGTATCGATCATCTCCGAGCCGACCACGATCTCTGCTCCGAAGCGGACGGCCTGGTCGTGCGCGGACCGTGCGAGCTCGCTTCCGCTGATCCCTTCGGGGAAACCCGGATAGTTCTCGATCCGCGCGCTCATCCCCGCTTGGCCGCCCGGCGCGTGGCGCTCGACGACGAGCGTCCGCAACCCTTCCGACGCCGCGTAGACCGCGGCCGTCAACCCGGCCGGGCCGGCGCCGACGATCACGACGTCGTAGCGCTCCTCGCTCGGCTTCGCATGCAGCCCGACACGCGCTGCAAGCTCCGCTCGCGTGCGCGAGAACGCCAGATTGGCATCGCGCCCCTCGTAGGTCTCGAGCGTGCTTCCGTCCGCGAACAGGAACATCGGCAACGACTTGCCGCGGAGCGTCATCGACGCGTCGAGGAATCGGACCAGTGGATTGCGGTCGACGTCGACCCACCGGAAGAGCACCCGGTTCCGCTCGAGGAAGTCGCGGTAGTCCTGCACACGAGGCGAGCCTCGGTGCCCGATCAGATAGACCTCACGCTCGCGCAGAGGAGCCCGCACGTCGGTGACTCCAGCGTCCGCAGCACGGCCAGCGTGGGACGCGTCCACGCCTGCAGGATACGCCGTCTGCCCCGGACCTCCGCAGAGCCTTGTCTCGGGGCAACGAGCGTCCTACCATCCCGAGGTGACCCCTGGCCACGGTGACGTGGCCACAGCGGCAGGCAGAAGGAGTTATCCCATGGGACGCTCGACCTTCGTCGCCGGCGCCGGGGCGATCTCGGCTGCGGTCTTGACCGTGCTCGCCCTCGTCGTCTCCAGCCCGCCCGGCGGGAGTTACAGCCTGAAGGACATGGCGGACTACGTCGCAAAGAGCCACCGGCCGGAGATCTTCATCGCGCTCTACCTCGGCCTGTTGAGCGTCGTCGCGCTCCTGTTCATGGTCTCGGCGATGCGGGAACTCGCCGGCGACGAGCCGCGCCGCCGACTCGCGATGGAGCTCTCCTGGATGGCCGGGATTGCATCGGCTGCCGCGCTCGCGGTCGGCTGGGGCGTCGAGCTCGTCGTCCCAGGGTCGCGTGCGCTCGGCGGTGCCAGGCCGATCCCTGCACCGGTCGCGTATACGTTCACGCAGACCGGCGACGTCCTCATCTTCGGGGCCGGCTTCTTCTTGCTCGGCTGTGCCCTGGTCGGCTTCGCGATCGGCGTGCACTCCGCCGCCCCTGCGTGGTGGCGGTGGGTGGCCGCAGTCGCGGGAGTCGCGGGAATCGCGTCGGCGGCGTTCTTCCCGTCGTTCATTCTCGCCCTGCTGCTGCTCGCGCTCGGCATCGGACTCGTCGCCCACAAGTCCACGTCGGAGGAGGCCGCACCCGCGCCCGCTGACGTCTACAGAACGGCCGAAGTCCTGCACGAGTCGCTCAGGCGCCTCGACCTCGCGGAACTCGCCCTCGACGACGCCGAACGCGGTCCGGAAGCGGTACGTACCGCCCGCGCGGACGTCCATCTTCTCGACGACCGTGCCGTCGCCCCACCACTCGGGGATCAGCTGCGGATCCGTCCAGACGGCGAAGACGTGCGTGCGCTGCGCGTCGAAGATCCGCTCGACCCTGATCTCGAGCTCGTTCGGCGTCGTGACGGTGGTCTCGTTCATCGTCAGCTCACGGCTTGCTCGACGAGCGTCGCGATCTTCGCCTCGTCGGCCTTGGTCAGCTTCGGGAGGGCGAACGCAATCGGCCACATCGAGCCGTCGTCGAGGTTGGCGCTGTCGTTGAAGCCGAGCATCGCGTACCGCTCCTTGAACTTTGCGGCGTCGCGGAAGAAGACGACGACCTTGCCGTCGCTGTTCGCGTATGCGGGCATGCCGTACCAGGTCTTCGGGGTCAGCTGCGGTGCGCTCTTCTTGACGATCGCGTGGATACGCTCGCCGAGAGCGCGATCGTCGGGCGTCATCTTCTTCAGCGCCGCGAGGATCGCCTCTTCCCCCTCCGCGGCGATCTTCAACTCCTTGGCGCGGGCGCGCATCGCGGCCTTCTCCTCGGTGCTGAATCCTTCCTTTTTCTTCGTGGGGCTCATTGTGCTCCTTTCGTTCGTTCGACGACCCGCGCGAAGCGGTCGAGTCGTTCCAGCCACGTGCCGATTCCCTCGAAGGCGTAGGGCGCTAACGTGCACCAGCGGACGCGGCCGACCTTCTCCGTCGTGACGAGCTCGGCCTCCTCGAGCAGCCGAACGTGTTTCTTCATGCCGGTCAGGGACATGCCGAAGGGGTCGGCGAGCTCGCTGATCGTCGCCCTGCCTGCACCGAGTCGTTCGAGCACGGCGCGGCGTGTGGGGTCGGCGAGGGCTGTGAACGCGCGGTCGACGGTCGTGGGATACTGAACCACGAGGTTCACCATAGCAGCCTCCGCGTCGTGGTAGCGCAGTGGCCCGCAGGCGATTAGCGCCGGGACTTACTGCAGAGCGTGGCCGTTTCGGTGCAGCTACTGCTCGGGCGGCAGTTCGAACCGGGCGATGATCCCCTTGTCGGCATCGTCGCCGACAGGTCGCTCGGGATGGCGCGTGGCGACCCACGCTACGCCCCGCTCGGGATAGGCAACGACGTCGGGGAACCGCTTCGTCGAGATCGCGAGGATCCGTGCCGGCTCGTCCGCAGGGTTCGAGAACTCGTGCAGTCCTGCGGTGCCCTCCGGGAAGTACACGACGTCTCCCGGCGAGAGCCTCTCCTCGCCCTCAGGCGTTCGCACCATCGGGCTGCCGGCGAGGACGAAGAACATCTCCTCGACGCCGTAATGCATGTGCATCGCCCCGTCCGGCGCCCCCGGCGAGAGCTCGCGCAGAGACGCGCCGAGCTTGTCGGCGCCGAAGGGGTGACCGAACCACCGGCTCCGGACATCGTCGGAGACCTCGTCCCAGGGCTCGTCTTCGAGGAAGTTCAGGCGACGCATCTCTCCTCCGTCTCTCTCGCGATGTTCGTCGAGATCATGGTCACCGCACCGGGTGCGTTGCGTGCCGACAGCGGCTGCTGGGGAAATCTCCCGGTTTCCTCCGGTCATTCACCCACCCGCGCGCCTCGCGCGCGGACGATCTGCGCGATGGGCGGTACTGGGCTCGAACCAGTGACCCCCAGCTTGTCGAGCTGGTGCTCTCCCAACTGAGCTAACCGCCCTGGTCGCGGGATCTTAGCGCGTGCCTTAGAAGACCTCGGCGGCGAAGGGCGGCCGAGTCGTGCGGAAGAGCGCGCTCGCCTCCGCCACCGCGTCCGCGCGATGCTCGCGGACACGCCCCGCAGCTTCGAGCGCCTCGAAGTCGTAGGCGCCGAGGTACACGCGCGCGAGATCCGACACGTCGAGCTCGAGGTCTGCCGCGTCGTCCGTGCGCTCGACGACCGAGCCGACACGGAAGCGGCCCTCGTTCCACGGACAGAAGGCGTCGCGCACGTCCAGGACGACCGCGCCGTCCGATGCGTATTCACGTGCGGCCAGTGCCTGCTCGACGTCGACGAGCCGCAGCCACAACCCGTCCGAGATCCGCAGATGGAGGCTGCGCGGATCGGTGACCATCAGCTCGAGGCGGATGCCCGGATCGACTCGGCGGGCGGTCACGCGCGCGGCAAGGTCGACGCCGAAGAGGAAGCGCCACACCTCGCGAGTCGCATCCCTGGAGACTCCGTACGCCTCCACCACTTGCAGCTCGCCACTCGGGACACCTTGCGGCCAGTCGTGCCGCATGCGGTAGATCGCATAGCCGTCGATCTCGTTGCCGCTCTCGTGCACTGCGTAGAACTGGGGGCCGGCACCGCGACGCGAGCTCTCGGGATCCGCAAGCGTGTCCTCGGTCCACCACTCCTCCGTGCGGGAGAACATCCCGTGCACCAAGCGGCGAACGCGGTCGTAAACCGGCGGAAGCACCTCGGCCGCCTCCTCTTTCCCGACCATTCGCATCGAACCAACCGATCCCGCGTCGTCGCGCAAGCCGAAGCGCGAGCGATCGGCGTCCATCGACAGGTTGAGCGCCGACACGCCGTAGCCGAAGCGGCCATAGATCGACGACTCGGAGCTCCAGAGGATCGCGAGCGGCTCGCCACGTTCGCGCAGATCCTCGAGCTGCCGCCGCATGAACATGGACAGGATCCCGCGCCGACGATGACTCGGCTGCACCGCCACCCACGTCACGCCACCGGCGGGAAGCTGCCCGCCGGGAATCGTGAGCTCGAAGGCGTGCGAGGCGGTCGTGCCGACAGGTCGGCCGTCGTCGTAGGCTACGAGGAAGCGGTCGAGCGGCATCAGCTTGCGCTGGCGCGCGTAGTCCTCCTCGTCCGGTTGGGAGGAGAAGGCGGCCTCTCCCGCCCGCATGGCCTCGTCGAGCCGGTCGTCGCTGGGGCTTCGAATCTCGATTGACACAGCTCAATTCTTACGCGAGGTTTACTTTCGTCTGCTCTCCTTATGCGGAGGACCCGCAGGCTTTGATCCGAGGAATCTCGATTTTGGTCGCCCTGGGAGCGTGTGCCGCTCTGCTTTCAGGTGCCGCCGGGGCAACTCGTTCGCCGCAGACGGTGAGCGGACGCACGGTGTTCGGGCTCGTACACCAGATCAAGAACTCGACGCCGTCGACGACGGTCAGCTCGAACTGGGCCGGGTTCGTCGTCGGCAACGCGGGCTCGTTCGTGAGCTCCACGTCGAAGCTGTCGTTCACGAAGGTGTCGGGATCGTGGATCGCGCCGACGGCCGCGTGCACGGCAGGAAGTGCGAGCTATTCCGCGTTCTGGGTCGGTCTCGGCGGTGCAGACCCGAGCTCGCAGGCGCTGGAGCAGACCGGAACCGGCGCCGACTGCTCGGCCTCGGGCACGCCGACGTATTACGCTTGGTACGAGGTCGTCCCGGCGCCGTCGAAGACCGTGAAGCTGAAGGTCTTCCCCGGCGACACGATCTCCGCATCGGTCGCGGTGAGCGGCAAGAAGGTGACGGTGCTGATTCGCAACGTCACGCGCGGGACGAAGTTCACGAAAATCCTGAAGGTGGCGAAGCCCGATCGGTCGTCCGCCGAGTGGATCGCGGAAGCGCCCTCTGCGTGCACGTCGAACAACTTCTGCCGGACGCTGCCGCTCGCAAACTTCGGCACGGTCTCGTTCTCGAAGTCGCTCGCGAGCGTGAAGGGCCACACCGGCAGCATCTCCGACGCGCGCTGGCCGACGACGTCGATCGAGCTGCAGAGCGACGGCGGCACCTTCTCCGGCGGTGGCCACCACTTCGCTCCCACGATCCAGTCGGGGAGCGCCACGCCAAGTGACCTCTCGCCGGATGGAACGTCCTTCTCGGTGGCGTGGCAGGCACCGACGCAGGCGCCGCCGCCGACGCAGCCGTCGCCGGGGCCGAGCCCGCCCTCGCCCGAGCCGCCGACTCCCTAGTCAGCCGATCTTTTCGAGCGGTGCGTAGTCGAGCACGAGCCGGCGCTCGCTCCCGTCCTCGAAGCGAACGCTGACCACCCCACCCGCCTCGATCTGGGTGATCACGCCTTCACCGAGCGTGCCGTGGCGGACCGAATCACCCGTCGACAGGGACGGGATGTGCTCGCGAGGCGCAACCGAGCGCGCGCCGTAGTTCGACCAGGACGCAGGCCGGAGCTGCTCGCGCTCCACAGCCGCGGGAAGCTCGTCGAGGAAACGCGACGGCATGTTGTAGCCGCGCGCTCCCCACAGAGATCGCGACGAGGCGTGCGTCAGCGTCAGCGACTCGCGCGCGCGCGTCATGCCGACGTAGCAGAGGCGCCGCTCCTCCTCGACGCCCTGCTCCTCGAGCGAGCGCGCGTGCGGGAAGATCCCTTCCTCCATGCCGATCAGGTACACGGCACGAAACTCGAGGCCCTTCGCGTTGTGCAGCGTCATCAGCGTGACGAGCGACTCGGCGCCGCGCATCGCGTCCTGATCCGAGTAGAGCGAGATCTCCTGGAGGAAGTGGGACAGCGACGGCTCTTCGGCCGTCTCCTGGTACTCACGCGCGACGCCGACGAGCTCCTGCAGGTTCTCGATGCGGCCCTGAGCCTCGATCGTGCGCTCCGCCTCGAGCGCGTCGACGTAGCCGCTTCGTTCCAGCACGCGCTCGACGAGCTCCGCGACCGGCAGCTCGAGCGCCCCCGACTGGAGCGAGAGCATCAGCGTCCGAAAGGCCTGCACCGCGCGCAGCGGCGCCGCGCCGACGCCCGCTTCCTCCGGGAACTCGGTCGCCTCCCACAGGGAGCGGCCCTGCGCGTCCGCCCACGTCTGCAGGCGGGCCAGCGACGAGTCGCCGATGCCGCGTCGCGGACGGTTTGCGATCCGGATCAGCGACACGGCGTCGTACGGGTTGTCGATCACCTGGAGGTAGGCGATCAGGTCCTTGATCTCCGCACGCTCGTAGAACCGCGGCCCGCCGATCACCTGGTACGAGACGCCCTGCCGCACGAGCACGTCCTCGAGCACGCGCGACTGCGCGTTCGTCCGGTAGAACACCGCGACCTCGTCGCCGCCGTAGCCCTCCTCGACGAGACCGGCGATGCCAGCGGCGACGAAGCGCGCCTCCGCATGCTCGTCCTCGACTTCGACCACACGAACCGGCTCGCCGTCGCCGAGGTCGGACCACAGCTCTTTCGGCTTGCGCTCGCGGTTGTTGGTGATCACGGCGTTCGCCGCGCCCAGGATCGAGTTCGTCGATCGGTAGTTCTGCTCCAGCGCGATCGTGCGCGTGCCGGGGAAGTCACGTTCGAAGTCGAGGATGTTGTTGATGTCCGCTCCCCTGAACGCATAGATCGACTGATCGGGATCGCCGACGGCACAGAGGTTCCCGTGCTTGCCGGCGACCAGTTGGAGGAGCCGGTACTGCGCATGGTTCGTGTCCTGGTACTCGTCGACGAGGACGTAGTGGAACGCAGACTCCCACTTCTCGCGCGCCTCGGGGAACCGCTCGAGGACCCCCACGGTGAGCATGAGCAGGTCGTCGAAGTCGACGGCGTTCGAGGCGAACAATCGTCGTTGGTAGAGACCGTATGCATCCGCCACCGTCTGGTCGTAGAACGACTGCACGCGTGACGCGTACTCGTCCGGGCCGACGAGCCTGTTCTTCGCGGTCGAGATCTGCGAGTGGATACCCCGCGGCGTGAACCGCTTCGGGTCGCGTTCGAGCTCCTCCAGACACTGCTTGACGAGCCGGACCTGGTCGGCCTGGTCGTAGATGGTGAAGTTCGACCGGTAGCCGAGCCGCTTCGCCTCGCGCCGCAAGATCCGGCCGCACGCAGCGTGGAAGGTCAGGACCCAGAGCCCGCGCGCGGTGCGTCCCAATAGCCCGTCGAGACGTTCCCGCATCTCCCCCGCGGCCTTGTTCGTGAACGTGATCGCGAGGATCTCCTCCGGCTTCGCACCGACGGCGTTGATCAGGTGCGCGACGCGGTACGTGAGGACTCGCGTCTTCCCCGAGCCCGCGCCGGCGATTACGAGGAGCGGTCCTTCCGTGGCGAGCACGGCCTCGCGCTGGGCGGGATTCAGGTCGGCGAGATAACGATCCGGCGAGGCGACCGACATGCCGCCGATGCTAGCGGCGCACGTCCGGCTGCCCGCTCGGACACGGCGATAGGCTCCGCCGCGTGCGGCTCGCGCTGATGATCGAGGGTCAGGAAGGCCCGACCTGGGAGGACTGGGTCGCGTTGGCAGAGACCTGTGAGCGACACGGCGTCGAGGCGATGTTCCGCTCCGACCACTTCGTCTCTGGCACCGACGAGAGCCGCCACGTCCTCGAGGCGTGGACGACGATCGCCGGTCTCGCAGCGCGGACGACGACGCTGGCGCTCGGCACGCTCGTCTCGCCGGTCACCTTTCGCCATCCGGCCGTGCTTGCGCGCTGTGCAGCCACGGCCGACGAGATCTCGGGTGGACGGATCACGCTCGGCCTCGGCGCGGGCTGGATGGAGCGCGAGCACGACGCGTACGGCATCGACTTCTTCACCACTGCGGAGCGTGTCGCCCGGCTCGGCGAGGAGGCGGAGCTCGTCAACAAGCTCCTCCGCGACGACCACGTCGACTTCCAGGGCACCTACTACCGGCTCCGGGACGCGCCCGGCCTCGGCCGGCCCGATCTCCCCATCCTCATCGGCGGCAGCGTGCGGCCCGGGACCGTCGAGCCCGCCGTGCGCTTCGCCGACGAGTACAACACGCTCTTCGCCACGGCGGACGAGGCGCGCGAGCGACGACGCACGCTCGACGAGGCCTGCGAACGGGTGGGCCGAGATCCTTCGACGCTGCGTTTGTCGCTGATGGCACCGTGCGTCCTCGGCGAGGACGACGCCGCGGTCCGCGAGTCGGCGCGGAGAATCTGCAAGCGGTTCGGTGGGGATGCCGACGAAGTGCTCGAGCGCTACGGCGAGCGGGGCATCATCGGCACCGTGGATCAGGCGGCCGCGCGGCTCAGCGAGATCGCAGAACTCGGCTACGACCGCGTGATGATGCAGCACCTCGTGCACGACGATCTCGACACGGTCGCGCTGATCGGCCGCGAGCTCGCACCGAGACTCGTGTAGTGCGCCGTCTCCTCGAGCGGCTCTTCCCCAACCTCTCGCCACTGCAGCGAACGATCGTCGACTGGGTCGTCACGATCGCGGGCGCCGTTCTACTCGTGCTCGCGCTCAAGGCGTGGGTCGTGAACCCGTACAAGATCCCGAGCTCGTCGATGGAGCCGACGTTCCACTGCGCCCGGCCCGCGCCGGGTTGCCAGGCATCGACGTCGGACCGGGTTCTCGCCGACCGGCTGATCTACCACTTCCGCAGCCCGAAGCGCGGCGAGATCATCGTCTTCCACGCCCCAAAGATGGCCGAGAGCGCGTGCCCGGGCGGAGGCGGAGTCTTCGTCAAGCGCATCATCGCCGTCCCCGGAGACCGTTGGAGCGAGCTCAACGGCTATGTCTACGTCAACGGCAAGCGCCTCGACGAGCCGTACGTGAAGCCGGACCGCCGCGACCACGACACGCTCGAGCTCTCCGACATCGTGCCGGGTCTGAGCAGGGTCCCCAAGGGGGAGTACTTCGTGATGGGTGACAACCGCGACGAGTCGTGCGACTCGCGCAAATGGGGCTTCGTACCGCGGAAGAACATCATCGGCGAGGTGTTCTTCACCTACTGGCCGCTGAGCCGGATCGCGACGCACTGATGCGAGCCGCTCCGCTCGAGTCGGCGCCGCCGCGTGGCGGGAGCGCCGAGCTTCCTCTGGAGCTTCTTCGAGGCGACGAAGAGCTGCTCGAGCGAGGCGTCAGCGCGGGACGGCTCGTGCGGCCTGCGCCCGGGTGGATCGCAGCTCCAGCGTCCGCGTAGCCCGAAACCGTTCGAGAAAACGCCGATCGTGCGTGACGAGCACGATCGTGCCCTCGAATGCATCGAGCGCACGCTCGAGCTCCTCGATCGCCTCGACGTCGAGATGGTTGGTCGGCTCGTCGAGCACAAGGAGGTTGACGTCGCGCGCCGCCAGCAGCGCGAGGACTGCACGCGTCCGTTCACCGGGCGACAGCGAGCGCGCGTCGCGCAGCACGTCGTCGGCGCCGAGCCCGAACTTCGCGAGCAGCGTCCGTGCCTCCTCGGGTGAGCTCGATGACGCGTCGACGAACTCGTGCAGCAGCGTCCCGCCCAGCAGCTCCCCCCGGGCCTGGTCGAGCCGGCCCGGCACGACGCCCGGACCGAGCCAGTACGTCCCCTCGCTCAGAGGCATGCGGCCGAGCAGCGTGTCGAGCAGCGTCGTCTTGCCGCTGCCGTTCGCGCCCGTGACGGCCAGCCGGTCAGCATGCGTGAGCACGAGGTCGAGCGGCCCGAGCCGGAACGAGCCTCGCTCGACGACGGCGCCGGTGAGCCGGACGGCGACATCGCCGCTGCGCAAGCCGCCGCCGAACCGGAGCTGGAGCTGCCACGGCTCGTACGGCTTCTCCACGCGCCCGAGCCGCTCGATCCGTCCGCCGAACGCGCTCTTCACGTCCTTCGTCTTCTTCTTCTTGCGCCCCTGGCCGTAGCCTCGCCGCTCCCACTCCTGGCTTCGACGCAGCAGCTCGGTGAGGCGCTGCTCCTCCGCCACGAAGCGGCCGTAGCGGTCGTACTGCCGCTGTCGCGCGTGCTCCCGGGCGCGCTCGTACTCCGACCAGCCACCCGAGAACTCCGTCGCGCCGTGCGACCACTCGTCCAGCTCGACGATCCGATCGACGGTGCGGTCGAGGAAGTCTCGGTCGTGGGACACGACCACCGCCGACCCGGGCAGCTCGCAGACGAAGCGCTCGAGCCGTGCGAGACCGTCGTAATCGAGGTCGTTCGTCGGCTCGTCCAGCAGGAAGACGTCGAATCGCGCGAGCAGGATCGCCGCGAGCTGCGCGCGCGCGGCCTCCCCGCCCGAGAGCGCTGCGAGCGGCGCGTCGAGCGACACGGTCAACCCGAGCTCCGCGCAGCAGGCGGCGGCGCGCGGGTCGAAGTCCGCGCCGCCGAGCGCGAGGAACCGGTCGAGCGCGGCCGAGTGCTCCGCGACCAGCCCGGGCTCGTCCGCGAGCCGCGCCGTGAGCGCGTCGAGCTCCGACTCTGCAGCGTAGACACCGGTTCGCCGCGCGAGGTAGGAGCGCAAAGCCTCGCCCGCATTGGCATCGGCCTCCTGCGGGAGGTAGCCGACGGCGAGCCCGGGCGGGGACCGGCGCACGGTCCCGGAGTCGGGCTGCTCGAGCCCGGCCAGGACCCGGAGCAGCGTCGACTTGCCGGAGCCGTTTCGGCCTACGAGTCCGATCCGGGCGCCCGGCGGCACGACGACGTCGACGCTGCTCAGGACGAGCTGGGCGCCGTAGGACTTCGTGACTGCGGTCGCGGCGAGCGTGCCGGACAGGGATGACAAGCGGACCTCCTGACGAGACGGATGCGCGGATGCGCGCGGGAACGGGATGTCTCGTGTCAGTCCGTCATGATGCGGCGCCGGAGCGCCGGGGCGGATCCTACCGAAGCGGGAACGCGCGTCGCTCGAGCGCGGGAAGCACCTGGGCGGTGACCCAGACCGGCGTGACCGCGTAGCGGGCGTTGTAGCGGTAGCTCCCGTCGGACCGCCGCAGTCGGGCGAGGTAGCGGAACGCCGCAGGCGGCGGACGCGCGCCCGCGGCGACGAACGCCTGGATCGCCCACGCGGTCGACTGCGCGTCCGAGCCGCGTCCGGGCGTCAGCTCGAAGCCACCGCCCGGCGTCTCCCGCCGTCTGAGATACGCGAGCGCACGTCGGATCGGCCGCCCGCCGGCCTTCGCGGCACGAAGCGCCTCGACGACCGCGGCCGTGTCGTTCGAGTCCGGCGCGACGCCCGGAGCCCACGACCAGCCGCCGCTCCGGGACTGGTGCGAGAGGAGATACGTCACCGCAACGCGCGGCAGCGGCCGTCCGGCAGTCGAGAGGGCGAGCAGTTTCCAGGCGGTCGCGTTCAAGGCGCCCGTCGTGGACGTCTGCTGGAGCTTCGCAACGAGAGGCGCCGACGGCTGCGCCTCGGCGAGCACGCCGAGCGCGAGGTCGGTCGGGGTCTGGAGCTCGTCCTCGTGGGCATGGATGTACGCGTCGTCGACCTGCACGTGCGCGGATCGCAGCCCCAGGACCGCCCACGCCGTCAGCGCGACGTCCGGCTTGCCACCGGGTTCGGCGAAGCTCCCGTCCGCGAGCTGATGCGCCGCAAGGAAGTGCTGAGGCGTGACGAGCGCAAGTGCGGCTGCGATGACGCTCAGGCCCACACGACCTCGGCCTTCAGCCGGCGGCCGTAACGCTCGAGCAGGCGTATCAGCGCAGGCCCGGCGGCGAGGGCGATCACGACGTTGCCGATCGCATGGGCGAGATCGAATGGGAAGCCGCGTGCCTGCACGGCCAGGAAGGTCGCCCAGGTGTGCTGGTCGTAGAACGCCGACCAGTTCCAGACGTCCATGAAGCTCGAGAAGCCGAGCCCGAGCACGAAGCAGAACGCCGCGAGCGGGATCCGCGACCGGATCGCAGGAGCCGCGAGCGCTCCGGCGACACCGCAGACGCCCCAGGCCAGCATCTGCCACGGCGTCCAGACTCCCTGGCCCAGGAAGAAGTTCGACGTCAGCGCGGCGGTGGCGCCGACCGCGAAGCCGGCGCGCGCGCCCAGCGCGGCACCCGCGCAGACGGTCATCACCGTCACGGGCTGCACACCGGGGATCGCGGCGAAGAGCACGCGTCCGGCCGCTGCCGCTGCGGCGAGCGTCGCGACCAGCGCGATCTCCTTCGCGGAGTCGGTGCCGGACTCGAGCCACGCGACGCCGAGCGTGAGCAAGGAGACGGCCACGAGCAAGAGCGAGAGCCCCGCGTTCGTGCGGTCGAGCCCCGCCCAGACGGCGAGCGCGAACGCGGCGGCGCCGCCGACGGCGAGCATCGTCCTAGGCAACCGCCGCCTCCGGAACGAGGCCGAGGTCGATCACGCGGTCGGCGACCTCCGCCGCGAACGCGCGGTCGTGCGTGACCACCAGGGTGGCGCGCACCGCCGCAGCCGAACGGAGTGCCGTCGCGAGCTCGCGCTTGCGCTCGGGGTCGACGCCGCGGGTCGGCTCGTCGATTACGAGCAGATCGGGCTCCGTCACGAGCACGGATGCGAGCGCGAGCCGCTCGCGCTCTCCGCTCGAGAGGTCTCGCGGATGCCGTGAGGCCTTGTCCGCCAGCCCCATCGCCGCGAGCGCCGTCCGAGCGCGGTCGAGGTCGCCGCGGATCCCGAGCGCGACCTCGGCGTCCGCCCGGTCGCGAACGACGTAGCGGCCGGGATCCTGTAGGAGCAGCGACGCCCGCCCGGACCGTTCCACGACGCCGCTGTCCGGCTCCAGCAGGCCGGCGGCGAGCTTCGCAATCGTCGTCTTTCCCGAACCGTTCGGCCCGGCAAGAACGACGATCTCGCCGCGGCGGAGCTCGAGGTCGAGCGCGTCGACGACGTTGTGTCCCGGCTCGTAGGCGAACGACACGCCGGCCAGCCGACAGGCAGGGTCCCCAGCCGAGACCTCTCCGGCGGCCCGCCGCGGCGGCTCGATCCAGGCGGGCCGGTGGTGCGCGAGCCAGTCGCATGCCTCATCGATCGGTGCGTCGAGCAGCACACGACCCTCGTCGAGGAAGACGACGCGCGTCGCGATCTCGAGCGCGCGGTCGGGGCGTTGCTCGGAGAGGACGACGGCCGAGGCGCGCCCGACGGCGAGCTCGAGCAATCCCTCGGCGCCCTCTGGGTCGAGCTGGGAGGTTGGCTCGTCGAGGAGCAGCAACTCGGGCTCGAGCGCGAGCGCGGAAGCGAGACAGACGCGCTGCAGCTCGCCGCCCGACACCTCGTGCAGGGGCCGCTCCGCCAGCTGCGCGATCCCCGCTTCGCGAAGCGCGTCCAACGCGCGCGGCACGATTCGCGCGGGCGGAGTGCCCACGTTCTCGAGCCCGAAGGTCACCTCCGCGAGAACGCGCGTGAGCACGATCTGGTCCTCCGGATCCTGGAAGACGGTCGCGACCGTGCCAGCCAGCTCGGCCGGCGAGATCGAGCGTGTGGCGCGGCCGGCCACCTCGACACGGCCGCTGAAGCGACCGCCGTGGAAGTGCGGGACGAGACCCGCCAGCGCCCGGAGCAACGTCGACTTCCCAGATCCCGAGCCGCCCAGCAGGAGCACGACCTCGCCGGGCTCGACGCTCAACGTGACGTTGTCGAGCGCGGGCCGATTCGCCCCCGGATACGAGAACGTGAGCCCTTCGACGGCTGCTAGAGCCACAACGCCCCCACGACGACGAGCACGACTGCGGCCGCGAGCGCGAGACGGTCGAGCGTTCGCCACGCGGGTTTGGGTACGGACGTCCGCCCCGCCCGTCCGTACCCGCGGGCCTCCATCGCCTCGGCGAGGTTCAGGGCGCGCTCGAGCGACCCGGACAGGAGCGGCGAGACGAGCGCGGCACGGCCGCGTGCGCCTGTGACCTCGACACCGCGGCCGCGCAGCGACTCGACGAGCCCGCCCGCGTCGCGCTCGAGCGTCGGCAGGAGCCGCGTTGCGAGAGCGACGGCGAGCACGGAGCGACGGGCGAAGCTCGCCGCCGCGAGCAGCCGGTCGTGGTCGAGCAACAACGCGTAGGCGGCGAACGCGAGTCCGACCGACGCGAGCCGCAGGGCATTGAGTGCCGCGCTCGCGAGCTCCTCGCGCGTCACGTCGAGCTGCCCGATCACGGGGACGATCGGGCCTGTCCAGATCGGGTGCGATCCGATCGTCTCGACGAAGGGCGTGACGACGAACAGCGCCAGCGCAGAAATCCCCGTGCCGACGAGGTACGGCCAGCGCCGCTCGGACGGTGCGCGAAGGCAGAGGACGAGCAGCACGACGGTCAGCACCGCGACGGAGAGGATGTGCGTGGCGAGCAGCGCGGCGGCGACGGCAGCCGCCAGCAACGCGAGCGCGGCAGCGGGTCTCAAGGTCCCACTCCGTAGTGGAAGCGGGCCGACGACTGAACGTTCCGCTCGCAGCTCACGTCGAACGACACGGGATCACCCGGAGCATCTCCCGATCGCATGCGCGCGCGGATGAACGGATGGTCGGGCGCGACGCAGATCAACGTGAGCTCGTTCGCATCCGCCGGAACGCCACCGCCGATCGGCGTGAGCCGCGCGCCGAGCCGTTTCGCCAGCGCGCGAGCCTCGCTGCGCATCGAGGCCGCGTAGACGACCACGTTCGGGCGGCGCCTGCCGTCGAACCCGTGCACGAACGGCTCGGGAAACGAGCCGACGACGATCGGCACGTGCTCTGCGTGCTCCCACGAGCGGTAGTCCCACCACTCGACGTCACCGGCATGGAGTCGGTACTCCGCGGCTCCACGGTCAGACTCGTACCCGTTGACGAAGTAGAACCAGTCCTGCTGCTTCTCGAGCGAGCCGTGGATGCCGTCGATCGCCTGCACGAACTTTCCCGCGTAGCTGGTGTCGACGTGGGCCACGCGCTCGAGCCCCTGCATCGCCGTCAACCCCGCCGGAACGGTGCGCACGAGCAACACGTGCGCTCCCTCGTCGCGCGTCACCCACACCGTCGCCGTGCCGTTGCTCGTGCTGCCACAGCCTCCGGTGACGGCGGCGAGGAGCACGAGCACGGCAATGCGCGTCACGGGAGCGCATTCGAGCGAACGGCGCCGTTCAGCGTCGCCCGGACGAGCAGTCCCTTGTGCGGGCCGACGCAGCCGACTGCGGCCTGCGTCGCGCCCTGCGTCCGAACGGTCCGACGGCCGCCGACGTGGAGCACCGCGCCGAGCGCCGGAGAGGGAGTGCCGTTGTCGCTCTGCGCCTCGACGCGGTAGCAGTTCGTCTTCCCGACGCGGGTGAGCGCTAGGGTCGGCGGCCCGCCGTTCGGCCCGAACTCCGCCCAGTACCAGAGGACGGTGTCGCCGTCCTTCAGCGTGACCTGGTCGGCACCGACGGGCGGCGAGACCCCGTCGACCTTGAACACCCAGCCGCCCGAGCCGGCCGCTGGATAACGGCCGATCTGGTCGATGTACGGCCCGAAGCTCGTGGCGGTCACGTGGTAGTAGAACTCGCCGAGCACGCTGGCCTCGTCGAGTGCCTGCAGCGCGTTGTCCGCGTCGACCGTCGGCGCGGTCGGGCCGAAGATCGTCCGCGTCTTGCCTTCCACACGCACGTGCACCCGGGCCGCGAACGCGGCTGGGACGAGCACGAGGATCGCGGCGAGAACCGCCACGACGACAGAGGTACGGTGGAACACGAAGCCTCCTTCCGCGAGGGGTTCGGATCAGTTCCGACGGCGGAGGTCTTCTGACTCGGGGCTCCCTGCCTCACCGCCTTCCCGGCCCGCAGGCCAGTGGCACATCGGCGACGCAGCGTCTCCCCTCACAGCGGCGGGACCGTTCCGGACTCGCACCGGATTCCCTGACCGCTCGCCGGGTTTCGTGGGCGGAGACTAGCATCGACCACCGATGGCCACCCCTCGCACGGTCTCGCTCTGGGCGCGGTCCCACGCGTGAACGCGGTCGCGATCGACCTCGACGGCGCACTCGGGGACACGCGGCGGCTCTGGGACGACTGGCTCGACGACGCGCGTCGGCGCTTTCGGGTCGATACCGATGCGCTCGACGCGGAGCTCCCCAACTGGCCACAGCTTCTCGCCCGCTTCGCGGAGGAGCGAGCGCCCGTCTACTTCCGCCCCGACGCGGAGGCGAGCGCCGCGCTGCGGCGGCTCCAAGCCGCGGGAGCGCGGATCGGCGTCTTCACCGAAGCACCCGAGCCACTCGCGCGCGTCGCCCTGTCGCAGCTCGGGGCCACACGACGCGTCGAGACGCTCGAGACCGGACCGGAGGCGCTCGGTCGGCTCCTCGCACGACTCGGCGCAGACGCGCGCGTGGTGCGAACGCGCGCGGAGCTGCTCGACCTAAGATGACGCCGATGGATCGGAACGAGGTCGGCGACCGGCAGCTCGACGCATTGCTCGAGCGGCTCGACCGGCTGTGCGACGAGGTCCACTCGTTGACCCGCCGGCTCGACACGAACGAGCAGCTGCTTCGGATCAGCCGCGAGCTCGCGACGCTGAACGAGTCTTTGCAGGCCCTCGCGTACGCCGCGCTCGGCCAGCAGACGCCCACCGTCAGGCGCCGCCGCAGCAGCTAGCCGACGCTCAGGGCAGGCGGTAGATGTCGAGGACGCCCGACGTCTTGTGGTCGTTGGCGTTTCCCTCGGGGAGCGCAATCCGACCGTCGACGACGATCGGGCTGTTCCAGTGGCCCTGGCCGGTGGGCAGCGTCGCGACGACCTTCCCCGTACTGGAGTCGTAGATCCGCAGTGCACCGTACGGGTCGTAGACGTAGAGGAGCCCGCCGGCGACGACCGGGCTCGTCCCCGCCCGGCTGTTGCTCCAGGCCGGGTTGATCCGGCGGCCGAGAACTCTGAACGCGGCGGTGCCGTCGTTGTCGGCGACGAACACCCACGTGGTGCTTCCGGCGTGCCAGACGGCTGGAGCCGTGAACAGGTCGGTGCCGCCGGGCGTCGAGACGGTCTGGAGCTCCCCGCCGAGCCGCGGTCCCGCGCGAGAGGTGCCGTTCATGCGCCGCAAGTCGAGGACGCGAAGCTTGCCGTCCTTCCCTCCTTGCAACAGGAGGCCGTTGCCGAGCAGCGCAGGCGAGGTGCTGCCGAGATCCAGGTCGTCGCGGTTCAGCTCGTCCTGGTTGCGCGGCGTCCAGTTCTGCAGGAGGCGGCTCGCGTTCGCCGTCAGCTCGAGCGCGCTGTCTCCCCAGTTCGTGCTGCCGTTCCACGGCGCGTTTCCCGTGGCGACGAGCAGCCTGCCGGTCCCCGGCACGACGACGGCGCCCGCGCGGCCCCAGATCGCCGAGTCGCTGGCCGGGCACGACGCAGGTTGGATCAGCGCGTGGCGGTTGCTGCAGAGGGAGTTCCAGACGCGGACGATCCTTCCCGTGGAGCCGCGCAGAGTGACGACGTGTCCCTGGTACGGGGGCTGGTCGCCGATGTAGCCCCCCGTGGTCGCGATCACGAGCCCGCGGAAGTAGTTCAGCGAGGCGGCGATCTTCTCGCGGCTCGGAAGCAGTGTGATCGCGCGGGACCAGATCGGGCGCCCATTCGAGACCGCGAGCTTGTGGACCAGCCCGTCCGGGCTCGCCGTGTAGATGAAGCGCCGGCTCGGATCGGCCACCGGTGTCGCCGTCGTGATCCGGTACGAGCCCGCCCACGACGAGTAGCCGGGCGGCGTGTATGTCCAGAGGATGCGGCCGGTCGCCGCGTCGACCGCCACCGTCTTGCCGTAGGTGGTCGTGAGGAAGAACACGTCGCGCGCCGCGCCGGCGACCGAGACGCCGTGCAGCTCGATCGCGGAGGAGTCCGCCGTGCCGGGGAGCTCGACGCGCTGCTGCACGAGCTGTGACGCATTCGCCGCCGTGATGCCGGTCGCGAAGGGCGCGGCGCTCGACCGAGCCGGCCCGTAGCCGAACCTCGTCCAGTCGTGCCCAGGCGGAGCCGCGAGCAACGTGACCGCGGCGAGAAGCACGCCGATCATCGGCTTCCAAGGGTAGCCAGAGACTGCTGCGCGCTAGCCCTTGAGGAGGACGCGCCGGAGCTCGTCTTCCTTGCCGGGCTCCAGGATCGCAAGCACCTGGTCCCCCGGCTGCAGCTCGGTCGAGCCGACAGCGATCTCGGCTGTCCCGTCGCGCATGATCGAGATCAGCCGTGCGCCGTCCGGCAGCGGCAGCTTCTCGACGCGCTTGCCGGCCGACGGCGACGACTTGTCGATCTGTACCTCGACGATCTCGAGGTTCTCCTTCCGCAGCTCGAGCAGGTGGACGAGCTCGTGCTCCGGGACCTCGTGCTCGACGAGACCCATGATGCTCGACGTCGCGCACACCGTCGGGGAGATGCCGAGGAGGTCGAAGTGCGCCTGGTTGCGAGGGTCGTTCACGCGCGCGATCACCTTCGCGACGCCGTACTTCTCCTTCGCGAGCTGGCAGATGACCATGTTGTCCTCGTCGTCGCCGGTCAAGGCGAGAACGAGGTCGGGCGGACGGCGGATGCCCGCCTTCTCGAGCACGAAGATCTCCGTGGCGTCGCCGAGCATCGCCTGATGCTCGAACTCCTGCTCGAGCATCTCGAAGCGGTCGCGCTCCTGCTCGATCAGCGTCGCCTCGTGGCCGGTGCGGAGCAGGCTGCGCATGACGTTGGCGCCCGCCTTTCCGCCGCCTGCGATCAGCACGTACACGCTAGGATCCGACCTCCTGCCGCTCGCGCGGGATCTCGCACGACCGCACTGCCTCGGTCAGGACGTCGATCGCAGTCGAGGTCGGGCAGATCGTCCGCAGCCCGCGCTGCGCGTAGAAGTCGGCGCGCGCTGGATCGAGGATGCGCACCACCGTGCAGTCGATGCCGAAGCGCTTCTGCGCGACCTGGCCGATCACGATGTTCGTGTTGTCGCCGTCGGTGGACACGACCACCGCATGAGCGTCCTCGATACCGGCCTCCCGGAGGACGTCGGTGTCCATGCCGTGGCCGACGACGAAGCCGCCCGTCCAATCCTCGCCGAGTCGCGAGAGCGCGCCCTCTTTCTCGTCGATGGCCGTCACGTCCCAGCCCTCCGAAGCGAGCCGCTTGGCGACGGTCGAGCCGACGCGTCCGCACCCGATGATCAATGCCTTCACTCGCTCAGCCTAGCTCGGTTCGCGGCTCTCATGCAGGTGCCGGATCACCGGCGAGGACGCTCTGGGGAAACGCGACGATCAGGACCTCGCACGGCGCCTTCTTCAGGACGTAGTCGACGGTCGGGGAGAAGAACCGCGACTGGCGACGCCACCGCGGGGACGAGCCGAGGACGATCAGGTCGACGCCGGCTCTCGTCGCCTCCTCCACGATCGCCTTGCCGATCGAGCGGGCGCGGACGGTCGCGCCCCGCACCTCGACCCCGTAGTCCGCGCCGAGCAGCTTGGCCTCCTCGAGGGAGGCCTCGGCGCGTTCCTCCTCGTCGTGCAGCTCCGCGTCGAGCGGCCGGTCGAGCGGTACACGGATCACGTGGAGCGCCTCGACCGAGGCGCCCCGCTCCTGGGCGAGCTTCACCGCTGTCGCGACCATCTCCTCGCCGATCTCGCCGAGCTTCATCGGCACGAGGATCCTCGAGAACTCCGCCTCGACGAGGTTCGGGCGCTCGTCCGCCGACACGACCCGCTCGAGCAGGCCTTCACCGCGGGACTTCCGGACGACCACGTACAGGACCAGGCCGACGGCGAGCCACGCAGGACCGCCGTACCGCGCGCCCTTGTGCGTCTCGATCGCGACGATCCAGATCGCGAAGGTCAGCACCGCGCCGACCAGCGACGGAACCGGAACCCGGCCGATCGAGAACGGCACGTGATACGGGCGTCGGCGCTCAGGCTCGGTGAAGCGGAGCTTGATCACGGCGAGCTGCGACGCTGTGAATGCGAGCAACACGCCGAAGCTGAAGAGGCTCGCGAGGAAGAAGACCGGGTGCGTCAGCACCGACGTGCTAACGAGAAGCGCGATCGAGATCACGGCCGCGGCGACGATCGACTGCGGCGACACGAGCGTCCGCGGATTCAGCCAGCCGAACTTGCGCGGAAGCTGGCCGTGCTCGCCGAGCGAGTAGGCGAGCCGGCCGAATCCCGACATCGACGTGGTCGCTGCAGTGATCAGGATCAGCGCACCCGACAGGCCGACGAATACCTGTAGCGGCACGCCGATCGCGTCGGGCAGGTGTAAGCGCAGCTCGGCGACGATCCCCATCAGCGGCGAGCGCAGCCAGCTCGCGCCGAGCTGCGTCCCGTGCTGCGGTGGGAACGCCGAGAGGCCGACGATCGCGATCGCGACGTAGAGCAGCACGACGAGGCCGATCGAGCCGAACAGGCTGCGCGGAAGGTCGCGACCGGGTCGCCGCGTCTCCTCTGCGAGGTTCGCCACAGTCTCGAGGCCGGTGTAGGCGAGCATCGCGATCGGGAGCGCGAACAGGATCGAGTGCCACGACGGCGAGTGCCCGAGCGACGTGCCACGCGTGAGCGCGTCCGGGGAAAACAGCAGCGCGAAGCCGATCGCAACGAGCAGGAGCTGCGTGACGAGGTCGACGAGCGCGACCGCGAGCGCCCAGCGGTGCAGACGAGTTCGGTGCAGGAGACGGAAGATCGCAATGCCCGCGATCACGAGACATCCACAGACGACGTCCCAGGGGCGGTGGATCTTCGTGAAGAACGCGCCGGCGAGGTAGTGCGGCATGAACAACGCCGAGAGCGCGATCACGATCAGGTAGTCGAGGAACAGCGCCCACCCGGTGAGGAACCCGACGAGGTCGTTGAACGCGATCCGCGTGAACGTCGCCGCGCCGCCGGTCTCCCGGATCGCGGCGGTTCCCTCCGCGTACGACATCGAGACGACGAGGAAGAGGGCGCCGACGACGAGCAGGACGAGCGGCGTCAGGCCAAGCGCGTGGAAGGCGATGATGCCGAGCGCGAAGTAGATCGACGAGGCGATCTCGCCGTAGGCGATCGAGAAGAGCGCCGGCGCGTCGAGGACGCGCTGGAGCTTCGGCAGCTTCTTGGCCATGGCAGGCAGCTTATGCCCGGTAAAGGCCGCCGTCCCGCAAGCCGATGCCTGTCTGGTGATCGCGCCCGCCTCGCCGCTCAGGACGCTGGCTGAAGCACGCGCGCTGCCCCGCGTCCGCCTTCGCTGGCTCGTCTTCGCCCTCGTCGCGGCGTTCGGCCTTCGCCTTTGCCTTGTCTGGCAGCGAGCGACGCCGAACTACTTCCCGGACGAGTACCTCTATGCGGCGCTCGGACGCGCGCTGGCGGCGGTCGGGGCGCCGACGATCCGCGGCCACTCGGCCCACTTCCCGGAGCTGCTGCAGCCGCTGCTCACTGCGCCGGCCTGGCGCGCCGGCAGCCTCCTCACCGGTTATCGCATCGTCCAGGCGATCGAGGCGGCTGCGCTGACGCTCGCGGCGATCCCCGCCTACGTCCTCGCACGCAAGGTCCACCCCTCCCAGTGGGTCGCGATCGCGGCTGCGGCGCTCGCGCTCGTCGTGCCGGACGGCCTCTACGCGTCGATGGTCGTCGCCGAGCCGATTGCGTATCCGCTGGTGCTCGCGGCGGTCGCGGCCGGCATCTGCGCGCTCGCCCGCCCTTCGCTGCGCTCACAGCTCGCGTTCCTCGCCTTCGCGGGGCTTGCGACTTTCGCGCGCGCGCAGTTCGCGATCCTGCCGATGTGCTTCATCGCCGCGGCTGCGATCGTCGCGGTCCGCGAGCGCGAGCCGAGGCGCATCCTTCGCGAGCAGCGGCTTGTCCTGTTCGCGAGTGGGGTGGCGCTCATCGTCGTCCTGGTCACCGGCCCGCACCGGATCGTCGGCTACTACTCCGAGGCGTTCGACCCGCACGTCCACCCGATCGCGATGGCTCAGTCGATCGGCGCGAACCTGATGGTCCTTGCCTACGCCGCCGGTTGGGTACTCGTGCCCGGCGCGATCCTCGGTGTGTACGGATCCGTCGCCAAGCCGCGGTCCCGCACGGAGCTCGCGTTCGGCGCACTCGCGTTCGCACTCGCGGTCGGGCTGCTGCTCGAGGCGGCGCTCTACGGCGACACGGTCCTGATCCAGGAGCGGTATCTCTTCTACGTCATCCCGCTCATGCCCGTCGCGTTCGGCCTCTACGCGACACGCGGCCTGCCGCACCGGACGGCGCTCCTCGGGATCGCGGCGGTCTTGCTCGCAGTCTCCGCACGATTGCCGCTCTCGCACTGGGCGCAGCCGGGCGTCGACGACCACTCGACGTTCCTCCTCGGAGTCCAGCAACTCGAGCGAATCTTCGGCGGGAACGCCGCCGGGGCGGAGGCGGTGGCGGTCGCGGCCGCCGTGCTCATGCTCGTCGCAATCGGCGTGTCGTTCGTCCCGCGCGCCGCGACGGCGATCGTGCTCTCGCTCTCGGTCGTTGCCGCCGGCGCGATGTTCCTGTGTGCCTTCGAGTTCGACCGCCTCAATTCGGATGTGCTGCGCCACCTCGATCTCCCCGCCAATCGCTCGTGGGTCGACGCGGCGCGCGTCGGCAAGGCGACCCTCGTCGTCTCTCCGGGTGGTCGAGTCACCGATGCGGACGAGCAGCTCTTCTGGAACCGATCGATCGACAGCGTCGGCGTGCTCCCCGGAGGCGTCGCGCCCGACAAGCTCGCGTCGCAGCCGATCTCGTTTACGAAGGACGGATCGCTGATTGAGCCAGGCGGTGTCCTCCGCGGGCCGCTCGTGGTCGACGGCTACGCGTCGACCGTCACTCTGCGGCACGGACGCGTCGTCTCGCGATCACCGCACTTCGCGCTGGTCGTCCCCGACGGCGGTGCGCAGCTCTCGTCGCTGATGTGGGGACGGTACTGGGACGGACGCCTGCTCGGCTCCGGCGGCATCGCGCTCTGGCCTGCACACGGCGGCGGTCATCTCGCCGGCTGGCTCGTGCTGAACGTAACGGGCGCGCACTTCGGGCCTCTCGACATGACGCTCCGGACGCCGAACGGCAAGCGCAGGCTGATCCACGCCGCAGCGAACACCCCGGTAAGCGCGCGCGTGCGCATCTGCTCCGACGGCCCCTGGTTCGCGACCTTCACGGCACCGTCGCGCGACATCGACGACGGCAGGCTCGTCAGCGGCCAGTCGTCCCCGCCCCGCTTCGTCGCGGATGCGGGCGCATGCACGCACGGCGGCGCCTAGCTCGAGCCCGAACGTCTTGCGTAGAGCACGTACGCGCGCGCGACGCCCGCGGCGATGAACAGCAGTCCGATCAGGTAACCGAATGCACCACCGCCCGACCGCGCCGTCTCGACGAGCAACGCGATTCCGATCCCCACGAACACCAGCGCCAGCGCGCCGGTGAGCACGCGATAGACGCTCACGCAGCCTTCGTGCCGGCAGCGACCATCACGCGACACGGGGCGTGCTTGAGCACGAAGTCCACGGTGTCGCTGAAGATTCCGCGCGCCGCGCGTCCGTGGCGCGGCGTCCCGATGACGATGATCTCGCTGCGGCGACTCTCAGCCTCGTCGACGATCGCCCGCCCCGCGTTGCGCCCGCGCACGAGCCGTCCGATCACCTGCACGCCGTAGAGCTCGCCGATCGCCTTCGCCTCGTCGAGCGCGTCGTTCGCGAGCGCCTCCTCCTCCATCAGCTCCTGGTCGAGGCCGAGCTCGAGCGGCACGACGATCACGGCGAGCGCGACGATCGACGCGCGACGCTCGGTCGCGAGCCGGCAGGCGACGTCGACCGCCTCGAGCGACATCCGGCCTGGTTTGACCGGGACGAGGATGCTCCGGTACTCGAGCGCCGCGGACGGCCCGATCATCACCGGTGCATGCACCGTCTCGCGCAGCGGCAGGCCGAGCCTCCGCCGGTAGACGGTGTAGATGACGAACCCGAGCGCTAGCCAGGCGAGCCCCGCGTACCGCGTCGGCGCGTCCTGGACGACGACCACGAGCCAGGCCGCGCCCGTACCGATTCCTCCAAGGATCGCGAACAGCGGCCAGTCGATCCCGCGGATCTTGAGGTTCGGATGAGCCCGGTAGCTCACGTCCTCGTCCTTGTGCGTCCGCCGCAGCTGGATCACGGCCGCGTGCGCGATCGTGAACGACAGCATCGCGCCGAAGGCGTACATCCGGCCGATGAAGTCGACGTTGCCCGGCAGGATGAAGATGATCGCGATCAAGCCGGCGAAGATGAGCAGCGAGAGCCACGGCGTCTTGAACTTCGGATGGAGCCTCCGGAAGACTTCCGGCAGCTGCCGGTAGCTCGACATCGAGTACGTGATTCGTGACGCGCCGATCACGCCTGCGTTCGTGGCGATGAACAGGATAGTCGCGGCGAGGATGCCGACGTAGTACTGCGCACCGCGAAGCACGTCGCCGTGCAGGCCGAGGTTGTTCACGAGGCCGAGCACAGGATCGTTCTTGTAGCCGCCGACGGACGGGTCCTGGCCGAGCTTCGTCACGTAGTGGCCGCTCTCATCCTTCGCGACGGGAAGCGCCGACAGCGCAATCAACGGGAGCGTGAAGTAGATCGCGAAGACGGCGATCGCCACGAACCGGATCGAGGCCGGGATGTTCCTCGGCGGGTCACGAGCCTCCTCTGCGAGGTTCGAGACGGTCTCGATCCCGGTGTACGCGATCATCGCCACGGGAATCGCCAAGAGGAAGTTGGCCCACGTCGGCGCGACGCCGAAGTGGACGTTCGCCTTCAGCGTGTGCGGGCTGAAGATCAGGGCGAACCCGACGATCACGAGCATCAGCTGCGTGGCGAAGTCGATCACCGCCAGTCCGACGTTCAGCCCCGTCGCCTCCTTGATCCCGACGATGTTGACGCCGACGAGGATCACGATCACGATCGCGCCGCCGACGATGTCCCACGGGTTCGTCCTAAGCGGCTGCCAGAAGATCGAGAGGTAGTGCGGCACGAAGAACGCCGAGATGGCGATCGTGATCACGTAGTTCAGCATCTGCGCCCACGCGGCCGCGAACGACACGAGCTCGTTGAAGGCATGCCGCGCGAACGACGACGAGCCGCCGGCCTCGGGATAGCGGACCGTCCCCTCCGCGTACGTCGCGGCGGTCGCGGCGAAGATCAGCCCGCTGATCACGAACACGAGCGGCGTCAGGCCGAGCGCGATCGCCGCGGTGACGCCGAGCGCGTAGTAGATCGACGAGCCGACGTTCCCGTACGCGGTCGCGAAGAGCGCAGGCGTGCCGAGCACGCGCTCGAGCCCCTGCTGTCGCCTGCGCCTGCGCCCGACCGGGCGCTGAGCGGGTGCGGCCTCGGGCGTCGCGCTCACGGACGAAAGCTAACGAGGAACGACGATGGCCGCGCACCTCGTCCGGTTGCTCGCCCGACGGAGCGTCGGTACCTTCGCGCTCGGACGTGAAGCACCTCGCCCTCCCGGTCTCCGATCAGGAACGCTCGCGGCGCTTCTACGAGTCGTACTTCGGGTTCGACGCGCAACCGGCCCGACGCTACGACGGGGACGTCCTGATGCTCTACGACGCCGAAGGCTTCTCACTCGCGCTCGGGCCGGCCGAGGAGCCGATCCTTCACTTCGGCGTCCATCTCGAGAGCCCGGACGCAGTTCGGCGATTCCGGGACCGCCTGGCCGCCGACGGCGTCACGATCGTCGCGGTGTGGGAAGAGCCGGAGTACGTCAGCGTCAGGTGCCTCGACCCGGACGAATACGTCGTCGAGGCGGCTTGGGAGCCGCACGTCGCGTAGCTCAGTGCAACGGTTCAGCTTCGACACCGACGTCGCATTCGAGCCCCGCGCGGAGACGTTGCTCGAGCAGGTGACCGTCGCGCCGCTGACGCGTCCGGTCCACGAGGGCTCTTCGATCCAAGCGGCAATCTTCCGCATCGCGCCGGGCGGTCGAATCGCGCGTCATCCCGCGGGCCTGCCCCAGATCCTCGCCGTGCTGGAAGGAGCGGGCGAGGTGAGCGGCGCGAGCGGCGTCGCCGAACCGATCGCGGCGGGCGAGGCCGTCTACTGGCCCGAGGGAGAGGAGCACGAGACGACGAGCGCGACCGGACTGACCGCGTTGATCCTCGAAGGCGACGGCCTCGTCCCGCACCAGCAGTAGCGGGCTACCCTGACCGGATGCCGTCGCCGCGGCGAAGACGCATCGCTCTCGCGGTCCTCGTCGCCCACGTCGTGGGAACGATCGTCGCTCGTTGGCGCGGCTATCGCGTCGGCGCCAACCTCGTCGTCCGCTGCCGGCAAGGCCACCTGTTCACGACGATCTGGATCCCCGGCGTCTCCTTCAAATCGGTACGCCTCGGCTGGTGGAGGTTCCAACGGTGCCCGGTCGGCGACCACTGGTCGCTCGTCAGCCCGGTCAAGGAGACGGAGCTGCCCGAAGACGAGCGGCGCGCCGCCCGCGCGGTGACGGACGTCCGCCTCCCTTGATCGATGTCTAGGTGTGGATCGAGACGAGCAGCGGGATGATCAGGATCGCGACGATGTTCGCGATCTTGATCATCGGGTTGATCGCCGGACCGGCGGTGTCCTTGTAGGGATCGCCGACCGTGTCCCCCGTCACGGAGGCGGCGTGGGCCTCCGAGCCCTTGCCGCCGAAGGCGCCGTCCTCGATCAGCTTCTTCGCGTTGTCCCACGCGCCGCCGCCCGAGGTCATCGCGATCGCGAGAAAGAGGCCGGTCACGATCGTGCCGATGAGCAGGCCGCCGAGCATGCGCGCGTTGATCACGCCGACGATGATCGGGAACGTCACGGGGATCAGCGCGGGCACCAGCATCTGCCTGATCGCCGAGCCCGTCACGATGTCGATCGCCCGGCCGTACTCCGGGCGAGCCGTGCCTTCCATGATCCCCGGGTTCTCACGGAACTGCCGCCGCACCTCGGTCACGACCTCGCCGCCGACGCGCCCGACCGCCTGCATCGCCAGCGACGCGAACAGGAACGGCATCAACCCGCCGATGAAGAGCCCCGCGACCACCCAGGCGTCGTTCAGGTTGAAGCTCACGGTGTAGCCCGCGTCCCCGAGGCCGCTCGTGTACGAGTCGAAGAGGACCAGAGCGGCCAGCGCGGCCGAGCCGATCGCGTAGCCCTTCGTGACCGCCTTCGTGGTGTTGCCCACGGCGTCGAGCGGGTCGGTAATCGCGCGCACGTCGTCCGGGAGGTCCGCCATCTCGGCGATGCCGCCTGCGTTGTCCGTCACCGGGCCGTACGCGTCGAGCGCGACGATCAGGCCGGTCATCGACAGCTGCGCCATCACCGCCACCCCGATCCCGAAGAGACCGGCGAAATGGTGGGCGACGAGGATGCCCGCCGCGATCACGACGACCGGCAGTGCTGTCGCCTGCATGCCGTAGGCGAGGCCGGCGATGATGTTCGTCGCGTGCCCGGTCTGTGACGCTGCCGAGATCGACTTGACCGGCTTCCACCTCGTACCCGTGTAGTACTCCGTGATCCCGACGAGCAGGAAGGTCACGATCAGCCCGACGAGCGCGGAGATGTAGAGATCCTTGAACGAGTAGGGCCCGTTGTCGAATGCCGCCGTCACCGGGATGAAGCCGATCGCCGAGAGGATCACGGCGACGAGCACGGACTTGTACAGCGCGTTCATGATCGAGCCGCTCCGACCGACGCGTGCGAAGAACGTGCCGATCACGGAGGCGAGGATCGAGATGCCTCCGAGTCCCAGCGGATAGAGGTAGAGCTTCGCGTCGGGATAGCGGGTGCCGATCAGCATCACCGCCACGGCGGTGACCGCGTACGTCTCGAAGAGGTCCGCTGCCATGCCGGCGCAGTCGCCGACGTTGTCGCCGACGTTGTCCGCGATCACGGCCGGGTTGCGCGGGTCGTCCTCGGGGATGCCCGCCTCGATCTTGCCGACGAGGTCGGCGCCTACGTCCGCGGCCTTCGTGTAGATGCCGCCGCCGAGCCGCGCGAACACCGAGATCAGCGAACCGCCAAAGGCCAGCCCGATCAGGTCGTTGACCGCGGTC
>DASPSY010000007.1:0-12976 GCA_035623685.1 Gaiellaceae bacterium
GCTCCGAGCCTCCCGAGGCTCGCCGCCCGGCCGAGACCGGGTATCGAGAGGACGCTGACGGACGCGGCGCCGGCAGCTCCGACCTTGACGAGCTCACGGCGGGACAGCGTGCGTTCATCGGGGCCTGACACGAGCATCTCCTTCCCGTTGGGATACCGGACGTTCACCATACCCCCCGCGCTCGGGTGGACGAAACGAGAAGCTCCGCCGGCGCGTCAGGCGGACCGTTCGAGATCGCGCGCCAGGCGCTCGGCTCGTTGCTTGATGCCGCGGAGCATCCGGGCTTCCATCGCGAGCGAGCCCGGCTCCATCGGGATCATCCCCAGCCTCGCGCCGAGCGACCGCAGCCGGATCCGGTTGCGGCTGATCAGTCGCGTTCGCCGGTCGCGCTCGTCGAGCACGAAGCTCCAGACCCAGTTCCCGTCCTCGGAACGCGTGGCGAGCACGCGCTCCTCCTCGACTCGCTCGAAGCGCATTCGGTTCGCGCCGAACGCGAGCACGTCTCCCGCCTGCGGATGCTGGTACTCCGGCAGCACCCGGTCGACGCTGTGCATGCCCAGGCCGAGGAGGTTCTCGATCCAGTCGTACGTGTACGCGCCTCCCCGCGGCGAGGGCCCCATCTGGACGAGCCACGGCCAGACGGCCGACGCAGGTGCGTCGACCGTGATCGCCCGCGTTGTGACCACGTCGGGCTCCTCGAGCAACTCGTCTCCCGGCAAGCGAGCCGCGACCTCGGCGTCGCTCGCACCCCAGTTCAGGATCCGCCGACGCAGCAGCCTCTGGTAGAGCAATGTGACAAGGAGGAGACAGAGTGCGGGTAGACCGCGCAGGATCGTTCTTCGCGTGAACACAATGCCTCGACAGATTCTCGCACCGTCGACGTAACGGCAGAATCACCGTGTCGCGGTGAACGAACGAGGAGGTGCCGATGGCCGACGCGATCGCAGAGTTCTTCGAGGGAGCCGCCGCGCGCGGGCCCCAGCCACAGCTGGAGAAGGCAACGGGCACCGTGCGGCTCGACGTGAAGGACGGGAAGCGGCTCGAGCGCTGGTTCGTCTCAGTGAAGAACGGCGACGTGAAGGTGTCCCGCAAGAACGCGCCCGCCGACGTCGTGATCCGCGGCGAGCGACCGCTCTTCGAGCGGCTGTTCACCGGACGCGCGAACGCGATGGCCGCGCTCCTGCGCGGCGAGCTGACGATCGAGGGATTCGACCCGCAGTTCCTCGCGCAGTTCCAGCGTCTGCTTCCCAGGCCGCAGGACCGGCGCAGATCGACACCTCGGCGAGCGGGAAAGGCGAACCGGCGATGAGCGACGGCATCGTCAAGATCCTCGACGGGAACACGTTCGTCGTCTCCGACGAGCGAGGCGACATCGAGGCGTCGCTCACCGACCCGACCGGTCTCTTCTCGTACGACACGCGTTTCCTGTCCAAGTGGGTGCTGACGATCGACGGGCAGCGGCTGAACCCACTCTCCGTCGACGATCTCGCGTACTACGAGACCCGGTTCTTCCTCGTGCCGGGGACCGGGACCGTGTACGTCGACGCGAAGCTCTCGGTGATCCGGCATCGGACCGTCGGCGGCGGCTTTCGTGAGCAGCTGACGATCCTCAACCACGACGAGAAGCGCGTCTCGCTCGAGGTTCGGATCGAGGCGGGCTCGGACTTCGCCGACCTGTTCGAAGTGAAGGACGCGCTGAAGAAGAAAGGCGAGTACTACGAGCAGGTCAAAGGCGGCCAGCTGCTGCTCGGCTACGAGCGCGAGACGTTCGCGCGCGCGACCCGGGTCTCCGCCTCGACCCGTGCCATTGCGGACGAGGAGGGCCTCACCTTCAGGGTCAGGCTCGAGCCTCACGGCTCGTGGTCGACCGAGCTCGAGGTCGTGACGATGCCCGCCGTCCACGAGATGGCCGGATTGATCTCGCCGGCTCGGAGGTCGGCCGCGACCATGGAGCGCGACCTCGAGCGGTGGCTCGCCGACGCACCCCGCCTCGAGTGCGACCGGGACTCGCTGAAGTCCACGTACCGGCGAAGCCTCGTCGACCTCGCCGCGCTCCGGTTCGCGCCGCCGGTCGCCGGCGGGAAGCACCTTCCGGCCGCCGGGCTCCCGTGGTTCATGACCATGTTCGGGCGCGACAGCATCTTCACGAGCCTGCAGGCGCTGCCGTTCAAGCCCGAGCTCGCGGCGACGACGCTGCTCGCGCTGGGCGAGTGGCAAGGGAGCGGTATCGACGACTTCCGCGACGAGGATCCCGGCCGCATCCTCCACGAGATGCGCTACGGCGAGATGACTGCATTCGAGGAGCGTCCGCACTCGCCGTACTACGGATGCGCCGACGCGACACCGCTCTACGTCGTGTTGCTCGACGAGTACGAACGCTGGACCGGCGACCGCAAGCTCGTGCGCGACCTCGAGCACGAGGCACGTGCCGCGCTCCAGTGGATCGACGAGTACGCCGACCTGCAGGGCAACGGCTACGTGTCGTACCAGCGCCGCAACGAGAAGACCGGCCTCGAGAACCAGTGCTGGAAGGACTCGTGGGACTCGATCTCGTACCGCGACGGTCGGCTACCCGGCTTCCCGCGCGCGACGTGCGAGCTCCAGGGCTACGCGTACGACGCGAAGGTTCGCGGCGCCCGACTCGCGCGCGAGATCTGGAAGGACGACGAGCTCGCAACGCAGCTCGAGAAACAGGCGGCAGACCTCAAGCGGCGCTTCAACCGCGACTTCTGGGTCGAGGACGACGAGTACTTCGCGCTCGCCCTCGACGTCGACGGCAACCAGGTCGACGCGCTGGGCTCGAACAACGGGCATCTCCTCTGGAGCGGAATCGTCGACAAGTCGAAGGCGAAGGCAGTCGTCCGCCACCTGCTCGGCGAACGGCTGTTCTCGGGCTGGGGGGTGCGCACGCTCGCCGAAGGCGAGGGGCGCTTCAACCCGATCGGCTACCACGTCGGAACCGTGTGGCCGTTCGACAACTCCTTCATCGCCTGGGGCCTGCGGCGCTACGGCTTCAAGGCCGAGGCGGCGCAGATCGCCGCCGGGATCCTCGACGCGGCCGAGTACTTCGACGGACGGCTACCGGAGGCGTTCGGCGGCTACGAGCGCACGGTGACGAAGTACCCGGTGCAGTACCCGACCGCGTGCAGCCCGCAGGCCTGGTCGACCGGCGCGCCGCTGCTGCTCCTGCGGACGCTGCTCGGGCTCGTGCCGCAGGGCGACTACCTCATCGTCGATCCGGCGCTCCCCGTCGAGATCGGCCACCTCGAACTGCTCGACATCCCGGGCCGGTGGGGCCGGATAGATGCGTTCGGCCGCGGCCGGGTCGAGGTCGATCACCGCCAGCGTAGAAGGTCCGCCGCGCGCTGAGCTCTACGCGGAGTCGACGTGCTTCTGCCCGAGCGCGATCCCGAAGCCGGGCAGGAGCGGGATCCAGCACGTGCGGACGAATCCCGCGCCATCGAGCAGCGCACGGAACTCCGACGGCGTCTTCCACCCGATCCACCCAGGGTCGGCGATCCGGCCGAGCGGCGCGCTGATCACGTTGAACCACGCCGGACCGGGATCGATGATGCAGTAGACGCCGCCCGGCCGAAGACAGCGAAAGACGCCGGCTGCCGCCGCGTAGGGGTCGGGGTAGTGGTGGTGCGCAAGCGAGCTGTAGACGAGGTCGAACTCGCCGTCGAAGCGACGCGGCAGGTCCGTGACGTCCGCCTGGAAGAAGGCGCAGTTGTCGAGCCCCCGCTTTCGTGCTTCGTCGTGCGCGACCTCGACCATCCCCGCCGCGAGGTCGACGCCGACCACCTCGCCTTGAGGGACGAGCTCCGCAACGCGGCGAAGCTCGCGCCCCGGCCCGCAGCCGATGTCGAGCACCCTCGAATCGGGCCCGAGGAAGCGATGCATGACCGAGAGCGCCTCGTCGAAGATCGGCGTGGAGAACGGTCGAACGAGAATCTCGTACAGCTCTGCGAGCTCGGAGAACTCCTCGACGAGATGGCGGTGCACACTCGGCTCGTCGAGCAGGACCGGTTCGCCGCCCGACCGTGAGAAGTACGGCCCGAGACCGGGGCTCGGCGGATCGATCGGCTCGTCGCCAAGCGGGTCTGCCGTATCGGCGACACCGCTCCAGCGCAGGAGCCTCGTCGGATAGAGCACGGTCGCCGAGTACCACCAGAGCGCGGTGACGAGCGACGCCTCCGCGACGTGCCTCGGCTCGAGCTTGCGCAGCGTCGCAACGCCGAGCGAGACGGCGCGCATGCCGCCGCCGTTGCTCCCGCGTCCCTCTCGAGTTCGCTGCACCCTTAGGAGCCTAGCCGGGTCACGCTCGGACGCACCTCTTGAGGTTTGTGACAACGGCCTCGAACCGGCGACCGGCCGTTATCGGCCGAGTCGCGTCTGACGCCGGATGCCGAGACGCCGTTGGAGCGCTTCGTCGTACTGCCCGTCGCGGATCGCGGCCCAGACGAACATCGTCCCGACGATCGCCGACGGGATCACGACGACCACGAGCACGACGATGATGATCGCGGCGGTGTTCACCTGACTCGACTGTAGCGACACCAGACTGGCGCGCGGCGATGGAGCTAGCCGGACTCGAACCGGCGACCTCCTGGGTGCGATCCAGGCGCTCTCCCAACTGAGCTATAGCCCCGCGGGCGGGAAGTGTAGCTTCAGCTCGCCCGGCTGAAACATGGTCGTCCCGGGCGTCCGCTAGCTTCGCCGCGTGAGCACCGGCCGCGCCGAAGCCTTCAGCGACGGCGTCTTCGCGATCGCGATCACGCTGCTGATCCTCATCATCCGCGTCCCCGGAGGCGGCTCGCTCGGCCACGAGCTCGCGCGGCTCTGGCCATCGTACGCCGCCTACGCGATCAGCTTTCTGACGATCGGGATCATCTGGGTCAACCACCACGCGATGTTCCGGAACTTCGAGCGCGTCGACCGCACGATGCTGTTCCTGAACGTCTTCTTCCTGATGGTCGTCGCGTTCATCCCGTTCCCGACGGAGGTCGTCGCCGAGCACGTCCGCGCGAGCGGAGACCGCAGGGCCGCGGCGTTGCTCTACGGGATCACGCTGACGCTGATGGCAGTGATGTTTCTGTTGACCTGGCTGTACGGCTCGCGCCGACTCCTGCGCGACGACGCGGATATGCGCGAGGTGTCGGGGATCACGCGGAGCTACCTGCCGGGCACGCCGACGTACGCGGCCGCGACGCTGCTCGCCTTCCTGAGCCCGATTGCGAGCCTGATCGCCTTCGGCCTGATCGCGCTCTTCTACGTCCTCTCGAGCTCGCTGTTCGGCAAGGACGCCGACAGGTCGCTCGCCGACTAGGCGAACAGCGTGAGCTCGGGCTCACGATCGCCGCGCAGGACCGCGAGATCCACCTCGACGCAGCGGATGCCGCGCGACTCGGCCAGGGTGCGCGCCTGCGGCTTGATCACCTGCGCCGCGAGCACGCCGCGGCAGCCGTCGAGCTCGATTCGCTCGAGGTAGCGAGTGAGCTGCTCGACCGCGTCGATCGTTCCGATCCGCTTGACCTCGACCGCGACCCACGCGCCTTCGTCGTCGCGGCACATCAGGTCGACCGGCCCGATGTCGGTCGGCCATTCGCGCCGGACGAGCTGGAGCGACTCGCCGAGTGCCGCCGGCTGTGCGGCCAGCTCCTCCTGCAGATGCCGCTCGACACCGTCCTTCTGCAGCGCAGCGGAGTCGCCCATGTCGTGCGACGAGTCGCTCAACACCTCGACGAGCCGGATCTCGAGGCGGTCCTCGGACTTCCCCGCACGCTTGCGGACGACGATGCTGCCGTCGTCCTCCTCGACGACCGTCGGCGGCGTCATCCAGTTCAACGGCTTGTAGCCGCCGGTGTCGTCGTGGACGAGCACCGAGCCGTCGGACTTGAGCACGATCAGCCGCGTCGCCTCGGGGAGGACGGCGGTCAGTCGGCCGGTGTAGACGACCTCGCAGCGGGCGACGAGCAGGCGCATCGCCGCGGGACCGTACTGTCCGATTCGGACAGGCGTCGCCGCCAGCGGCTAACGGAGCTCGTACTCGAGCAGCAGCTCGTTGTCGAACACGATGTCGCCCGTCTGCTCGAAGCCGTAACGCTCGTAGAACCCGAGCTGGCTGCGTTCGCCTTGTCCGCAACTCGTCCTCATGATCGTGACGTCGGGTCGCCGCCGGAAGTAGTCCGCGACAACGTCGAGCGTAGCGGTGCCATAGCCGCGACCCTGATAGCGCTCGTCGATGAAGAGCTTCCAGACGTATTGCGGGACGTAACCGGGGCCTCCGACATTGTCGCTGATCATCACGAACCCAACGGGGATCTCATCCGCGTACACCGCCCAGTACAGGGCTCGGCCGTCCGGCTCCCTCGCTGCTTCGCGGATCGAGTCGGCAGCGTTGCTGACGAACCGCTGCTGCCGTTGCGAAACGTCCAGAGCCTCCACGGCTTCGCGGTTCGCGTTGCCGATCGGTCGAAGGGTGACCACGAGACTGGACCGTACTCGAGGCGACAGTTAGAAGACTGGCGGTTCTAAAGCCAACTTGCTGTTCAACGGCTTGCAGCCGCCGGTGTCGTCGTGGACGAGCAGCGAGCCGTCGGACTTGAGCACGATCAGCCGCGTCGCCTCGGGGAGGACGGCGGGCGTCGGCCGGTGTAGACGACCTCGCAGCGGGCGACGAGCAGGCGCATCGGCCGCCAACCTACTGACCCGCGCGGACATGTCGAGACGAACCAGGGTTCGGCGACGTCTCGTCGCCCGGCTAGCTCTCCTCGGGCCGGTGGCAGACGGCCTCCAACTTGAAGCCGTGCGGATCCAGCCAGTACGTCGCGAAACAGTGCTCCCCGTACTGGGGAAACTCGCGCGGCGCGTCCAGGATGACGGCCTCGCGCGCACGGGCCCAACTGTGTGCTTCTTGCACGATCGCTCGACTTGCGACCAGGAATGCGAGGTGATGGAGGCCGATCTCGCGGCGTGAGTATGTCCCCGATTCCTCGGCTTGGTAGAAGAAGAGCTGCGATCCACGTGCGCCGTCAGGTCCGTAGTTCAGCGGGCCGCCCGGGACGGTGTCGAACCACTGCCGGAGTCCGAGGATCGACATGAGGTCGTCGTAGTACTCCTTCGTCGCAGCGAGATCCGGAACGCCGATTCCGATGTGGTCGATAAACCCCGCTGACGCCAAGTGGCCTCCTCCGCTGCTTGTCGAGGGGATCGTAGTGAGCCGCTCCCGGCCGCTGGTTTCAGGCAGACTCCCGACTTCGGATCGGAGTGACATGACGTCGCAGGACGAACGGGTCGATACCTTTCGCAGGTTGCACGCGGCCGGGTGCTTCGTCATGCCGAACCCCTGGGACGCCGGCACCGCGCGCGCTCTCGAACAGCTCGGCTTCGAGGCGTTGGCGACGACGAGCGCCGGCTATGCGTGGTCATTGGGGAAACCCGACAACGGGCTGCTCGTCGGAGAGGCGCTGGAGCATCTCCGTGTCGTCGCACGTGCGGTCGACGTCCCTGTGAACGCCGACTTCGAGGGCGGCTTCGCCGACGATCCGGAGCAGGTCGCCGAGAACGTGCGGCTCGCCGCAGAGACGGGCATCGCCGGGCTTTCGATCGAGGACTCGACGCGCGACGCGGCCGAGCCGCTGTACGAGTTCGAGCTTGCGGTCGGGCGCGTACGCGCTGCGCGACAGGCGATCGACGAGAGCGGAACCGGCATCGTCCTCACCGGTCGGTCGGAGGGCTTCGTGGTCGGTCGCCCCGACATCGACGAGACGATTCGACGGTTGCAGGCGTACGCCGAGGCCGGGGCGGACTGTCTCTACGCTCCGAGGATCGCGACGACAGAGCACGTCTCGGCGATCGTCGCCGCCGTGGCACCCAAGCCCGTGAACCTCCTCGTCAACGCTCCGTTCATCACCGTCGCGGAGGCTGCCTCGCTCGGCGTGCGCCGAATCAGCGTCGGCGGCACGCTCGCGCGCGCTGCGTGGGCCGGGCTCCTCCGTGCCGCGCAGGAGATCAAGGACGACGGGACGTTCTCGGGCTTCGAGAAACTACCGGACGTGGACGCGCGGTTCAGCGGGTGACGCGCGAGCCGCCGACGATCGCGTCGCGGCCGTCGGCGAACCGGACCCACGCCTTGCCACTGCCGTCGTAGTCCGGCGACCAGACGATCAGCGTCGCGTCGTCCCCACCGACCGTGCAGGCCTCTGTTCCTTCGGGCTCGGCACCGCGCCAGACGAGGACGAACGGATTGTGCTCCCACTCGCGTGCGAGCGTCGTCTCGTCGGTGTGACCAGGGAGGACGCGGAGCTCGTGCGGGAGACCGAACAGCACCTCCATCACCGACGAGCGGACACGCGCGAAGTCGCCACCGCCGACCGAATCCTTGAACAGCGTGTCGCCGGTGAAGACCACCTCGCCGTTCACCACGAACGCGACCATGTCGTCGGAGTGACCGGGCGTCGGGTAGGCCTCCACCTGCAGCCCGTCGACCTCGAACGCATCGGTGTGGACCGGCAGGCGGAGCTCGCTCTCGTGCTCGACGTGGTCGCCGTGCGAGTGCGTCCGGAGGATCGCCACCGGCTCGACCCTCCAGCGGTCGATCGCCTGTCGGAGCGGCTCGAGCGGCGCTCCCGAGTCGACGAAGACCGCCTTCCCGCCCTCCTCGGACGCGACGAGATACGCGTTCGAGAGGTAGTCGGGGTGCATGCTCCGCTCGACCAGCACGGCTGTACGCTACCTGGGCACCCCTAGAACATGGAGGACGAATGCCCGGGCTGATGTCACGGACCTCGACGATCATCAAGGCCAAGTTCTCGGCGCTGCTGAACCGAGCCGAGAACCCGAGCGAGACGCTCGACTACTCGTACGAGAAGCAGCTCGAGTCCCTGCAGAACGTCAAGCGCGGCATCGCCGACGTCGTCACCGCGAAGAAGCGGCTCCAGCTCCAGACGCAGCAGCTCGAGCAGAACGTCGTCAAGCTCGACACGCAGGCGCGCCAGGCCGTCGCCGCGAATCGCGAGGACCTCGCGCGTCAGGCGCTCGAGCGAAAGTCCGGCATCCAGCAGCAGCTCCAGCAGCTCGACGGCCAGGTACAGCAACTGGAGCAGCAACAGGAGAAGCTCGTCGCGAACGAGCAGCAGCTCTCGGCGAAGATCGAACAGTTCCGGTCGCAGAAGGAAGTGATCAAGGCGCAGTACTCGGCGGCCGAGGCGCAGGTGCGGATCGGCGAGGCTGCCACCGGGATCGGCAGGCAGATGGAGGACACGGGCCTCGCGATCCAGCGCGCCAAGGACAAGACCGAGCAGATGCAGGCGCGCGCCTCTGCGCTCGACGAGCTGGTCTCGTCAGGTCAGCTCGAGGATCTCACCTCGGACCAGACGCAGCTCGACCGGGAGCTGGCGCAGCTGTCGTCGCAGAACCAGGTGGATCAGGAGCTGGCGCAGCTGAAGGCCGAGGTCGGCTCGGGCGATCAGCCGAAGGAGATCGCGCAGGCTCCGTCGACTCAGCCGGCTCCGTCGGAGGAGCCGCAGGGGTCGCCTCCCGCGACCGGGTGAGCAGGTACGTCGCGCAGAGCGCGACCGAGCCCCCCATCACGACGACCAGCACGCGGTAGTCCACCACCGAGATCAGCGCTGCCCCGAGCGCGATCGAGACGGTCTGCGGCGTGTTGACGAGAACGTCGGCCGCGGACGCGACGCGTCCCTGAAGGCGCAGCGGCGTCCTGGTCTGGATCGCGGTCCCGAAACCGACGATCAGCCACGACACGCCCCAGCCCGCGACGACGATTCCGACGAGGATCAGCGGCAGGCTCGAGCTGATCATCGTCACGTCGCCGAGCGCGAACAGCGCCATCCCGACGCCGGACACGCGCACGTCGCCGAGGCGCCGGAGCCCGCGCACGGCTGTGACGCCGCCCGCGATCGCGCCGACGCCCTGCAGCGAGCTGAGCACGCCGAAGAACGACGGCGGGCGATGGAGCCCCTGGTCGATCACCGCGAAGATCACGGTCTCCGCGAAGCCGACGACCATCAGCGCGGAGCCGGTGGCGAGCACGATCTGCCGGAGCGGGAGCGTGCGGACGATGTGCCGTGCGCCGGCCAAGACCTCGGACCAGAAGTCGTGCTCGACGCGAGCGAAGCGCGGCTCGGGCGTCCGCATCATCAACAGCGCGACGATCACGCCGACGAAGCTCACCGAGTCCAGCACGGCCACGACTCCCCCGCCCGCGGCGGCGTAGATCCCCGCACCCGTCAGCGGTGCGATCAGCCGCAGCCCCTCGCGGACCGACTGGAAGATCGCGTTCGACTCGCCGAGCAGCTCGTGCGGCACGGTGACCGTGAGTAGAGCCGAGCGTGCCGAGCCGCCGACCGTCGCCGCGGCGCCGTAGAGCAGCGTGACCGCGTAGATGATCCAGACGTCGCTTCGATCGTGGACGAAGAGGAGCGTGAGAACCGCAACGGCCTCGAACGAGTACACGGCGATCAGCAGCGGCCGGCGCCGCACGCGGTCGACGACCAGGCCTGCAAGCGGCGAGAACAGCGACGGCAGCGACAGGGCGAAGAAGACGAGTCCGGCGGCCGCGTTGCTGCCGGTGAGCGCCTTCGTCCAGACGCCGAGGACGATGAACATCGCCCAGTCCCCGAACTGCGAGAGCGTCCACCCGATCAGGAAGATGCGCGCGTCGCGGATGGCGAGCAGCTTTCGCATCAGGCGGCCGCCGTCGGCTCGGGTGCGATGCGCGGAACCGCGGGGAGCAGCGCGTCGATGACTGCGCTCGCCTCAGGCTGCTCGGGCATCGTCGTGATCGAGTGCACAGGCGAGACGAGCAGCGGCACGACGCCGAGCGTCGATGCGAGCGTCCCGATGAACATCGTCGGGCGCATGCCGATCGTCGATGCGAGCACACCGCCGAGGAGCGCGCCGAGAGGGATCGTTCCCCAGACGATGAAGCGCCGTGACGCGTTGACCCGCCCGAGCAGGCGCTCAGGCACGAGCGCCTGCGTGAGGCTGATCGCCGTGACGTTGTAGAGCACGACGCCGAAGCCGCTGAGCGAGAAGGCGAGAACGAGGAACGGGATCGGGAACGAGGCCGGCGCGAGCGGCACGAGCACGAGAGAGGCGCTGTCGACGATCGTGCCGAGCACGATCGTTTGGCCGACGCCGAGCCGCGTGCCGATGCGCTTCGCGAAGATCGCCGCGATCAGCGCACCGCCGTTCGAGAGCGAGAACGTGAGACCGATCTCGAGTGGGCTCATGTCCAGCCGCCGCACTGCGTAGACGATCAGGATCGAGAAGGCGACGTTGTTGAAGAAGTTGAAGGTCGCCGTCGAGATCGAGATCGGCCGCCAGTAGCGGTGACGGACGAGGTACTTGAGTCCGTCGACCAGCTCGCGGCGGACCGGCGGCCGCTCCTCTGTCAACTCCGGAAGCACTTCCTGCTTGCGAATCGAGAAGAGGAACGCCGCCGACCAGACGAAGCTCAGCGCATCGGCGAGCACTGCGTAGGACGCGCCGACGGCGCGCACGAGCAGGCCGGCGAGCCCGGGGCCGCCGATCTGTGCGGCCGACCGCGTGACCTCGAGCTTCGAGTTCGCGTCGACGAGGTCGCCGCGCTGGACGAGCGACGGCAGATACGACTGGTACGAGACGTCGAAGAAGACGGTGAGTGTCCCGGCGACGAAGCCGGCGACGTACAGCTGCGCCATCGTCAGGCTGTGCATCGCGGCAGCGATCGGGATCGACGCGAGCGCGAGGGCGCGGCCCGCATCCGCGGCGACGAGGATCGGCCTGCGCCGCAGCCGGTCTACCCAGACACCGGCGGGCAGGCTGAACAGGAGGAACGGGAGGAACAGCACCGTCTCGAGGGCGGCTACCTCGAAGGCGCTCGCGTGCAACCCGATCACCGCGACCAGCGGGATCGCGATCTGGCTGATCTGCGAGCCGAACTCGCTGACGCCCTGCGCGGTCCAGAGCTTCAGGAAGTCGTGATGACGCCAGAGACCGCCGGACGGCCAGAGTCGCACGGCGTCTCGCTTCTTCAGGACGCCGGCGTCTCGCTCGGCGCCGCCGCGGCCCGGACGATGGCGATGTCGCCGCTCACCGTCTTCGCCCGCACTTCGACCATCGGCCCGTCGCCCTCGTCGGCGCCAGCGTCGTGGCCCGCCGGTGCATCGGTGAGCTCCAGCTCGCTGCTCGTCGAGCCGCTGACCGTCTTGGCGTCGACGTAGACGCGCGCGCCGCGCCGGACACCGATGAGCACGTCGCCGGAGACGGACTCCGCTTGCACGGCCCCCTCGACGACCGCCTCGAGACGCTGGTCGCCGGAGACGGTGTTCACGCGGACCGACCGGCTCGCGTCCTTCAGCCAGACGTCGCCCGAGACGGCCTGCACAGCGACGTCGCCGCGCGCCTTCTGCAGCGCAACGTCACCCGATGCGGTCTGCACCTGTACGGTCCCGCCGGCCCGCTCGATCGCCACGTCGCCGCTGGCCGTCTTGAGCCGGGCGTCACCGTTTACCCGGTCGAGGCCGACGTCGCCGGAAGCCGTCTTCGCCTCGAACGAGCCGTAGCTCCCGCGCGCCCGCACGTCTGCGGACTTCGTCCGAACGACGACGTCGGCCTCGGGCGGGCAGCTCACGCGCAGCCGCATGGTGGGCGCGTTCCCGATCCTGATGATCAAGCCGGTGCGATCACGGACCTCGACGCGGACCTGATGCCCGTTCCCACGCTGCACCGCCTCGACGATCGCCTTCGCCATGATGTCCTCGAACTCCGAGCTGCCCTCGAGGTCGACGTGCGTCGTCGTCCCCTCGACGGTCTCGAGCTCGACCCGTCCGAGCGGTAGCTCGAGGTCGAGCCCGACCGGTCCCGGCGTGTCGAAGGTCCAGGCCGGCATCAGACGACCCGCCGCCCGACGGCGGCATAGCGGCTGTCGCCGAGCAGACGCTCGCGCGGATGACCGCGACGCTCGATCAGC
>DASPSY010000022.1:0-28710 GCA_035623685.1 Gaiellaceae bacterium
GAAGCCCCCGGCTGTTGGCAGGCGCGTACACGCCGTCGCTCTCAGCTCGAGGTGAGTGGAACTTGATCAGCTCAAGCAGTCCATGGCCATCCGGGGTCCGCACGAAGGCGATGTCGAGCCGAACCCCCTCGAGCGCCACGATCCGGTCCACCCAATTGCCCTCGACTGATCCCTTGGCCTGCTGCTCGAGTCCGAGTTGGACGAAGAACTCGACCGCGGCGGCGAGGTCGTCAACCACGACACCGACGTGATCCATGCGCTGGATCGCCACGCACTCGAAGCTATCGCACCCGATCGGAACTCGGACCTGCCCTCGCGTCAGTTCGGAGAGAGCTCGGCGCCTGACAGGTCGATCGCCTCAACCCTGAGCAGCCCGCGCCACTGCGGCTCGAGCCGCATGAACGGGCCGTTGGTGGCGACTTTCTACGTGATCTTCTACAGCTCCCATGCTCCTAGCTCACGCACACCGTCCAGGCCGTCCCCTTGACGCTGTAGAGGCTGTCGTTGACGAGGATCATTTTCCAAGTCGATCCGTCGGGAAGCGAGTCGATGGAGTAGACCAGTGGCGTTGGGTTGCCAGGGGTGACGTTCGTGAAGCCGCCCGAAATTGGGCGTGTCGGCGCGACGCAGAAGACATCTACGACGCCGGCCTGGCCGGGTATCAGCGACCAGTCGGACGTCGCGAGGGTCATCCGCAAGGCGGGGTCAGACTTGGCAACGAGTTGGGAAGCTGTGAGACCCTGGAGCTTCTTGGCGTTGTCGGCGCTGTACGCACGTCGAGCGACGGGGACTACCCCAGCCGCAACAGCTGTTCCGCTCAACGCTACGGCGAGCGCGAGGAGCGCCACTGCCATCGCAGGGCTGGGTACGACTTTCCGGAGCATCGAGGCTGACCTCCTAGATTGAAGGAGTGACCAAGAGCCGACTGAGCTAGAAGTTCCTCCACCTGCTGGGTATCGCGGCCGCGCACACTCACCACGGTGGTGACATGACCCAGCCGTCGGCTACGACGGGGATGAGGACGTAGGAACGTTTTCCACCGAACGTGAGGCAGCCGAGGACGCTTGCCGCCGGTATGAATGGGTAGGCGCACTTGCCGGTTCGCTCGAGGCGTTCAGCGAGAGGTCGCGCATTCACGCACGTAATCCCCGCCACCACGATGCGCGAACTGCCGTCAACCGTCAGACCGCATTGCGTCTGCTTGGCAGGGCCAGCCTCGCTGGCATCGACGATCGGTCCGGCGATCACAACGGACGTCACAACGGTGGCCGCGACCAGACGCGGAAGCGTTTCGCTCAGTAGCCCTGCCCCTGTGGCTCTGGGCATTGGTCAGTTCGGCGAGAGCTCTGCGCGTGACTCGGCGAGCTGCTTGCGCAGAGTCTCTCGTTGGAGTTCCACAGGCCGATAATGGAAGCTCCGGACCGCCTCGGTCGCCCGATATCGACAGTGTGGAAGACTCAGCTCGAGTCCAAAGCAGGTCACGCTCGCGGCCCCGATCCGCCGTCGGTCGTATCCGTCGAGAAACGTCGGATCGAGTGGCGAAGGTGTCACGCCGGGGAGCAACACAAACACCAAGGAGCTCCGGAAGTAGGGCTTCTGGCACCGGCAAAGACTGAACGAGTGATAGGCGACGCGTGCAGTGCCGACCGCAAACACTAAGGCGCAAAAGCCGAATCCAATCAGCACGGACCCCCAAAAGAAACTGCTCGAAATTGCACCAGGACCATCGATCAACGCGCGCACTCCCAAATAAACAGCGACGAGGGTGCCGGCAGAGAACAGAACTCCTGTGCGAAGCGCGCGCCGACCAGGCAGTGCGTACACGATGATGGGGACGTCCGCCATTGCGTGTCCTGGGATCGCCTCGGGATCGCCGCCCTCGACCAGTGCGTAGAGCTGCACGTGAGGAGCGTACGCCTGTGCGACCCAGACGCCAACCAGTCCCTACGCCTGGCCGATGACCTCACAGACGTCCACGCTCACGAACGTTGCCGGCGCGTCCGGCATCTCGCGGAGCCGGTTGAAGGTGGCCTCTGCGGCACGCGAGTTTTCCTCTGAGTCGAAGAGCCAGACGGAGTGTTGGATGAGGTCTCCGTCGCCGAGGGTTCTCGCCCAGTAGCCGCCGGCTGATCCGGTCATGTTCTGCAGCATCGCGACACCATGGTTCCGGATCATCGAAAGCGTCTCTTCCTCGCGCCCCGGCTTGATCGTCACCCTGCCGATCACTGCGTACATCCCAATCGCTCCTTCACGTCTGCCTTGCCGCCGCGTTGCGCGACGGCACCGATGCGGAATCCTCTCAGCGTCTAGAGCCGGTAGAAAGTGCCGGTAGAAAGAACGGCCCTGCCGCTTAGCAGAGCCGTTCTTACTTGAAGTGTAGGTTCTGGCATCGTCGCCTCCGCGTTCGCGCGAGGCCGTTCTTTGTACCGAAACAGTGTGGTGCGGCCATGGTGCGGCGGTTAAGGAACACGTAAGAGTCTTCGAGCTGAGCAGACCGTCGGATTCCTATCGGTGCGACGGCCCGATCGCTCGATCCTCTGGATGCGGTCGACTGCCCGCCGGCTCAGACCGCGTTCAGCGCCAGGAGGATGTAGTACGACGCGACTGCTGCGAAGAGGAGCGAGTCGATGCGGTCGAGCACGCCGCCGTGGGCTCCCAGCACCCGGCCGGTGTCCTTGACCTCCATGTCTCTCTTCAGCCCCGACTCGAACAGGTCGCCGAGCGGTGCGGCGACTGCGATCACCACTCCGAGGACGATCGAGTTCCCGACGGACAGGTAGTGCTGCTTGTACAGCGCGACGAAGGCGACGAACACCGTCGCCGCCGTACCGAAGACGAAGCCCTCCCAGGTCTTGCCGGGCGAGAGCTTCGGCGCGAGCCGGTGGCGTCCGATCAGCCGGCCGGCGACGTACGCAGCGATGTCGCCCGCGAACACGGCGAGCAGGACCGTGAACGCTGCCAGTCGGCCGTTCTCGGGGATCGACCGGATCAGCAGCAGGTAACCGAGGCCAAGGCCAACCCATGCCGCACCGAGCACGGTCGTCGCGATCGCGACGGTCGCGGACTGACGCGTCTCTCCGAGCCAGTGGAGGACGAACGCGAGGACAATCGTCGCGAGGAAGCCGCCGATCATCCAGTCCGCGCCGCTGAGCTTTGCGCCGACGAGGGCGAGCACCGCGCCCGCGTAGGCCGCGAGCACGACGGGCCGCAGGGGGCGCAGCAGCACTGCGTACTCGTGCAGCGCGAAGAGCGCCGCCACCACGGCGAGGGCGAACAGCCACCAACCGCCGAGGAAGACGATTCCGAGCACGATCGGCGCGCCGACGACCGCGACCAGCACACGCGAAGCGAGCTGGCTCAGCGACTCACCTGCCGCCGAAGCGGCGTCTCCGGCGGGCGTAGTCGTCGAGCGCCGCACGCAGATCCTCGCCAGTGAAGTCCGGCCACAGCTCCTCGACGAACACCAGCTCGGCGTAGGCGAGCTCCCAGAGCATGAAGTTCGAGATCCGCAGCTCTCCCGACGTGCGGATCAGCAGATCGGGGTCGGGCATGTCGGGCTCGTACAGGAGTGCCGCGAACGAGTCTTCGTCGAGATCGACGCGGCCCAGCTCGACCGCTCGCCGGGCGGCCTCGACGATCTCGGCGCGGCCACCGTAGTCGAAGGCGATCCACAGCTGGAGACGGCTCTTCGACGCGGTCGCCTCCTCGAGCGCCGTCATCTTCGCCCGCAGTGCTTCCGGTGCTCGATCGCGCCGGCCGACGAAGCGCGTACGAACGCCCTGTCGCACGAGGTCGGGAAGCTCGCGGTCGATCGTCTCGGTGAAGATCTCCATCAGCATCTCCACCTCTTCCGGCGACCGCGACCAGTTCTCCGTCGAGAACGCATAGACGGCAAGCGACTGCACGCCGAGATCGATCGCCGCCTCGACGACCGGACGGAGCGCACGCGAGCCTGCACGGTGACCCTCGGCGATCGGCAGGCCGCGCCTGCGGGCCCAGCGGCCGTTGCCGTCCATGATGATCGCGACGGCGTGCGCGACGTCCGTCCGCGCCGGCTCGTGCGCCGGTTTGACGTGCCGCAGTGTTCTGATCTTCGTGAGGAGGTTCAAGGCGCGCGGCTCCGCGCCGCTCAGACTTCCATGATCTCTGCTTCTTTGTGCTTCAGGAGCTCGTCGATCGCCTTCGTGTGCTCGTCCGTGAGCTTCTGCACGCGTTCCTCCGCGCGCCGCTCGTCGTCGTCGCCGACCTCGCCGTTCGTCGACAGCTCTTTGAGGTGGTGCATGACGTCACGGCGGACGTTGCGCACGGCGACTCTGCCCTCCTCCGCGAGCTTCCGGACGATCTTGACGAGCTCCTTCCGCCGCTCCTCGTTCGGCTGCGGCATCGGCAGCCGGACGAGCTTGCCGTCGTTCGACGGGGTCAGGCCGAGATCCGACTCCTGGATCGCCTTCTCGATCGCCTTGATCGAGGAAGGGTCGAACGGCTGGATCGTCAGCATGCGCGGCTCGGGGACGTTGATCGTCGCGAGCTGCTTGAGCGGTGTGGACTGACCGTAGTAGTCGATGTTCACACGGTCGAGGAGCGCCGCCGAGGCGCGACCTGTCCGGACTGTGTTGAACTCCGAGCGCGTCGACTCGACTGACTTGTCCATGCGTCGCGTCGCGTCGGTGATCAGCTCGTCCACCGTTGCCATCAGCGCTCCTCCTTGACCGACGTCGAGATGATGGTGCCGACTCGCTCCCCGTCGACGACCCGGCGGATGTTGCCCCGCTCGAGCGCGAACACGTGAATGGGAAGGTGATTGTCCATGCAGAGCGAGAGCGCAGTCGTATCCATCACCTTGAGGCCTCGCTCGATCGCCTGCAAGTGCGTCAGCTCCGGAAGAAGCTCCGCATTCGGGTGGAGTCGCGGGTCGCCGTCGTAGACGCCTTCGGTGCCGTGCTTGCCCATCAGGATGGCGTCGGCCGAGATCTCGAGCGCCCGCAGTGCGGCCGCCGTGTCGGTGGTGAAGAACGGATTCCCCGTTCCCGCTGCGAAGATCACGATCCTGCCCTTCTCGAGATGCCGGATCGCACGCCGGCGGATGTACGGCTCGGCGACCTCCTTCAGCTCGAGCGCGGACATCACACGCGTGTGCGCTCCGCAGTTCTCGAGCGCGTCCTGCAGCGCGAGCGCGTTGAGCACGGTGGCGAGCATGCCCGCGTAGTCGGCCGTCGCGCGGTCCATGCCCTCGGCTGCGGCTGCGATCCCCCGGTAGATGTTCCCCGCGCCGACGACGATGCCCGTCTCGACACCGCTCGCCTGTACCGCGACGACCTCCTCGGCGATCGAGTCGATCGTGCCACGGTCCATCCCGTACTCACGTGCGCCCATCAGCGACTCGCCCGAGAGCTTCAGGAGAACTCGGCGGAACACCGGGTGCGCCTCGCGCCGGTCGACGACGGATGCATCGGGCTGCGCAGTCACGCTAGTCGTGGAGCTCGAACCGCTCGAGCTCGAGCACCTCGGCGCCCTCGTCGGCGAGCGCCTGGCCGACGGTCTTCGACGAGTCGTGGATCCAGTCCTGGTCGACGAGGACGTTCGCGCCGAAGAACCGCTTCCGCAGCATGCCGTCGACGATCTTCTCTCTCGCCTGCTCGGGCTTCGACCGCACCTCGTCCGTCGCCAGGTAGATCTCGCGCTCGCGCGCGACATCCGCTGCTGGGACATCGTCGCGGCCGATCCACGTCGGGCGCATCGCAGCGACGTGCATCGCGGTCTTGCGGGCGAGCTCCTCGGAGCCGCCGCGCAGCTGAAGCAGCACGCCGATCTTGTTCCGCGGCGGATGCGCGTAGGCAGCGATCCGCGCGCCGTCGACCGCCTCGAACCGCGCGACGCCGGTGACGATGATGTTCTCGCCGAGCTTGCCGGCGACCTGCGTACGCTCCTCGTCGAGCGTGGCCTCCGCGCCGGGGCCGTCGCGCTCCACCGCTTCGAGCACCTTCTTCGCGAACGCGAGGAACTCGTCGTTGTTCGAGACCGGCTCCGTCTCGCAGCCGACCGCCACCATCGTCCCGCGGCGCCCGTCGTCGGCGAGGCGATAGCCGACCTTGCCCTCAGGCGTTGCACGCTCGGCGCGCTTCGCGGCGCCCGCGATGCCCTTCTTGCGCAGGACGCGTATGGCGGCCTCCATGTCGCCGTTCGTCTCCTGCAGCGCGCGCTTGCAGTCCATCATCGGCGCGCCTGTCTGGTCTCGCAGCTCCTTGACGAGCGCGGCGGAGATCTCAGCCACCGGCCTCGACCTCCTGCGGCTCCGGAGTGCCAGTGCCCTCTGCGGCTGGTTCGTCCGCCGCCGGCCGCTCGGGCTGAGTCGGTCGCTGCGGCGCCTGCTGCTGGAAGTCGCCGGGCGAGACGCGTTGCTGGCCTTCCCAGATCCCGTCTGCGACGGCACGCACGATCAGGTCGCAGGAGCGGATCGCGTCGTCGTTGCCCGGGATGACGTAGTCGGCCTCGTCCGGATCGCAGTTCGTGTCGACGAGGGCGATGATCGGCAGGCCGAGCCGCCGTCCCTCCCGCACGGCGAGCTGCTCCTTGCGGAGGTCGACGATGAAGAGCGCGTCGGGCTGGCGCTTCATCTCGGCGACGCCGCCGAGGTTCTCCTCGAGCTTCTCGAGCTCTCCCTCCATGGCGATGCGCTCCTTCGCCGGGAGCAGCTCGAGCTGGCCTTCCTCCTTCAGCCGGCGCAGCTCGTGGAGCCGGTCGATCCGCGCTGAGATCGTGCGCCAGTTGGTCAGCAGGCCGCCGAGCCAGCGGTGGCTGACATACGGCATGTTGACACGCTTCGCCTGCTCCTCGACCGCGCCCTGGCTCTGCTTCTTCGTCCCGACGAAGAGGACCGAGCCTCCGCGCTCCGCGACGTTGCGGGCGAAGTCGTGGGCCTCTCCCAGCAACTCGAGAGTCTGCTGGAGATCGATGATGTAGATGCCGCCGCGCTCGGTGAAGATGAACCGGCGCATCTTGGGGTTCCAGCGGCGCGTCTGGTGGCCGAAGTGCACTCCAGCCTCGAGCAGCTCGCGCATGGAGACGACGGACATTGGGTTTCCTCTCTGGTTGGCGATTCGCTACCGGCGGGGCACGGAGTGGAACCGGCATCCGTCGGAACACCGGCACCCCCACCCCGGCTTCGCCGCCGGGTCGTTGGTCGAAACGCCGGGCATCTTAGCTGCCCGCCGCCGGGCGAGGGTCACGGCTCCTGCCGAGCCCTGGCGAGCCCGCGCTCGAGGTCGGCCGGGAGCTCCGAGCGTACGTCCACGCGCTCTCCCGTGAACGGATGGTCGAACGCGAGCCGCGCAGCGTGCAGGAACTGCCGCTCGAGCTCGAGCTCGTGCGGACGGCCGTAGATCCGGTCTCCGGCGACGGGCAGCCCGATCGCGGCCAGGTGCACCCGGATCTGGTGCGTCCGTCCCGTCTCGAGCATCACGTCGAGCAGCGTGTGCCCCGGCATGAGCTCCGCCACCTCGAAGTGCGTGACCGCCTCGCGAGCACTGTCCGACTCGAGCGAGTGGCGCAGCGGATCGCGCCGGTCGCGTCCGATCGGCGCCTCGATCCGACCGCGTCGCGAGCGCGGCCGCCCGACGACGAGCGCCGCGTATCGACGCTCCAGCGCACGCCTCCGTACCAGAGCCTGCAGCTTGCGATGTGCCTCGTCCGAGCGGGCCACGACCATCAGCCCCGACGTGTCGCGGTCGAGTCGGTGGACGATGCCGGGCCGCGCCGCATCACCGCCGGCGATCCGACGATCGAGCAATCCGTGGACGAGCGTGCCGCGGGCGTGTCCCGGCGCAGGATGCACGACGACGCCCGCGGGCTTGTCGACGACGAGCAGGTGCTCGTCTTCGTATGCGATCCGCAACGGCACGTCCTCGGCGACGAGCGCCACCGTGCCTTGCTCGGCAGGCTCGAAGTCCAGCTCTTCTCCGCCCGCCAGCCTGAAGCTCTTCGAGCGCGCGATGCCGTCCACGAGCACGCCACCATTCGCGACGAGTTCCCTCGCGGCCGCGCGCGATCCGACTTGTGGAACGGACGCGAGAAATCGATCGAGCCGCTCGCCGGCGGCGTCCTCAGGAACGCGCCGCTTCACACACGCGCGCGAGTGCGCGCGGCGACCGCCGTCCTACAGCACATGCGGGCTCTGCCCGCGCGCAGGGTTGAGCGGGTCCGGCCGTCCCGGCTGCTCGCGGTCGTTGCGGTCCGCAGCGAGGAGCGAGACCACGAGCACCGCCACGCCGACGACGATGAAGCTGTCGGCGAGGTTGAACGCCGGCCAGTACCGAAAGTCCAGGAAGTCCGTGACATGGCCGAGACGCACGCGGTCGACGAGGTTCGACACACTGCCGCCGATCACGAGCCCGAGGGCGACGGGAAGCGCAGGATGTCTCGAGCCCGATCGCGCGAAGAAGTACAGCATCCACGCGACCGCGACGCTGGTCGCAACGATGACGATCGGGGTCGCGCTCGCGAACAGCCCGAACGCGATTCCGGAGTTCGTCACGTGGTGGATCGACAGCGGGCCGACGACGTGAACCGAGTCGTCGATCGCGAGCCGGCTCGTCACGATCGACTTCGTGAGCTGGTCGGCCGCCGCCGCTGCGAGCGCGACCGTCACGAGGCTCACCCATTGCGGCAGCGTCGCACCGAGCGGACGAACGGCGACGGAGATCGGCGTGAGCCCGTCGGTCGCGGAACCGACGCGGACGTCCGCCTGACGCGCGGGCTCCGTCATCGGCCTTCGCTCTGCCGCTGGCAGTCGATGCAGAGCGTCGCCCAGGGCCGGGCCTCGAGCCGCTCGATCGCGATCTCCCGGCCGCAGTTCGTGCAGATGCCGTACTCGCCGCCGTCGATCCGCTCGAGTGCTGCCTCGATCTCCTTCAACACGTTTTCGGAGTTCTCCTCGAGGGTGTAGTCGAGCTCCCGGTCGTACGTCTCTGTGGCCGTATCCGCGAGGTGGTTGTCGAAGGCGTCCTCGGTCTTCTCGTCCGTGGCCGTGCCGGGGTTCTCCTCGTGGAGGTTGTCGAGCGCGGACCGGACGCGCTCACGTTCCTCGAGCAACACGGTGCGGAAGCGGTCGGTGTCCGTGAGGCTCACGCGACGCGTTCCGTTCGGGCTGCCGACGCGAGTCGAGCCTCGACGTGCGCTGGCTCGATTCCGGTGCACGCGACGACCTTGTCTCGACTGCGGCGACCTGAGACGAGCGTCACGCCGCCGCGTGGGAGCCCGAGTGTCTCCGCGATCAGCCTGACGACCGCCTCATTGGCGCGTCCGTCCTCGGGCGGCTGCGTGACGCACACCTTCCAGCCGTCCCCGTACGGTCCGACGATTGCCGCGCGCCGCGCGCCCGGAGAGACGCGCAGCCGCAGGTGCGTCGAGTCCATGGACGGAGTCTAGCTCGGCGCTATGCCGCTTCCGACTCGTGCGAGGGGCCGTCGTTGTCCACGACTGCGAGTGCGGAGCGAAGCGTGGACTGGACGCGCCGGAACTCGGTGACCAGGCGATCGTGGTCCGTCCGGGTCTCGCGCATGATCGAGCGCGCCTCGGCGCGCGCCTCGGAGACGATCAGGTCGGCTTCCTTGCGTGCCTGCTCCTTGAGCGTGACGGCGGCCTTCTCCGCAGAGACGAGCGTCTCGCGGAGGAGCGCTTCGAGCTCGCGGTAGCGAGCCAGGTCGGCCTCGAGCTGCTCGACCTTGTCCGCCAGGTCCGCGCGCTCCCGCCATACGTCCTCGAAGCTGCGGGTGATCTCGTCTAAGAGGTCGTCGACGGACCGCCGCCGGTAGCCGGCGACGATCGTGCGGGTCGGTTTCACATGTCTGATCTCGACTGGTGTGAGTGACATCGTCCTTCCTTTCAGTTCACGCGTCCGAGGAGCGAGTCGACAGCGGCCAGCAGGAGGTAGAGGACGGCAACGCCGACGACGGGCGAGAGGTCCAGCGGCCCGACCGTCGGGAGGATCCGCCGAAAGATCCGGAGGTACGGCTCGCAGACGTCGTAGAGGAACCGCTTGACCCGACTCAGCCAAGGCGAGTAGGGCATGCGGACCCAGCCCATGATGATGTAGGCGAGGATCAGCAGCGAGTAGACGTAGACGAAGACCGTCACGAAGCTCTCGACGCTGCCGACGGCGTCGTAGAGCAAGCCAAGAGCGGCGATCTCGCCCATCCGGTGTGAGTTCGGTTCTCCGAGTCGGAATCCTCGGAGCCCGGCCGACTCGAGCCTAGTCTAGGCCTGGTTGAAGAACCCGCCTCGTTCGAGCAGCTGCGCGCGCTGCTCGGCGGACACCTCGACGTTTCGCGGCGTGAGCAGGAAGACCTTGTCGGCCACGCGCTGCATGCCGCCGTCCAGCGCGTACGTCAGCCCGCTGGCGAAGTCGATCAGCCGCTTCGAGAGATCCTGGTCGGAGCTCTGCAGGTTGAGGATCACCGGGATCGAGTCCTTGAACTTGTCGGCGATCTGCTGCGCGTCGTTGAAGCTGCGCGGGACGACGAGGTGCACGCGTCCGGCACCGGGACTCGGAACTGCGCGCGGTCGCGGGCGCAACACCTCGGCAGGCGCGCTCTCTGTCTGGTCCTGCTCCGCTTCGGTCCAGTCGTCGAAGTCACGGTCGCGCTTGCGCGGGGAGAGCCTGCGCACGTTCGGTCGCTCGGCGTAGGACCGTCTGACGTCGTCGTCGGTGACGTACGTCTCGTCGTCCCAGTCGTCTTCCTCGGCGATGCCGAAGTACACGAGCGTTCGATTCCAGACGTCGGCGAAGCCCATGTCGGGCGCAATGTTACTCCGGTCGAAGGACAGGGCAGGCCGCGACGCCTATGCGTAGAGCACCGAGCCGACGCGGATCAGCGTGGCGCCTTCCTCGACGGCGATTCGGTAGTCCTGACTTGTTCCCATCGACAGCTCCGCGAGGCCGTGGGCACGGGCGAGCTCGGCGAGTCGCCGGAAGTACGGCCGTGAGCTCTCCGGGTCGCTCGTCGCCGGCGGCATCGTCATCAACCCGCGCACGTCCGGGTAGAGCTCGAGCAGCCGCGGCAGCTCGTCCGGATCGATCCCCGACTTCGATGCCTCACCGGCGAGGTTGACCTCGACGAGCGCGGGCACCGTCAGCCCTCGCGCGACCGATTCGGAGTCGAGCGAGTGAACGAGCTCGCAGATCTCGTTGACGATCTTCACCTTGTTCGACTGCAGATGCCCGATGAAGTGCCAGCGGAACGTGTCCGCGTACTCGGCGTGCTTCGCTTGGAGGTCCTGCGCCCTGTTCTCGCCGACGACCTCGACGCCGGCGGCTCGCAACACGCCCATGTCGGGGACGGAGACGTACTTCGTCGCGGCGACGATCTCGACCTCCGGACCGACCTCGTCACGGATGCGCGCATACCGCTCTGCGACACGCTCAGGCGACATAGCCGATCACTCCCTGGCGCCCGGTGACGCCGGCGTCTCGTCGATGGGAGAAGAACAGCTCGGGATTACACGCCGTGCAGAGATCCGCCCGCTCGACGTCTGCGACGTCCGACTCGCGCAGCGCCAACTCGGTCGCCGTCCACAGGTCGAGGCGGCGGCCGTGGATCACCGCTTCGCCGAACCGCGCGTGGTACGCGGCACGGATCTCGTCGCCGACCTCGTAACAACACGGCCCGATCCCCGGCCCGATCACGGCCCGAACGGCTGCTCCGTCGAAGACGTCGCGGCCCGCACGGACGATTCCGTCGAGCAGCCCGGCTCGGCCCACGTGCAGAACCGCGAGGCGAGGCTCCCCGTCCGTGGCGGCGAGCGCGACCGGCAAGCAGTCCGCCGAGAGCGCGACGATCGGCACGTCCGGCTCGTCCGTCCAGAGCCCGTCGCCGTCGCGGCCCCGCTCGCCGGCGATCGCCTCGTTGACCCGGTCGCCGTGCACCTGGCGGTTCTGGGCGAGACGGGCCGGGTCTGCGCCGACGCGCTCGCAGAGGCGCCGGCGGTTCTCTCGCACGTGTGCGGGCGCGTCGTCTGTCAGCAGGCCGAGGTTGAGCGAGTCGTACGGCCCCGTGCTGACCCCGCCGGTGCGTGTCGAGAAGGCGACGACGTAGCCGGGGCCTGCGTCCCAGTGGATCACTCGGCGATCAGCTCCCGCGCAGCTGCCAGCTCGGCCTCGCGCGTCCGGACGTCCCCGTTCAGCTTCCGCCTGCGCAGCTCTCCGAGCACCTCTCCCACGCGCGGCGACTCGGCCAGCCCGAGCGCTGCGAGATCGTCGCCGTCCACCTCGAGCCTGACGTCCCGCAGCTGCTCGAAGTACTCGCGCAGCGGGGGCGAGTCGTCGACGGCGAGCGCGTAGAGCGCCGTGTCCGGCCCGCTGTGCTCGACCTGCTCGACGATCGCCGCACCGGTCCGCGCATCCTCGAGCCGGGCGCGCAGCGACGCGGCCTCACCGTGCGCTCGCTCGACCGAAGTCACGAGCTGGCGCGGGACCTTGAGCTCGTCGAGCCTCCCCACGGGGGCGTCCAGAGCCAGGAGGCCGAGCCGCTGGGGCGACAGCCCGAGGTCGTACAGATCCGACAGCTCCTGCAGACGCGACAGGAGCCCGGCGTGCGCAGGAAACGAGACTCCCGCCGCCTCGTCGACGCCGAGCGCGTGCAGTCGAACCAGCGCCCATTCGGCTAGGGCTTCGTCGAAGATCGCGTAGAGCTCGTCGCGGATCCGGGCTCCCGACAGCTCCTCCACGTACCGCAGCGCCGCGGGGACGAGCCCCTCCGTCCGCGCATCGACCGCGAAGGCGAGTCGCACCTCGTAGCGCGCGGCGCGGAAGAGACGAGTCGGGTCGTCGACGAAGGATCGGTCGTGGAGGACGCGGATGCATCGCAGTTCGAGGTCGCGGCGTCCCTGATGCGGATCGACGAGCTCTCCGCCCGGCAGAGAGACCGCCATCGCGTTGACCGTGAAGTCGCGGCGGCGAAGATCGTCCTCGATCGTCGCCGCCGGGGCAACCTCCGGTAGCGCCGCGGGCGCCGCGTACGTCTCGGTGCGCGCGGTCGCGACGTCGACGTGCGCCCCGCCTTCGTATCGCACGGTCGCGGTACCGAACTTCCCGTGCGTGACGGCGGTGCCGCCGATGCGTTCCGCGAGCTCGCGCGCGAACTGCTCGCCGTCGCCGACGACCGCGAGGTCCACGTCGAAGCGGTCCGGCAGGTCGAGCAGGAGGTCGCGGACGCTCCCGCCCACGAGGTATGCGGGCCCGGGCAGCACGTCGAGCACGGGCGCGAAGCGCTCGAGCTTCATGAGCTCGCGCGAGACGTCCACGGTGCTAGAGGAGCGCGATCGCCTCGATCTCGACGAGCGCACCCGACGGGAGGCGGGCGACCTCGACGGTCGCGCGGGCGGGGGGTCGATCGCCGACGTGTCGCGCGTAGACCTCGTTCATGCCGGCGAAGTCGTCCAGGTTCTGGAGGTACACAGTCGTCTTCACGAGCCGGTCGAGCCCGCTCCCGCTCGCCTCGAGAATGGCCGCGAGATTCGCCAGGACCTGCTCGGTCTGCTCCCGGATGGTCGTGCCTCGGATCTCCGCATGGCCCGGGTCGAGCCCGAGCTGGCCCGAGACGAAGACGAGTCCGGCTGCCTTGATCGCCTGCGAGTACGGCGCGCCCTGGAACGGCGCCGGCGCGCTCTCGGTCCGCACGATCTCCTTCTCGCTCATCGCTCGACAGTCCGGCGCGGCCTGATCGCCTGCGCGAGCGCGACCCCGAGCGCCTTGAAGATCGACTCGAGGACGTGCTGCGTCTCGCTCCCCTCGATCAGCCGGACATGCAGCGTCAGCCCCGCGCTCTGTGCGAGCTCGTCGAGGAACCGCGCAGCGAGGTCGTTCGAGAGGCCGGCCACGCGCGCCTGCGAGAGATCGACGTTCGAGACGACGAGCGGCCTGCCGGAGGCTTCGAGCGCGACGTGCGCGAGCGCTTCGTCGGCCGGGACGACGGCCGATCCGTGCCCGCGGACGCCCTCGGCCCGCAACGGCTCGGCAAGCGCCTCGCCGAAAGCGTGGGCGGCGCCCGCGATCTCGGCCTCGGCGGTCCCAGGCTCGACCTCGAGCACGAGGTCGAAGGACGCGTGCTCCGCAAGCAGCGCGAGCAGGTGATCGAGCACCGACACGCCGGTCTCGACGCTCGCAGTTCCCGTGCCCAGCACGTTCACGCGGACGCTCGTCCGTCCCTGTCCGGTCGTCGCCATGGTGCGGAGCAGCGTACCGTAGGCGTCTCCGGCCACCTGCCGTTCGAAAAATGGGCCATCCGGCCCAGGACCCTCGGGCCTGCGCCGTCGATGCCTGATGGCAGATCGGCATGCGATCCGCCCTGGCCCTCGTCCTTCCGCTCTGTCTCGCCTGCGCGTTCGCGGGAGCGGGCTCAGCGGCGCGCGTGCGCCCCGAAGTGCTCTACTCGGTTGGGTACGCGACGCAGCGCGACCTCACAGATGCGGTCGCAGGGCGCGGCGTGATCGTACGGCGAATCCCCGCGCTCCATGTCGCCGAGGTCCGCCTCCGGCCGGATGCGCCCGTGCTGGCACGCTCCCCCGGGATCCACTACGTGCAGCGCGTCCTCTCGCGCCGCTCTGCCGTCGAGCCCGCGCTGCTCGCGATGCCCGGCGCCAGTGTCCCGTTCGAGTGGGAGTACGGCGCGGTCCACGAGGACGCCGTACCGGCGTCGGTCCTCCGGGCCGCGTCGAGCGTGACGATCGCGGTCATCGACACGGGCGCGGACCTCACCGCCCCCGACCTCGCCGCCAAGTCGCCGCAGACGTACAACGTCGAGACGCACGGAACCGACGTCACCGACGTCAACGGCCACGGCACCTTCGTCTCGTCGCTGGCCGCTGGGTCGGTCACGAACGGCGACGGGATCGCCGGCTTCGGCGGCGACGCGAAGCTGCTCGTGATCAAGGCGAGCTCCGACAACGGCGAGCTGTCCGACGTCGACGAGGCGAACGCCATCGTCTACGCCGTCGATCACGGTGCGAAGGTGATCAACCTGAGCGCGGGTGGGCCGACGACGTCGTACACCGAGCGCAGCGCGATCGAGTACGCGGCAGCGCACGACGTCCTGATCGTCGCTGCGGCCGGCAACGAGTTCGAGGACGGCGACCCGATCGAGTTCCCCGCCGCGCTGCTGCAGCCGATCGGCTCCTACGGCAAGGGTGGAACCGGGCTCGCGGTCGGCGCCTCCACATTCGACGGGACACGCGCCTTCTTCTCGAACACCGGCTCGCAGCTCTCGCTCGTCGCACCGGGAGAGAACGTGTTCGCCGACGTGTCGTCGCTCTCGTCGACCGAGGAGTATCCGCGGACGCTGCTCCCGGGCGACACGGGTGGCTCGTACGGCTTCGCGAGCGGCACGTCGTTCTCCGCCCCGGAGGTCGCCGGCGCCGCCGCGCTCGTGATGGCGGCCAACCCGCTCCTCCACGCGACGACCGTCGCTCAGATCCTCAAGCAGTCCGCCGGCGGCCACGGGTCGTGGAACGCGTCGATGGGCTACGGCGTGCTCGACGCAGCCGCCGCGGTCGCGGCAGCGCAGAGCCGGGCGGCGATCACCATGTCGGCGACCCGCGTGTCGACGACACGTGTGCGGCTTACGTGGACGAGCACGGGCTCAGGCCCCTACCGCGTCACCGTTCGGGTCGACGGCGGCGCGAAACGCGTCGTCGTTGCGACGACGACCAAGACGACGGCGCTCGTCGCCGTTCGCCGCAAGCACCGCTACGTCTTCTCGGTGTCGTTGCTCAGTTCGACGGGTGTCGCAACCGCGTCCTCGTCGGCGTCGATCAAGACATAGCGTCAGCCGTCGACGCGCTCGATCTGCGCGCCGAGCGAGCGCAGACGCTCGTCGATCCGCTCGTAGCCGCGGTCGATCTCGCCGACGTTCCCGATGGTCGAGGTCCCCTCCGCGCACAGGCTCGCGATCAGCATCGCCATCCCCGCGCGGATGTCGGGGCTCGCCATCTGCTGGCCGAAGAGCCTGGCCGGACCGGTGACGACCGCGCGATGCGGATCGCAGAGAACGATGCGCGCGCCCATCGAGACGAGCTTGTCGACGAAGAACAGGCGGTTCTCGAACATCTTCTCGAAGATGAGGATCGTCCCGTGCGCCTGCGTCGCGACCGCAAGTGCGATCGCCGTCAGGTCTGCCGGGAACGCGGGCCACGGCCCGTCCTCGATCTTGGAGATCTGGTTGCCGACGTCGTCCTGGATGACGAGCACTTGGCTCGGCGGCACGCGCAGCGTCGAGCCGTCGAGCTCGACGTGGATGCCGAGCCGGGCAAACGCCGGCAGGATCGGCGCGAGGTCGGCGGGCACGACGTCCTCGATCGTGACGTCGCCGCCGGTGACGGCCGCCAGGCCGATGAAGCTCCCGACCTCGATGTGCTCGGAGGCGATCCGCCACTCGCCGCCGCGCAACCGCTCGACGCCGTTGATCCTCAGGACGTTCGAGCCGATGCCCTCGACCTCGGCGCCGAGCGAGACGAGGAAGCGGCAGAGATCCTGGATGTGCGGCTCGCATGCCGCGTTTCCGATCACCGTCTCGCCGAGCGCGAGCGACGCGGCCATCACGGCGTTCTCGGTTGCCATCACGCTCGCCTCGTCCAGGAAGATGTGCGTGCCGTTGAGGCCGTCCGTGTGCATGTCGAAGCGGCTGTTGATCTTGATCGAGACGCCGAGCTCGGCGAACGCGTGGAGATGGGGATCGAGCCGACGCCGTCCAATCACGTCGCCGCCCGGCGGGGGCACGCTCGCACGGCCGAGCCGCGCGAGCAACGGGCCGGCGAGGAGGAACGACGCCCGGATGCGGCTCGCGAGCTCCGCGTCGAGCGCGTACGAGTCGATCTGTGCGGCGTGGACCCGCACCTCGTTCGGCGCGACCCAGTCGACGTCGGCCCCGAGATTGGCGACCAGCTCGAGCATCGTCTCGACGTCGCGGATCTGCGGCACGTTCGTCAAGGTCACCGGTTCGTCGGTCAGCAGGCACGCGGCGAGGATCGGGAGCGCGCCGTTCTTGTTGCCCGCAGCACGGATCGTCCCGTTCAACGGGCGTCCTCCCTCGATGACGAAAGACTCCATTGCGCGGCTGGCGACGGTCGGCATCGCGGTAGCCTACCCCTGGCGATGGACCCCACCCGCGAGCAAGCTTGGGAAACGCTCACGCGCTACACGAAGAACGAGGCGCTGCTCCGCCACGCGCTGGCCGTCGAGGCCTCGGTCGGCTGGTACGCCCGGTACTTCGACGAGGACGAAGAGGGGTGGCGCGTCGTCGCCCTGCTCCACGACTTCGACTACGAGATCCACCCCACGCTCGAGCAGCATCCGCAGGACGGCGCGGCGATCCTCCGCGAGGAGGGCTACCCCGACGAGGTCGTCGACTCCGTGCTCTCCCACGCGGAGCACCTGAACATGCCCCGGGACACGCTGCTCAAGCGCACGCTGTTCGCGTGCGACGAGCTGTCGGGCTTCGTCCATGCCTGCGGGCTCGTTCGCCCGACCGGGCTCGACGGGCTCGAGCCGAAGTCCGTCCGCAAGAAGCTGAAGCAGCCGTCGTTCGCGGCTGGCGTGCACCGCGACGAGGTCTACGCGGGTGCAGAGGGTCTCGGGATCGAGCTCGACGACCACATCCGCAACGTCGTCGCCGCACTGCAGCCGATCGCGCCCCAGCTCGGCCTGCGGACCGGGGACACGGCGAGCGCCCAGTGACGCCGCGGCTCGACCTCTGGGGAATCGTCGTCTCCGACATGCGCCGCTCGGTCGCGTTCTACCGGCGGCTCGGACTGGAGTTCGCCGAGGGCGCGGAGCAGCAGCCGCACGTCGAGGCGACTCTGCCGGGCGGGCTGCGCTACGCGCTCGACACCGAGGAGGTGATGAGGAGCTTCGACGCGAGCTGGACGAGGCCGATCGGAGGCCACGCGTCGGCGGGCGCATTCAGGTGCGACTCTCCCGACGAGGTCGACCGCGTCTACGCGGAGCTGCTCGACGCCGGCGGCTCCGCGCACAGAGAGCCGTGGGACGCGTTCTGGGGTCAGCGCTACGCGCAGCTCGCGGATCCCGACGGGAACGTCCTCGACCTCTTCGCAGCGCTGCCCGGCCGGGACTAGAGCGCCGACACCAGCCGGTCGAGATCGTCGTCGCTCGTCCACCAGCCGCAACTCGCACGCAGGTGATTCGTGTCGGGCAGGCTGCGGACGACCACGCCCGCGTCGTAGAGCCGGGCGGCATCCTCGGCCGCGTCCTCGCCGGGGCCGACGAACGGGACGAGCGTCGCGTCGCCGTCGCCCACCACCTCGACGTGGCGCTCAGCGAGTACGGCCCGGCACCGCGCCGCCATCTCGGCCGCGCGGTCGAATCCCCACTCAGGACGTGAGTCGAGCGCGGACTCGAGCCCGGCGAGAGCGGCCGTCGCCAGCCAGCCTGCATCGAAGCGGAGCGCGCCGTCCTTCGGCACGAACGTCCCGTCCCGCTCGATCGACTGGTGCGAGAAGCCGCGCGGAATGGCGACGCGGAGGCTCTCCGGGTCGCGGACGTAGAGCGCGCCGCTCGCCTCTGGCCCGCAGATCCACTTCTGGCACGAGACCGTGTAGAAGTCCAGCTCGCCGACGTCCACGGGGATCGCGCCCGCCGACTGCGCCCCGTCGACGAGGATCGGGAGACCGGTCGCACGTCGCAGCTCCTGCACCGGCATCACCTGCCCGGTCGTCCAGAGCACGTGCGAGAGCGCGAGCAGCCGCGTCCGCGGCGTCACCTGCGCGACGATCTCGTCGAGCGCCGCCGCCGTCGGCTTCGTCGACACCTCCGCGACGCGAACGGTCGCGCGCGATGCGTGCAGCGGCGCGAGCAGACCGGGATGCTCGGCGTCGGTGGTGATCACCTCGTCGGTCGGCCGCAGCCCGAACCCGGCCAGCACGATGTTGCAGCCGTCCGTCGTCGAGCTCGTCAGCGCGACGCACTCCGTGTCGGCGCCGAGGAGCACGGCGATTCGCTCGCGCACGTTGTGGCGGAGGGCGAGCACGCTTTCGAACCACGCGCGCCCGCCACGACCCTGCTCGAGATCGAACGCCTCGCGCTCGTGCATCGCCGTGAGCGTCGCGCGCGAGAGCGGTCCGAGCGTGCCCGCGTTCAGGTACGCGAAGCGCTCGAGCACCGGGAACTGCGCGCGTGCTTCCTCCGGAGTCACGATGCGTAGGCTTTACCAGATGAAGGTCGTGGTCGCCGACCCACCCGCGTTCACGCCCGCGTACGACCACGAGCTCGCCGCAGGACTCGCGCGCGCAGGCGCCGAGGTCGAGCTCGTCACGTCGCGGTTCCGCTTCGGCGATGCGCCGAGCCCGTCCGGATACCGCAAGAGCGAGCCGTTCTACCCCGTCTCGTCGCGCGTCTTCCAGCGCTCGCCGCTCCGGATTCCGGTCAAGATCGCAGAGCATGTCCCCGGCACGGCGGCCCTGCTCCGGCGCCGGCCCGACGTGCTGCACGTACAGTGGCTCTCCGCTCCCGAGCTCGACGCGTACGTCTTCAGGCCGCAGGTTCCGTCCGTGTTCACCGCCCATGACCTGCTGCCTCGGCGCACCGCCTCCAAGCGGGACATGTGGCGACGCCTCCTGCATCGCTTCGACGGCGTGGTCGTGCACAGCGAGCACGGACGCGAGCGCCTGCTCGAGCTCGGCGTCGCCGCTCGCGTGATCCCGCATCCGGTCTTTCCGAGCGATCCGCCACGGCGCGACAACGGGAGGACGCTTCTCTGCTTCGGGCTGATCCGTCCGTACAAAGGCCTCGGCGATGCGATCGAGGCAGCCGCGCGCGTCGACGACGCCCGGCTTGTTGTCGCGGGAGAGGCGCTCGAGCCGATCGACGAGTACCGCGCACGCGCCGACGACCGTGTGGAGTGGCGGCTCGGCTACCTCCCGCCGGCGGAGGTGGAGCGCGCGTTCGGCGAGGCGACGCTCGCGCTCTTCCCGTACAAGCCGGAGCTCGACCAGAGCGGCGCGCTCCTGCAGGCGCTCGGCGCCGGCGTGCCCGCGGTCGCGTACGACGTCGGCGGGATCGCCGAGCCGATCCGGACGTTCGGTGCCGGTCGCGCCGTCCCGCCTGGGGACGTCGACGCGCTCGCCGACGCGATCCGCGAGCTCCTCGGCGACCCTGCTGCGCTCGCCGAGGCGCGCGCAGGTGCTGTGCGTGCGCGCGAGACGCTGACCTGGGACGCTTGCGCGAGCCAGCACCTCGACTTCTACAGGGAGCTCGTCTGATCCTCCGGCGCCGGCGTTTCGCGGATCTGATCCAGCGGCAGCTCGACCTGTTCGAGCGTGAGCAACGCGGCTTGATAGAGGACTGCATCTCGGCCGAGCGCGCGTACAACCGTGCGGATCGCGACGATGCCGAAGCGCGCTACGGCGACTACGTCGACCTCGTCGAGACCGGCACCGAGATCCTGGCGGACGTGCGCGACAACTTCGCGCGCACCCTCGACGACGAAACAGCGGAGGAGTACGAGTACGAGTTCAACCGTGCGGTCGTGAAACGTCTTCCCCGGTTCGCGCTCGAGATCGAGGATCGCTAGTGGCGGTTCGGATCGAGGACTACGCTCTCATCGGCGACCTGCAGACGGCGTGTCTCGTCAGCCGCGAGGGCTCGATCGACTGGCTCTGCTTCCCGCGCTTCGACTCGGGAGCGTGCTTCGCGGCGCTGCTCGGCGACGAGGAGAACGGTCACTGGGTGATCGAGCCGTGCGTGTCGCCGACTCGCATCGCCCGGTGCTACCGCCACGAGACGCTCGTGCTCGAGACCGAATGGGAGACGAAGGACGGAGCAGTTCGCGTGATCGACTTCATGCCGCCTCGAGAGACGTCGCCGGACGTCGTGCGGATCGTCGAAGGGATCCGGGGGCGCGTCGAGATGCGAACGGAGCTCGTGATCAGGTTCGACTACGGCTCGATCGTCCCCTGGGTTCGACGGATGGACGGCAACGCGCGGCTCGCGGTCGGGGGCCCCGACGGTCTCTGCCTGCGCACGCCCGTGGAGGTCCACGGCGAGGACATGCGCACGATCGCGGAGTTCACGGTCGACGAGGGCGACCGCGTGCCGTTCACGCTGACCTGGTTCCCGTCCCACACCAAGTGGCCGGACGAGATCGATCCGGAGGCGGCGCTGCAGGACACCGAGGAGTACTGGCGGGAGTTCTGCGGGCGCTGCACGTTCGAAGGCGATTGGCACGACGACGTGCACCGGTCGCTGATCGTGCTGAAGGCGCTCACGTACGCGCCGACCGGAGGCATCGTCGCGGCCGCGACGACGTCGCTTCCAGAGCACGTCGGCGGCGAGCGCAACTGGGACTACCGATACTGCTGGCTGCGCGACGCGACGTTGACCCTGCTCGCCTTCCTCCACAGCGGCTACGTCGACGAGGCGAGGGACTGGCGCACGTGGTTGTTGCGCGCAGCGGCCGGTGATCCTGCCGCCCTCCAGATCATGTACGGCGTCGCGGGCGAGCGCCGCCTGACGGAGCTCGAGCTCCCATGGCTGGCCGGCTACGAGCACTCACGGCCGGTTCGGATCGGGAACGGCGCGAGCGAGCAGCTGCAGCTCGACGTCTACGGCGAGCTTCTCGACGCGCTGTATCAGGCGCGCGTCTACGGGCTGGCGAAGGAGCCGTCTGCGTGGGCGCTCCAGCTGAAGCTGCTCGAGCACCTCGAGGGCGTCTGGCGCAACCCGGACCAGGGCATCTGGGAGATCAGAGGGCCGCGCAGGCACTTCACGCACTCGAGGGTGATGTGCTGGGTCGCGTTCGACCGAGCAATCCGAACCGTCGAGGAGCAGGACCTCGATGGGCCGGTCGAGCGGTGGCGGCACCTCCGCGACGAGATCCACGCCGAGGTGTGCAGGAAGGGCTACAACACCTCGCTCGCCTCGTTCACCCAGACGTACGAGGGCACCGAGCTCGACGCCAGCCTCCTCCTGATCCCGCTCGTCGGCTTCCTGCCGGCCGCCGACGAGCGGGTCGCCGGCACGATCGACGCGATCCAACGCACGCTGATGCGCGACGGCCTCGTGCTGCGGTACCTGACCCAGGAGGACGGAGTCGACGGGCTCCCGCCCGGCGAGGGCGTGTTCCTCCCGTGCTCGTTCTGGCTCGTCGACTGCCTCGAGTTGCTCGGCCGGCACGACGAGGCACACGCGCTGTTCGAACGGCTCGTCGGACTGACGAACGACCTCGGTCTCATCTCCGAGGAGTACGACCCGGCGGCAGGGCGGCTGCTCGGCAACTTCCCGCAGGCGTTCACGCATCTCACGCTGATCAACAGCGCCTTCAACCTCTCGCAGGCGCATCCGCCGATGAAGCGGCGGCACGCGCGCTAGCGGTGCCCGAAGTGGTGCGCGGGTGGCAACGACCCTCGCACGTCCTCCTCGTCGGCGATCCTGCGCGCGAGCGGGCCGAGTGACTCGAGCCCGCGGACGAGCACGTTCTCGTTTCTGCCGACCTTCTCGAACCGGCCGTGCGCAAGGACGAGCGGCTCGCCGCGCACGATCGCGCGGAACCGCTCGTAGACCTTCGGCGGCACGATCAGGTTCATCTGCCCGAACTCGTCCTCGAGCAGCATGAAGACGACGCCGTTCGCGGTTGACGGCCGCTGCCTCGCGATCGCCATTCCCGCAATCACGACCGACGAGCGATCGGCCGCGTGATGCAGTTCCTCGCTCGAGAGCACACGCTCGGAAAGATGTGGCCGCAGCAGCTCCAGCGGATGCACTCCGACCGACAGGCTGGTCGTCCGGTAGTCGGCGAGCATCCGCTCCCACGTCGTCGGCTCCGGGAGCTCGGGCGTCGTCGTGGTCGGATCGAGCGGAAGCGCGAGCTGTCGCTCGGTGCCGCCCGAGCCCGCGACGTTCTGCGTGCGCGGCACCAGGCCGAGCTCCCAGAGGAGCGAGCGCCGCGGCGCACCGAAGCAGTCGCAGGCGCCGGCGACGATCAGGGTCTCGAGGGCGTGCTCCGACAGCTGCGTTCGCTGCGCGAGCTCGCGCACGCCGGAGAACGACCCCTCCCGCTCTCGCTCGCCGACGAGCGCCTTCGCCTCCTCGCCGGCCACACCGTTGACGTACTCGATCCCGATCCGGACTGCGCCCTCCTCGACTACGCACTTCGCAGAGCTCACGTTCACGTCGGGAGGCCGCGTGTCGACACCGCGTCGCTGGCCGTCGCGCACGAGCGTCGCTGGCGGATAGAAACCCATCGGCTGTGCGTTCAGGAGCGCGCACAGGAACTCCGCCGCATAGTGATGGCGCAACCACGCCGACTGGTACGCGAGCAGGCCGAACGCCGCGGCGTGCGACTTCGGGAAGCCGAAGCCCGAGAAGCCGACGAGCTTGTCGTACACGGCGTCCGCGGTCTCCCGTGAGACCTCCTTCCGCAGCGCTCCCTCCACGAACCGGTCGCGGTACGCCTCGAGCGCGTCGTGCGACCGCTTGCGGCTCATCGCCCGCCGCAACCCCTCCGCCTCCCCCACGCTGAATCCCGCCAGCGCGATCGCGACGTCGAGCACCTGGTCCTGGAAGACGACGACGCCGAGCGTCGAGCGCAGGCAGTCGGCCAGCAGCGGGTGGTCGACGGGCGCGACGAACTTGGGATCGCGGCGAAGCTCCTCACGGTGCGCGACGTACGGGTGCACGGCCTTGCCCTGGATCGGGCCCGGCCGCACGAGTGCCACCTGTACGGTCAGGTCGTCGAGGTTCTCCGGCCTCGTCCGCAGCAGCGACTGCATCTGCGCGCGGCTCTCGATCTGGAAGTCGCCGATCGTGTCCGCTTGCTGGATCTCCTCGTACACGGCCACGTCGTCGAGCGGGATCCGCGAGAGGTCGATCGACGTGCCGTGCAGCAGTGCGATCTGCTCGACGCAGTCCTCGACCGCGGAGAGCATGCCGAGCCCGAGCAGGTCGATCTTGAGGAAGCCCGCGTCGGAGCACGAGTCCTTGTCCCACTGGCACATCTGACGCCCCGCCATCGCCGCCGGTTGCACGGGGACGAGCTCGACGAGCGGACGCGTCGAGATCACCATCCCACCGGGGTGCTGCGAGATGTGGCGCGGCAATCCGGCGATCTCGTGACAGAGCTCTGCGAACGCCTGCCAGCGCGGCGACAGCAGCTTTCGTTGCGCGTCGGGGAGCAGCCACAGCTCCTCCGCGACGCGCTTCGCGTTCCATCCCTCGGTCGTCCTCGCCAGCCGCTCGAGCTCGGCGTGCGGCAGGCCCAGCGCCTTGCCCACGTCGCGGATCGCGCCGCGCGAGCGATACGTCGCGAACGAGGCGACGAGAGCAGCGTGCTCGCGACCGTATCTGTCGGTGACTGCGACGATCAGCTTCTCGCGGATGTCGCGCGGAAAGTCGAGGTCGATGTCCGGGACGGACTCGAGCTCGCGGTTCAGGAAACGGCCGAGCGACAGCTCGGCGTCGAGCGGATCGACGTGCGAGAGGCCTGTGAGGTAGCAGACGAGCGATCCGACCGACGAGCCGCGGCCGCGACCGGGCGGGAGGACGTGCCGCGGCGATCCACGTCCGCGCACCTCGAGCGCGCACTCCCGTGCCAGCTCGAGCACCTCCCAGTGCAGCAGGAAGAAGCCGGCGAGCCCGAGCTCCTCGATCAGCTTCAGCTCGTCGTCCAGTCGGGCTTGTGCCTGCACGCGCAGCCTTCGCTTGTGCGCGGGATAGCGCTCCTCGAACGCCCGGTTGCAGACACGCGCGAGCTGGACGATCGCCGGCTCGTCACCGTCCGAGAAGTCGGGGTAGCGATAGCCGAGCTCCTTCGTCAGGTCGAACGTGAGCCGCTGCGCGAGCTCGGCCGTCCGCGCGACCGCGTCCCGGTCCTCCGGAAAGCGTTCGACTGCCTCCTCGGGCGCGAGGAGGACGTCCTCGTGGTTGCCGCGCCGCTCGGCCTCGCACCCGTCGAGCGACGTGCGGTGACGGATCGCGACGAGCGCGTCCTGCAGCGGCGCCCGCCGCGGATGGTGCGCATGGACGTCGCCTGTCGCAACGGTCGCGACATCGAGGTGCTCGGCGAGCTCTCGAAGCGCCTTCCGGCGCCGAGCGTCGCCTCGCTCGTACGGCCGCTGGAGCTCGACGAAGAAGCGCTCCGGTCCGAACGCGGCGGCGAGTCGTGCCACGGCATGCGGATCGCGCAGCGCGAGCCCGTGGCGGGCGCAGCCCGACAGACAGACCAGGCCGTCGTTCAGCTCCTCGAGCAGCGCCTGGTCGAGCGCGGGATCGCCGGGCGGCCGCGTCTCGTGTCCCGCCGGTCTCGTCCCCGCGTGTGCGGCCGTGATCAGCCGGCAGAGGTTCGCGTAGCCCGTCGGCGTCTCGACCAGGAGCGTGACGTGCGACCGGTCGGCGAGCGTGACTTCTGCACCGGTGATCGCGCGCACACCGAAGTGCTTCGCAGCGTGCGCGAACTCGAGCGAGCCGTACAAGCCGTCGTGGTCGGTGAGCGCGAGCGCCTCGTAACCGAGCTCCGCTGCACGCACGGCGAGCTCCTCCGGGAGCGATGCCCCGTCGAGGAACGAGTACGACGAGTGCGCGTGCAGCTCGACGTACAGGTCGCTACCCACGACCGTCGGAAGAACTGCCGCAGACCCCGCGTCCTGTGGGCATGGCCGTCGCCGCCCACCACCCGATCTCGACCGGCACGCTGGTCGCCGCAGTCGCGGTCCTCCTGTTCCTCGCCGGACTGACACTCGCTCGCGGCACCATGAGCGGAACCCAGCCAGTGACGCCGCTCATGCCCCACGTTGCGTCAACCAGCAGCCTCTCGTCTCGTCCCTGAAGACGACGGCGTTCTCTCCCGACTCGAGCACCACGTCGAAGTACCGCCGGCTGATCGGCGCCTCGGTCCACCAGCGGTCGACGATGCGCCACTCCTCGCGGACGACCGTCACCGCCTGACGGTTCACGTGCGACGGCGTGCCGTCGAAGCGCGCCTCGACGACCGCGGCCCTCGGTGCATTCAGTCGTCCCGCGGAACGAACAGCGCTCGTGCCTCCGGGATCCGGGACCACGGTGCCACCTCGACGACCTGGTTGACAGAGCCGGTGCCGGTGCTCGCGCGGACCTGGCGGAGACCTTCCCGGAGACGGACGTCGTGCTCGCCTCCCGCCGCGGGCAGGAGCTCGAGTTGTTGGCCGTCGTGCTCCGTCAGCTCGACCAGCTCGAGGCGAAGCTCGAGGACGGGCGCGGGCAGCTCGGAAAGCTTGGGCGCGAGCGCGGCCTTCAGGCGGTCCGGCTCCGCGCATGGATCGCGCAGCGTCACGGCTCGGCGCCACGAGCCGCCGCCGACGAGCCGCGCGGAGAGAGCGGCCCGTCGGACGAACCGGCCTGCCCGCTCCGGACGTGCGAGCAGCGTCTCGAGCAGGACGCCGAACGCGCGCCGGAGCGTGAGCTCGTTGCCGACCGCCTCGGGGAACTCCAGCGCCTCGACGATCTCGGCAGCGGGACGGCGACCGCGGACACGGCTCGTCTTGCCGCCTCTCGCCAGGCCCCAGGCGCGCCGGCCGTCCGGCCCCAGACGGTCGGCCACTGCGCTGCCCGGGAGCCCGGCAAGCTGTCCGATCTTCTTCACGCCGAGCTCGCGGAGCTCGGCCCGCCGGCGCGGGTCGAGCGGGACGAGCTCGAGCGGCAGAGGCGCCAGGAACTCCGGCAGCCTCCGGTCGGAGACGACGAGCGCCTGGCCCGCTCGCGCCACCGTGGCGGCGGCCAGCGCCGCGAACCGCCGGTCGGCCGCCCCGACGCGTGCGTCCCACGTCGTCCCCACCGCGGCGAGCGAACGCTTGAGCGCGGGCTCGAGCCCGCCATAGAGCCGCTCGACGCCGCGGGTCTCGAAGTAGACGCAGCCCGGCTCGGCCGGCGCGACGGCGAAGCCGGAGTCCTCGAGCGCCCGCAGGATCTCCTCCCACGCCTGCTCGGCCGTCGCCGGATCCTGCTCGACGAGGACGAGGTCCGGGCAGGTCGCCAGCGCCTCACCCAGACGCATGCCGGGCCGCACGCCGAGCTGCTCGGCGGCCGCCGTGACCGGCCCCACCAGCGGCTCGGTCCCCGGGCCCGGCGCGAGCGCCGCGGGCCGGAGGGCGAGCCCGGGCTGCAGACGCAGCGCGGCCCGCAGTTCGAACCCGGGGATGAGGAGGCAGGCGATCATTGGGAACGTCTGTTCTATCGAACATCCGTTCGTGTTGTCAAGTCCAAGGGTCGGGACGGCCCACGGCGAACCAGGACCTCCCATGCAGAGAAGGGTCGGGCTCGTCCTCGCAGTGCCGCTGCTGGTCGTCGTGTCGGCGCTTCCGGCAGCCGCTGCACCGACGTTCGGGAGGCCATCGGTCGCCGCGCTCCAGGTCGGCTTGCGCGACCGCGGGCTCTACAAGGGCACGATCGACGGGATCATCGGGCCCCAGACGACCAGGGCGGTCAGGAAGCTCCAGCGGCGCGCGAAGATCGGCGTGGACGGCGTCGCAGGCCCGAAGACGGTCCGGGCGCTCGGGCGGTTCTCGCGGCACCGTCTCGGTTCGCGCCCGCTTCGCTACGGCGCGACGGGGTGGGACGTCGCGGCGCTCGAGTTCGAGCTCGCGACGCACGGGTTCCCGTCGGGGGCGTTCGACGGCCGGTTCGGGCCACACGTCGACGATGCGCTCCGCCGCTTCCAGAGCTGGGCCGGTCTGCCGCGCAACGGGGTCACGGGCGCTTCGACCCTCGCAGCACTCCGCCGTCCCCCGCCGCGGGCCGTGCTTCCCCTTGCCTGGCCGGTGACGAAGGTGGTGCTCGGTAATCGCTTCGGCCCGCGGGGCGACGGGTTCCACGCCGGGATCGACCTGAAGGCGCCGGTCGGGACGCCGGTCTACGCGGCGCGCGCCGGCAAGGTCGTGTACGCGAACTGGGCACAGGGATGGGGCTACCTGGTCGTGCTCGACCACGGGCACGGGGAGCGGACGTTCTACGCATACCTCTCGAAGATCGCCGTGCGTCTCGGCGTCTGGGTCGGAAAGGGGGTCCAGCTCGGCTCGGTCGGCAAGAGCGGCGCGGAGGAGGCGGGCGGGCCGCACCTCCACTTCGAGGTCCGCGTCCGCGGCGCGGTCGTCAACCCCCTTCCCGCGCTGCCCTAGAGACCGATCGTCGCAACGCTGTCGCTTCGGTCGACGAGCCGCGGCGCGACGTCGAGCACGTCTTCTCGGGCGCAGAAGGCGATGTCCTGCTCGAGCCCCGGCGGACCGTACGTGCGGGCGTTCAGCCCGGCGGAAGCATTCGGATAGGCCTGCGCGAGGAGCTCGGCCGCGAGCGCCGAGTCGGACCGCGTGCCGCCCAGAAGCGCAACGATGCGCCCGGCGCAGTACGCGTCGTCGAGCGCGAACCGCCCCTTGAAGCCTGCGCAGAGAATCGAGACGTCGTCCGACGCACTGGCCGCGGACACGACAGCGTCGAGATTGAGCAGGCTCCCAAGCAACACGTTCTCGCTTCGTTCGGCGGCGACGAGGATTGCGCGCGTGCCGTTCGTCGTCGACAGGATCAGCGTCTCGGCGCGCGGCTCGAGGAACTCGCGTGGAGACGCGCCGACGTCGAAGCCGTCGATGCGCGTCGCGTCCCGCTCGCCGCCGACGATCGAGCCGGGGATCTCGGACCTGAGCCGGCGGGCATCCTCGATCTCGGCGCAGCAGAGAATGCTGCGATAGCCG
>DASPSY010000027.1:0-17011 GCA_035623685.1 Gaiellaceae bacterium
GGGCTAGTACCGAGGAGTCGAACCGCATGGCCGCGGGTCGCCGTGTCACGGCGACTCCTTGACGACGAGAACGACGAGCGCTCGGGGACCGTGGACGCCTTCGACGCGGCTGAGCTCGATGTCCGAGGTGGCCGACGGGCCGGAGATGAACGTGATCGGTCGGCGTTCGAGCCGGTCGGCGGCGATCTTCGCCAGCGCTTGCGGCAGGACCTGGACGATCTGCGGCTCTCGCACGACGCAGACGTGGAGGTCGGGGACGAGCGTCAGCGCGCGGCGGCCCTCGAGCGGACCGGCCGTGAGGACGATCGTGCCGGTCTCTGCGATCGCCGCGGTACAGCCGGTCACGGCGCCGTCGAGGGCGTCGAGCTCGAGCGCCGCGAGTCCGTCGTCGTCGATGAGCTCGACGCCCGCAGCCCGCCAGGCCGCCGGGATGCCGGGAGGGACGACGAGCCTCCGTGCCTCGCGTGCGCCGCAAATGGTCGAGATCAGCGTCGCCAAGCCGGCCTCGTCGACGCGGTGCACCTCCGCTCGGTACTCGCCGACCCGCCGGCAGAAGAGCTCGACGCGCTTCTCGTCGTCCAGGGCTCCCGAGCGGCGGTATGCATGCTCAGCCGCGGCCTCGGCGGTGGGCTGGCCTACGGTCGCGGCGATCCGCTCGAGGATCTCTTCGCGTGCGCTGCTCATCGGTGCTCTCGCCGCCACCAGGAGCGGAAGGTCTCGGCGGCGACCGGCCTGAGGTCACGGGTGCGGGTCCACTTCGCGAGCGGTCCGGGTAACCGGCGGATCGAGCCCTCGCGAACGAACGCTCGCAGGCCGAAACGGCCGAGCCGCTGGGCGGCCGTCAGCCGGCGAGGGCTTCCGAACAGCCATGCGATCGAACGCATCAGGGCACGCTCCGTCACGGGCGCCTTGGCTTCGACGGCCCTCGCACGGAGATGCAGCAGCACCCTCGGGATGTCGATCTTGACCGGGCAGACCTCGTAGCAGGCGCCGCAGAGACTCGAGGCGAAGGGGAGGGAAGCCGCGTTCTCGATGCCGAGCAGCTGCGGTACCAGGATCGCGCCGATCGGCCCCGGGTAGACCGACCCGTATGCGTGCCCACCCGTGCGGGAGTAGACGGGGCAGACGTTCAGGCAGGCGCTGCAGCGGATGCAGTGGAGCGCCTGCCGCCCGATCTCGTCGGCAAGCACGCGGGTGCGGCCGTTGTCGAGCAGGACGACGTGGAACTCCTCCGGCCCGTCGCCGTCGGCGACTCCCGTCCAGAGCGAGGTGTACGGGTTCATCCGCTCACCGGTGGCGGAACGCGGCAGCAACTGGAGGAAGACCTCGAGATCGGAGAAGCGCGGCAGGAGCTTCTCGATGCCGAGCACGGTGACGAGCACGGGCGGCAGGGTCGTGCACATACGGCCGTTCCCCTCGGACTCGACCACGCAGACGGTGCCGGTCTCGGCGATGCCGAAGTTGGCGCCGCTGACGCCGACGCGCGCGGCCAGGAACCGCTCACGCAGGTAGACCCGCGCGGCCTCGGCGAGATCGCGCGGGTCGTCGGAGGTGATCCCCGGTGCGATCGTCCGCGCGAACAGGTCGCGGATCTCCGTGCGGTTGCGGTGAATGGCGGGAACGAGGATGTGTGATGACCAGTCGCCGTCGAGCTGGAGGATCAGCTCGGCGAAATCCGTCTCGAGTGCGTGAATGCCCGCTTCGGCGAGCGCGGCGTTGAGACCGATCTCGTCCGTGGTCAGCGACTTGACCTTGACGACCTCGTCGGCGCGGTGCGCGCGGGCGACCTCAGCGACGACGGCGTTCGCCTCGGCGGCGTCACGAGCCCAATGCACGTGTCCACCCGCTGCCTCGACCCCCGCTTCGAACTGCTGCAGATACTCGTCGAGGTGGGCGATCACGTCGGCCTTGATCGCCTTCCCGGCCTCGCGCAGCTCCTCCCAGTCGGGCAGCTCCTCGACGACCTTCGCGCGCTTCTCCCGAATCGTGTCGGTCGCCTTGCGGAGATTCGTCCGAAGCTGGACGTTGGCAAGCTCGACGCGCGCTGCTTCAGGAAAAGCCGTCACGTCGACGCGAGGATCTCGGCGATGTGGACGGGCCGAACGGCGGAGCCGCGGCGTGAGAGCCCGCCGCCGATCTGGAGGAGGCACGAGCTGTCCACGGCGGTGCAGAACGCGGCGCCGGTCGACTCGATCGCATCGCACTTGTCCGAAAGCATCGCGCTCGACGTGTCGGCGTTCTTGATCGCGAACGTCCCGCCGAAGCCGCAGCACTCGTCCGAGTGGGGCAGGTCGACGAGCTCGAGCCCGCGCACGCTGCGAAGCAGGCGAAGCGGCGCGTCGCCGACGTGCGTCACGCGCAGCGAGTGACAGGTGGAGTGGTAGGCGACGCGGCCGGAGAAGGACGCGCCGACGTCCTCGACGCCGAGCCGCTTCACGAGCAGCTCCGACAGCTCGAAGACGTTGTCCATGCCGAGCACCTCACGTACCGTCCCGACGCAGGACGACGACGGGGAGACGACGGCCTCGTAGGCGCCGAACACCTCGGCGAACCGGCGGCCCAGCCGCTGCGCGTCGCGCACGTAGCCGCTGTTCATGTGCATCTGGCCGCAGCAGGTCTGCTCCTCCGGAAAGACGACATCGTGACCCAGCCGCTCCAGCACCTGCACGGTCGCGCGCCCGGCCTCGGGGAACAGCGTGTCGCCGATGCAGGTTACGAAGAGGGCGATGCGCACCCTACGCCGCCTGGGGCATCTGCCCCGTGATCGTCACAGCTGTTCGTAGGCGCTCTCGACGGAGGCGATGCCGCGCTCGCGGGCGAGGGCGTCTCCGTAACCCCCGTCGCGGAACGCCGCGACGGGGTCGTCTGCGACACCGAGCTGGGCTCGAAGACGACCGAGCAGCGGGCGCACGTCGGTCTCGAATGCATCGAGCAGGATCCGGTGGCCGCCGAGAACGTCGCCGGCGAGCTGGGCGTGCGCGAGCCGTTTCTCGTCCACGAGCAGCGCCTTCGCATACGCCGTCTGGATGTTCATGACCGACTGGATCATCGCATCGATCTTTCCCTCGACGTTGTGCGACTGGTCGATCATGAACGCCACGTTCTCGGCTCCGCCCGCGGCGATCTCGCGCATGATCCGGAACAGCTCGAACGGGTCGATCGAACCGACGATCAGGTCGTCGTCGGCGTACTTGCGGTTGTTGAAGTGGAAGCCGCCGAGCAGCCCTTCCGCGAGCAGCACCGCCACGATCTGCTCGACGTTCGTCCCCTGCGGATGATGGCCGGTATCGACGAGCACCTGCGCTTGCGGGCCGAGGCGCCGGCAGAGCATCGCGGCCGTTCCCCAGTCGGGGAGATCGGTGCTGTAGAAGCCCGGCTCGAAGAACTTGTACTCGACGAGCAACCGCATCCCGGACGCGAGCAGGCCGTAGAGCTCCTCCAGGCCGGCCGCGAGCCGCGCGTGCCGTCCGCGCAGGTCGTCCTGGCCGGGGTAGTTCGTCCCGTCGGCGAGCCAGAGGCTGACGATCGTGGAACCGACCTGCCGGGCGATCTCGACGCACTCGCGGCAATGCTCGAGCGCCTGTGCGCGCACGTGCGCATCCGGGTGGCAGAGGCTCCCGAGCCGGTACGCGTCGTCTCCGAAGAGATTCGGATTGATCGCCCCGATCCGGATGCCTCGCTCGGACGCGTGGTCGCGAAGCGCGGACCAGTCGTCGACCCGGTCCCACGGGATGTGCAGCGCGACCGACGGGCAGCAACCGGTCAGGCGGTGGACGAGTGCGGCGTCGTCGATCCGCTCCCAGACGGTGCGGGCGGCGCCGGGCCAGGGGAAGACGTGGAAGCGGGTACCGGAGTTCCCGTAGCCCCACGACGGGGTCTCGATCTGGAGCGCGGCGAGCTTCTCGAGAGCGGCGGCGTCCGTCATATACGCGAGTGTGACGCATCTGCCGGGATTTTCAAATCGACCTTCGATTTGTCAGAATCCGTAAGCATTTCGAAAGTATTGACTTGCGTTACGGCCGGGCGTATCGTCGCCCTCATCGATCGGGTGGCTGATCTTCGCAACCTTTCGCAGTTCGAGCGCATGCAGCACGTGCTCCGCCTGCTCGAGGCGCGAGATTACCTTCAGGTTGCGGAACTTTCGCAGGCGTTCGCCGTTTCCGAGGTGACGGTGCGAAGCGACCTCACCGAGCTCGCGCGCCAGGGTCTCGTCGCACGTGTTCGCGGCGGTGTCAGGGCGCTCCAGCACGGCCAGTCCGAGGTCGGCTTCGATCTGCGCCTGCGCCTCGAGGTCGAGAGGAAGCGGGCGATCGCGCGCGCGGCGGCCGCCATGGTGAATGAGGGCGAGGCCGTGGCGCTGGACGCGAGCACGACCGCGTACTACCTCGCGCTCGAGCTGCGCTCGAAACGCGAGCTCGTCGTCGTGACGAACGGCTTGCTCGTCGCGACCGCGCTCGCGGACGCTCCGGGGATCACCGTTCTCGTGACGGGCGGGATGTTGCGGTTGTCGGCGATGTCGCTCGTCGGCGATCTCGGCGCAGACGTTCTGCGCACGACGAGGATCAACAAGGGGTTCCTCGGCGCGCGCGGCCTGAGCCTGTCGCGCGGGCTCATGGACCTGAACCCCGACGAGGTCCGCATCAAGGAGGAGATGGCGGACGCCTGCGAGCAGGTGTACGGCATCGTCGACAGCACCAAGTGGCATCGCGGGGCGCTGCTCGCCTTCGTGTCGGTCGGCGACCTGGCGGGAATCATCACGGACTCGAATGCCCCGACGGCAGAGGTCGAGGCGTGGCGCGCGGCGGGAGTCAACGTCATCACCGTCGATTCCGGTCCGCGAGAACCTCCGCCGCTCCGGCCGCGCGACCTCAGGCGCGCCGTGCGAAACCACGAGGCGGCCGGCTGATGGCGACCCTCGCCGCTGTCGATCTCGGCGCCCAGAGCGGGCGGGTGGCGGTCGGGCGGTTCGACGGCGAGCGTCTGGGCGTCACAGAGGTCCACCGGTTCCCGAACGTCCCGGTACGCACCCGCGACACGCTCAACTGGGACATCCTTCGCGTCTATCGAGACGTGCTCGACGGCCTCCGGGCCGCTGCGCGCGAAGCCGGTCATGTCGACTCGGTCGCAGTCGACTCCTGGGGGGTCGACTTCGCCCTGATCGACTCGAAGGGGCGGCTGGTGCAGAACCCTGTCCACTACCGCGACGCTCGTCGTGCGCGGGCGATGGACGGTGTGCTCACGAGAATCCCGGCCCGCGAGCTCTACGACCGCACCGGCATCCAGCTCATGCCGCTCAACACGGTGTTCGAGCTGGGGGCGATGGCGGCCGAGGTCGACCCTGCGCTCCACGCCGCGGAGACCATGCTGCTCATTCCCGACCTCCTGCACTACTGGCTCTGCGGCGTGTCCACCTCCGAGTTCACCAACGCCACCACGACCCAATGCTTCGACCCGCATGCCGGCGGCTGGGCGGCGGATCTGCTCGAGCGCCTCGACGTGCCGACGCGACTGCTGCCGGACGTCGTCCAGCCCGCAACCCGGCTCGCTCCGCTGAGCCGCGCCGTGGTGGAGGAGACGAGGCTTGGGGGCGCCGAGGTCGTCGCGGTCGCGACCCACGACACCGGCTCGGCGGTGGCCGCCGTGCCCTTCCGGCAACCGGGCTCGATCTTCATCAGCGCGGGAACGTGGTCGCTCGTCGGTCTCGAGACAAAGGAGCCGGTCATCACCGACGCTGCCTTCGCGGCGAATCTCACCAACGAGGGCGGCGTCGGCGGCACCTTCCGCCTGCTTCGCAACGTCACCGGGCTCTGGCTCATCCACGAATGCCGCCGCGTCTGGGCGGAGGAGGGGCGTGAGCACTCGTTCGACCAGCTCGTCGCGCTCGCGAAGGACGCGCCCGCGCTGCAGTCCTTCATCGACCCCGACGACGCCACCTTCGGCGACCCCGGCGACATGCCGGCGCGCGTGCGGGCGTTCTGCGCACACACCGGGCAGCCGGAGCCCGTCGAGCCCGGCGCGATCGTGCGCTGCATCCTCGAGAGTCTCGCGCTGAAGCACGCGCAGACGATCGACGTGCTCGCGTCGGTCACGGGCGCGTCGCCCCGCGAGATCCACGTCGTCGGCGGCGGCGCGCGTAACGAGCTGCTCTGCCGCTGGACGGCAGACGCGGCCGGCCTTCCGGTCCTCGCCGGCCCGGAGGAGGCGACGCTGCTGGGGAACCTGCTCGTGCAGGCGGTGGCGCTCGGTGAGATCTCGTCGCTCGCCGAGGGGCGAGAAGTCGTTCGCGCCTCGGTGGTACCGACGGCGTACGAGCCGCAGGAGACGTCCACGTGGCAGGAGGCGAAGGAACGCTTCGCCGAGGCCGTCGCCCTGCCGACGCTGGAGGTCGGTACGTGAGCGAGCTCGTGAGCTCGCTGCGCGGGATCCCCGCACCGGAGGACAGGTGGGACGGCGCGGCCGAACGCGGCGGTGTCCTCGAGGCGCTCGTCTACCGGTCGAACCTGCTCGGCGGCGATCGAGCGCTCGCGAACCACGGCGGGGGCAACACCTCGTCGAAGGGGACGATGACGGACCACACCGGCCGGGAGCAGCGGGTGCTCTGGGTCAAGGGCTCGGGCACCGACCTGGCGACGATCACCGAGACCGGGTTTGCGGCGCTCCGTCTCGACGAGGTCCTGCCGCTGCGCGAACGCGAGTCGATGGACGACGCGGCGATGGTCGAGCACCTGCTCCGCTGCGGCCTCGCGCCGAGCCAGCCGCGGCCGTCGATCGAGACGCTCCTGCACGCCTTCATCCCGGCGGCGCACGTCGACCACACGCATCCGGACGCGATCATCGCCCTGACCTCGTCGCCGGACGGCCGCAGCCTCGCCGAGGAGGCGTTCGGCACGGAAGCCGTCTGGCTGGACTACGAACGGCCGGGCTTCGACATGTCGAAGCGGATCGTGGAGCTGCTCGAGGCGAACCCGTCGGCACGGGCGGTGCTGCTCGAGAAGCACGGCCTCGTGACGTGGGGTGAGACGCCGGAACAGAGCTACCGCGGCACGATCGAGTTCGTGACGCGTGCCGTAGGCGCGCTCGACCGCGCCGCCGGCGGCCGGTTCGGTCTTGGCGGCTACAAGGTCGCGGAGCTCGGGGAAGGCGATGCCGAAGCCCTCCTCGCGCGGACCCTCCCCGCGCTCCGCGGTGCGCTGCTCGCCGACGCGGACGGCGTCGTGCTCGACGTCGACCGCAGCCCTCATGCGGTCGCATTCGCATCCTCGGCTCGCGCGCCCGAGGTGAGCCAGATCGGCGCTCCGTGCCCCGACCATCTGATCCACACGAAGCACAAGCCGCTCGTCGTGCCGTTCGACCCCGAGACCGACGACGCCGACAGGCTTGCCGAAGCCGTGCGGACCGGGGTCGAGGAGTACTCCCGCTGGTACCGCGGCTACTACGAGCGAAACGTCGACGAGGAGACCGGCCGGTTCCCGATCGACCCGGCAGGGCCACGGGTCGTGCTCGTTCCGGGGATCGGCATCGTCACGAGCGGCATCGACGCGGCCAGGGCGCGTACCGCGCGCGATCTCTACCACCGTGCGATCGCGGTCCAGGATGCCGCGGACGCAGTCGGCGGCTTCCGCTCCCTGAGCGAGAGCGAGGCGTTCGCGATCGAATACTGGCCGCTCGAGCGGTACAAGCTCGCACAGGCGCCGCCGCGCGGCGAGCTCGCAGGCCGCGTGGCGCTGATCACAGGAGGCGCCAGCGGGATCGGACGTTCGACTGCGCGTCTGCTCGCCGAGCGCGGAGCGCACGTGGTCGTCGCCGACCTGAACGCCGAAGGGGCGAAGGAGGTCGCCGACGAGCTCGTCGCCGCGCACGGCCTGGGGCGGTCGATCTCCGTCGCCACGGACGTCACGGACGAAGCCGCCGTGGTGCAGATGGTGCGCAGGGCGGTGCTGGAATACGGCGGTCTCGACATTCTCGTCGCGTCCGCCGGACTCGCGACAAGCGCCCCGCTGACCGAGACGACCGTCGAGGAATGGGAGCGCAACTTCGCGGTGCTGGCCCGCGGCTATTTCCTCGCCTCCCGCGAGGTGTTCCGCGTGCTGATCGAGCAAGGACGCGGCGGCTCGGTCGTGTTCGTCGGATCGAAGAACGCGCTCGTCGCCGGAGCGAACGCCGCAGCGTACTCCTCCGCGAAGGCAGCGTCGCTCCACCTCGCCCGCTGCCTCGCCGAGGAGGGCGGCTCGCACGGGATCCGCGTCAACACCGTCAATCCCGACGCGGTGATCCAGGACTCGAGCATCTGGTCGTCGGACTGGAAGGCCGAGCGTGCGAGCACCTACGGCATCACGGAAGACGACCTGCAGACCTTCTATCGCGGCAGGACGAAGCTCGGGGTCAGCGTGTACCCGGAAGACGTAGCCGAGGCGATCGCGTTCCTCGCCGGTCCTCGCGCCGCCAAGTCCACCGGAAACGTCGTCAACGTCGACGGCGGCGTCACGGCCGCCTATCCACGATGAGCGGGCCGGCCCCGGCGGTGGAGGAGCTCGCCCCGGTGATGTCGCTGCAGCACGCGTCGAAGGCGTTCGGCGCCGTGCAGGCGCTCGCGGACGTGCCGATCGACCTCTTCGCCGGAGAAGTCCACGGACTCGTCGGGGAGAACGGCGCCGGCAAGTCCACACTCGTGAAGATCCTCGCGGGTGTCCATCCTCCCGACGCCGGCTCGATCCTCGTGCAGGGAAGGCAGGTCTTCCTCGACGGCCCGGCGGATGCCCGCGACGCCGGAATCGCGATCATCTACCAGGAGCCGATCCTCTTCCCCGACCTTACGGTCGAGGAGAACATCTTCATCGGCCGGCAGCCGCTCACCACCGGGCGCCGCATCGACCGGCACGCGATGCGGGCCCACGTGACGGAGGTCTTCGAACGACTGGGCGTCCACCTCGACCCCGGCCGCATTGCCCGCGGCCTTTCCATCGCCGAGCAGCAGATCGTCGAGATCGGCAAGGCGCTCTCGCTCGACGCGAAGATCATCGTGATGGACGAGCCGACCGCGGCGCTGTCGGCGGTAGAGGTCGCGCGTCTGTTCGGCGTCGTGGACAGCCTGCGGGCATCGGGCGCGGCGGTTCTCTTCATCTCGCACCGCTTGGAGGAGATCTTCCAGCTCTGCCAGCGGGTCACGGTGCTGCGCGACGGGCGCTGGATTCTCAGCCAGGAGCTCGAGGGCCTTACCGCGGACGCGCTTGTGCGGGCGATGGTCGGCCGCGAGATCGTCGAGCGGGAGTCGGAGCAACAGGCGGCCGGCGCCACGGTGCTGCACGTCGAACGGCTGAGCCGGGAGGGCTTCTTCACCGACGTGTCGTTCGAGGTGAAGTCGGGTGAGATCGTGGCCCTCGCCGGGCTTGTCGGCGCGGGTCGCAGCGAGGTCGCACGCGCGATCTTCGGGATCGACCGCTACGACGCCGGCGCGGTCACGGTCGGCGGCCGCGAGCTGCGGCGCGCCTCGCCGACGGCGGCGATGTCGGCCGGCGTCGGCCTCGTTCCCGAGGACCGTCGCCAGCAGGGGCTCGTGATGGATCTCTCGATCGCGCGGAACGTCGCGCTCGCCTCTTTGGGACGCCTTCAGCGCTTCGGGTTCATCCTGTCCGCTTCCGAGCGCCGCTTCGCCGCCGACTGGGCGGTACGGCTCAGCCTCAAGTACGGCCGGCTCGGGAACGCCGCCAACTCGCTCTCGGGTGGGAACCAGCAGAAGGTCGTGCTCGCCAGGTGGCTCGGCCGCGAGCCGAGCCTGCTGATCGTCGACGAGCCGACGCGCGGCATCGACGTCGCGACGAAGGCCGAGGTCCATCGCCTGCTCGACGAGCTCGCGAGCCGCGGCGTGGCCGTGCTGATGATCTCCTCGGAGCTGCCGGAGGTCCTCCGCGTCGCCGACCGGATCCTCGTCATGCGCGAGGGCCGGCTCGTCGCCGAGTTCACGCACGCCGAGGCCACCGAGGAGCGGATCGTCGCGTCGGCGACCGGGCTGGTCGCGGAGGGAGCGGCCTGATGGCGACCGTCGATCACGTCCAGCCCAGACCGCCCTCTGCCCGCCGGATCCGCTCGGACAAACTCATCGATGTCGCGTATCGGCTGCGGGCCTTCGGGATCGTCGCCGCACTCGCCTTGCTCATCGTCGTGACCTCGGTCGTCCAGCCGCGCTTCCTGAGCGGCCAGGAGGTCAACTTCGTCCTCGGCAACACGTCGATCATGGCGCTCCTCACGTTGGGCGAGGCGATGGTGATCATCTCGCGCAACGTCGACCTGTCGATCGGCTCGGTGCTGGGCCTCTCCGCCTACGTCTCGGGAAGCATGTTCGGTCGCCTCCACGGCGTCCCGGCAGGTGTGGCCATCGTGATCGCGTTCCTCGTCGGGATCGGCGTCGGGGCGGCCTGCGGGATCGTGAACGGCGCGCTCACGACCATCGGCCGGGTGCCCAGCCTGGTGGTGACGCTCGCGACGCTCTACATCATCCGCGGGATCGACATCCTGGTCATCGGCGGCGGCCAGGTCGTCGCGAGCTCGTTGCCGAACGCGTTCTTCCAGGTCTCGCTGAAGAACTTCCACAACGTCCCGTACCTCATGTGCGCCGTCGCCGTCGTGATCGGAATCGGCGCGTACTACATGCGCTCGTACCGCTCGGGGCGCGACCTGTACGCGATCGGGTCGAACCCCGACGCCGCGCGGCTCGTAGGGATCTCGAGCGGGCGGAGGGTCTTCACGGCCTTCGTGCCCAGCGGGTCGATCGCGGGTGCGGCCGGCGTGCTCTGGGCGTCGAAGTACGGCACCCTCGACTCGACCGCGGGCTCCGGCTACGAGCTCCAGGTGATCGCCGCGGTCGTGATCGGCGGCGTGGCGATCTTCGGCGGCAGCGGGAGCGTGATCGGGGCGGCGCTCGGCGCGCTGCTGCTGAACACGATTCTTGCCGCCCTCTACGTGGGCGGCGTCTCGCCCTTCTGGACCCAGGCGATCGCGGGGGCCATGATCCTGGTGGCGATCACGATCGACCGGCTGATCTCGCTCCAGCTGACGGCTGCGTTGCGGAGAAGGAGGTCACGTGAAGCGGCCTGATCTCCGCGAGCGCCTGCGGCCGGCCCTGCGGTGGGAGACCGGCCTCATCGTCGCGTTTCTCACGATCGTCGTGCTCGGGACCGAGGTCTCGAACAAGTTCCTCACGCAGGGGAACCTGTTCTACCTCTGCATCTCGATCGGCGAGCTCGCGATCATGACCTTGCCGCTCACGCTGATCATCCTCACGGGCGAGATCGACCTCTCCGTGGCCTCGACCCTCGGCCTCTCGAGCGCGATGCTCGGCTACCTCGTTCTCCACGGCTGGTCGCTCGGGTGGGCCTTCGTCGTCGTCATCGTCCTCGGGGTCGCGGCAGGGCTCTTCAACGGCGTGCTGGTCACCCGCTTCGGGCTGCCGTCACTCGCCGTGACGATCGGGACGTTGACCCTGTACCGGGGGCTCGCCGTCGTGATTCTCGGCCCGAACATCGTCTCGACGTTCCCACAGCGGTACACGAGCATCGGGGTCAATCCGTTCGGGAACACGTTCCTCTCGTGGTCGGTCGTGTTCTTCCTGATCCTCGCCGTGATCTTCGGCGTGGCCTTGCATCTCACGCCGTTCGGACGCTCCCTGTTCGTGATCGGCCAGAACACGGAGGCGGCGATCTACGCCGGGATTCGGGTCAAGCGGATCAAGCTGCTGCTTTTCGTCGTCTCCGGAATCGTCTGCGCCTTCGCGGGCATCCTCTACACCTTCCGCCTCTCGACGGCCGTGCAGGACAACGGGCTCGGCCTCGAGCTGAACGTCGTCGCCATCGTGCTGCTGGGCGGCGTATCGATCTTCGGCGGCAAGGGCTCGATCGTCGGCGTCGTGCTGGCGGTCGCCGTCTATGCGGCGCTGCAGAACGCCCTCTTCCTGACCAACTTCCCGCAGCGGGCGTTCGGGATCGTCACCGGCTGCCTGCTGCTCCTCAGTGTGCTGGTCCCGAACGCCGGCTCCTTCGTCAGGCGAGCGCGAGCTGCAATGCGCCGACGCGAAGCTCGCAGTCGCCCTGCGGTGGAGGTCAGCTAACCGATGACCCCGACCGTCTCAGCCGATGCGAGACCCGTCAGCTCGTCCGGCGCGCAAGCGCTCTGGAGAGCAATTCCCGGTTCGAGGAAATGGGTGGTTCGGGAGGTGGATGGATGAGGAGCTGATGGAGCGGAATCAGCGTGGGCTCGTGCTCAACCGTGAGCCTCTTTCCAAACGTCGAAAGGATTCATCTCATGAGGAAGTCGATGAACAAGCGAGCGTTGGCAGTAGCGCTGCTCGGGCTCGTGCTCATCGTGGGTGTGCCCGCGGCGCTGGCATCCGCCTCGGCTGCGCCCCTGAAGAAGGGCCTGAAGGTCTTCGTGATCCCGAAGAACCTCGGCAACCCGTACTTCACCACGTCCGACAGCGTCAAGTCCGGCGGGGCGCTCTTCGCCCTGAAGCAGCTTGGCGAGAAGGGCACGGAGACGAGCGGCACCGCGGCGACCGCCGCGTCGCAGATCCCGGCCATCCAGGCGGCGATCACGAAGGGCGCCAACGCTCTGGTCGTCTCGGCCAGCGACGCCGCGGCACTGTGCCCGACGCTGAACGCGGCGATGAAGAAGAAGATCACGGTCGTCACCTACGACTCGGACGCGCCTGCCTGCCGCAACCTCTTCATCAACCAGGCGGACAGCGGAGCGATCGGACGGAGTGAGGTCGACCTACTCGCGAAGGAGCTCGGTAGCACGGGCGAGATCGCGATCCTGTCGGCTGCTGCATCTGCGACGAACCAGAACGCCTGGATCGGCTTCATGAAGCAGGAGCTGACGAAGTACCCGAACATGAAGCTCGACACGGTCGTCTACGGCAACGACGATCCGACCACCTCGACTCAGGTGGCGCAGGGCCTGCTCCAGCAGTACCCGAACCTCAAGGGCATCATCTCGCCGACCACGGTCGGGATCGCCGCCGCGGCAGCAGTGCTGGACGTGCCGCAGTACCGCGGCAAGGTCAAGCTGACGGGTCTCGGCACGCCGAACTCGCTGCGCAAGTACGTCAAGGACGGCACGATCGAGGGCTTCGAGCTCTGGAACCCGGCCGACCTCGGCTACCTCGCCGCGTACGCCGCAGTGAACCTCGCCTCCGGCACGATCACCGGCAAGACGGGTCAGACGTTCACGGCGGGCAAGCTCGGCAAGTACAAGATCGGCGCGAAGCAGACCGTGCTGCTCGGGCCGCCGTACGTGTTCAACGCGGCCAACATCGACAAGTTCAACTTCTAGGACGTGGTACGGGGGTGCCGGCCCCGGCCGGCGCCCCCGACCCCGGGGCGACCGTTTCATGACGTACGCATTCCTCCCGCCGCGCGATGAGATCTGCCAGCTCATGGAGCGGATCTACCGCTATCGGATGACCACGACCTCCGGCGGCAACCTCTCGATCCGCGAGGAGAACGGCGACGTCTGGATCACGCCCGCGCGCGTCGACAAGGGAGGGTTGCGTCGCTCCGACATCGTGCTGGTGCGAGCCGACGGCACGGTCGAGGGCGAAGAGCCGCCGTCGTCGGAGCTCCCATTGCACCAGGCTGTCTACCGGGCGCGGCCCGACGTGCGCGGCATCGTTCACGCGCATCCGGTTGCGCTCGTCGCGTTCAGCGTCGTCCACGGGGTGCCGGACACGCGCCTCTTCCATCAGGCGTGGCAGGTGTGCGGTGCGGGCGGTTTCGCGCCGTACGCGCTGCCCGGCAGCGCAGCGCTCGGTGACGTCGTCGCCGCGACGTTCGCGGAGGGTTACGACTGCGTCATTCTCCAGAACCACGGTGTGGTGACCGCGGGCGGCGATCTGCAGGAGGCGTTCCGCCGCTTCGAGACCTTCGAGTTCACCGGCAAGACGATCATCAAGGCGCGGCTACTCGGGCGGGAGATCCGCTACCTGACAGACGAGGAGCTCGCGCTCGCACAGGGACAGCAGACCCCGCTGGCCGAGTTTGTGCGGACGGAGCCGTCGAGCGAGGAGAAGGAGCTCCGGCGCAGCGTCTGCGACTTCGTGCGCCGCGCCTACCGCCGGCGCCTCTTCATCAGCACGCAAGGCAGCTTCTCGGCGCGGCTGGGCGATTCGTCGTTCCTGATCACGCCGCGCGGAATCGACCGGGGCTCCGTCGAGATGCACGACATTGCACTCGTCGAGGACGGGCGGGCTGAGGCCGGCTCGGCGCCCAGTCGCGCGGCCCGGATCCACGCGGCGATTTACGCGCGTCATCCGCAGGTCGGCTCGATCGTGAACGCCTACCCCGTGAACGCTACGGCGTTCGGCGTCTGCGGCTCGCTGGTCGACACGAGAACGATCCCGGAGAGCCTCGTCGTCGTGCGTCGCCCTGGGATCGTCGGCTACACCGCCCAGTTTGCCGAGCCGGAGTCCATCGCCGCCACAGTCTCGCCACAGCGGCCGGCGGCAATCCTCGAGAACAACGGCGTGCTCGTCACCGGCAAGGACGTGCTGGAGGCGTACGACCGCCTGGAGGTGCTGGAGTCGACCGCCGAGGCGCTGATCAACGCGCGTGCGGTGGGCACGTTGGCGCCGCTCTCGGAGGAGGTGATCCGCGAGCTCGAGGAGGTGCGTGGTCTCCCGGATGTGAGCGGGGCTTCAGGGACGTAGCATCGCGGGGTGATCCACCGATTCACTTGATGATGACGTTGAGCCTGCCTCCACGACGGCTCTTCGTGAGTACTCGCTTTACGCGAAGCACGTCGAGGAATGGGTCTCACGTCGTCCGGAAACGCTGGTCTTTCGCAGGGAGACACCATGCCGGTCAAATTCGTTCAGGAGTTGAGGAACAGCAGCGATGTGCGCAAGAGCACGGAGGCGGCACTCGAAGCAGGCGGAGGCCTGCTGAGGCTGGCCCCCTGCTGGGTGCCCCGGTCGTTCCTGCAGCCGGGTAAACGCCTCAAGCTCCATCCTGCCGATCTCTATGCCTTCGGGCTCGATCGCGGGGGAATCGACGAGCGCTGGTTTGCGTCGACGACGCCGGCTGCGAATGAGGGCCGCACTCCCGATGAAGGGCTGAGCTATGTGGTCAACGGCCCTGAGCGTTTTACGCTGAAAGATGCCGTCGGCGAGCTCGGCGAGGAGCTCATCGGCAAGGCCATGTGGGCTCGGTACGGCAGGTGGCCCGTGTACTCCAAGTTCTTCGACAACATGGGACCCATTCCGCATCACCTGCATCAGTCCGCAGAGCAGGCGGCCCTCGTCGGACAGGAAGGCAAACCCGAGTCCTATTACTTTCCACCGCAGCACAACGCCCTCACCAACAACTTTCCCTACACCTTCTTCGGACTGAATCCGGGGACCACCAAGAAGCAGGTGCGGAAGTGCCTCGAGGATTGGAACAAGGGAGACAATGGAATCCTGGATTTGTCGGCCGCATATAGGCTCAAACCCGGGACCGGTTGGCTCGTGAGCCCGAGCATTCTCCATGCGCCGGGATCTCTTTGCACCTATGAGCCGCAATGGGGCTCGGACGTGTTCGGGATGTACCAGTCTCTGGTCGAGGGGCGCGAGGTGCCATGGTCGCTTCTGGTGAAGGACATGCCGCCGGATCGACATCAGGATCTCGATTTCATCGTCGACCAGATCGACTGGGAAGCGAATGTCGATCCGGTCTTCAAGGAGAACCACTATCTCGAACCCGTTCCGGTGGCCGATACCAGCCGGGAGGGACACGCGGACAGGTGGATCGTCTACGGGCGAATCCACGGTGAGCAGCACTTCACCGCCAAGGAGCTGACGCTCGAGCCCGGTGCGAAGTGCACGATCCAGGACAACGGCGCGTACGGCCTGATCGCCGTGCAAGGCCAGGGGCGAATGAACGGCCTCCGGCTGGAGTGCCCCACGGTGATCCGCTTCGGCCAGCTCACCGAAGACGAAGTGTTCTGCACGGAGGGCGCGGCGAGGGCCGGCGTCACCTTCGAGAACACGTCTGCAACAGAGCCGCTCGTGACGTTGAGGTACTTCGGGCCCGACGTGAATCCGGATGCGCCTGCGGTCGGCGACTATCGCACCTAACCAGGAGTGAGGAGAGCGCTATGGTCAACAACTTCCCCAAGCTTCACAACGCCGCCTGGCCCGGTCTGGTGGGAAAGGGGCCCGATTCCGAACCGCCGATCGAGCTCGACACGATGCTCGACCTGACCGCGTCGGCCGAGGTGAACGGTGTCCGGTTCGACGGCATCGACCTCTTTCTCTGCGACCCGCACGTCAGCATCGACTCGAGCGCAGACGACGTGAAGCGGCTGGCGGAGAAGGTTCAGAAGAAGAACCTCGTCGTCGGATCGGTGGTCGCACCGGTTTGGCCGCCGACCGGAGGCGGCTCGGCGATGGGCAGTGCAGCCGAGCGCGAGCAGTTCGTCACGCAGGTCCGCAAGGCATGCGACATCGCTCGGCAATTGCGAGAGCTCGGCATTCGCCCGGATGGGGTCGTCCGCGTGGATTCGGCGGCAAGCCCGGAGGAGTGGGCTGCTGATCCTGAGGCCAACACCCGTACGATCGCCGAGACGTTCCGCGAGGCGTGCGACGTGGCAGCCGGTTACGGCGAGCGCCTGGCGGCGGAGGGAGAGATCTGCTGGGGCGGCATGCACTCCTGGCGCGAGATGGTCAAGCTGCTCGAGCTCGTGGACCGGCCGGCATCGATCGGTTTCCAGGCGGACATGGCCCACACGCTGCTGTACACGCTCGGCTACAACGCGCCGGAGGCTGCTCTCCTGCCTCCCGATTACGACTGGAGTGACGTTTCTCTGCTCGATGAAGCGCTGAAGAAGATGATCGCGGCGTTGCGCCCGTGGACGATCGACTTTCACGTCGCCCAGAACGACGCAACCGTCAAAGGCTCAGGCTCTCACGACAGAACAGGCCGCCACTGCCTGCCGACCGATCCGAACGGGAAGCTCGACATCCCACGGCACGCCGGTTTCTGGC
>DASPSY010000066.1:0-13533 GCA_035623685.1 Gaiellaceae bacterium
AGACCCCCGCCACGACAACCCTGTTTCTTCCAAGACTCTTCGCCTCGTAGAGTGCGCGATCGGCCCGTTTCAGCAGCTCTTCGCCTGATTCGTCGCGACCGAGCTGCGCGACGCCGAAGCTGGCGGTGACGGGAACGACGCCAGAGGTCGGCAGCCGGATCTCGGCCATCGCCGCCCGAATCCGCTCCGCAACGCGGCCGGCGCCCTCTGCGTCCGTCTCCGGCACGAGGATCGCGAACTCCTCGCCTCCGAGCCGGCCAGGCACGTCCGCGTCGCGAAGGTGTGCCCGGACGATGTCGGCGAAGCGGTGGAGCACCTCGTCGCCCGCGTGGTGGCCGAAACGGTCGTTGACGAGCTTGAAGTGGTCGAGGTCGGCGAGGACGACCGACAGCAGCGACTCGAAGCCGCGGGCCCGAACGATCTCGCTCTCGAGCGCCTCGACGAACCGGCGGCGGTTGACGAGGCCCGTCAGGTCGTCCGTGATCGCCTGACGCTGCACGACGTGGTGCAACCTGGCGTTCTCGAGTGCGACCGCCGCCTGCGCGGCGAGCCACTCAGCGAGTTGCTGGACGTCGGGCGCAAAGCCGCCGGGCGGCGGATAGAGCACGAGACGCGTGTCTCCTCCGTCGCGCCCGAGCTCGAACGTGACCGCGTCACCGGCATCCCCCACCTCGCCGGTCCACCCGACCTCGGCTCCCGCCTCGAGCACCCGTCCTCCCCGCGCGCCGGTCGCCTCCGTCACGACCTCGAGGATCACCGGCAGCAGCGCCCGCGGATTGTGCGTCGCGGCCAGCGCGTCGCCGACGAGGGCGAGCGCCTCGCCAGGGTTCTTTCGGACCGCGGCCGCGGTCAGCCGGTCGCGGCGCTCACGCTGCCGCGGCTCCGGCTTCTGCTCGCGCGAGGCTCTGAGCGCGACCACGAGCAGCACGACGGTCACGACCGTGCCGAGGACGGCGAGGATCACGCTCGCCTGCATCAGGGAATCCTGCCGCAGAGGTCAGCCGCAGAGCACACGTCAGAGGAAACCGGTCCTCGCGGTCACCTGTTTCGCTCCCAGACCAGCCGGAGGCCCTCGAGCGTGAGAAGCGGATCGACGCGCTCGATCGTGCGCGCGTGCGGCGCGATCAGCTCCGCGAGCCCGCCGGTCGCAATCGTGGGCGCGTCGACGCCGAGCTCCGCCCGGACGTGCTCGACGATTCCGTCGACCTGGCCGGCGAAGCCGTAGACGACGCCGGACTGGAGCGCCGACACCGTCGTCTTGCCGATCACCGTGCTCGGCTCGACGAACTCGACCTTGCGCAGACGCGCCGCCCGGGCGAACAGCGCGTCCATCGAGATCTCGATCCCCGGCGCCAGCACGCCGCCGACGTACTCTCCATCGGGCGAGACGACGTCGAAGTTCGTCGAGGTGCCGAAGTCGACGACGATGCACGGTGGGCCGTAGCGCTCGGCCGCCGCGACGGCATTCGCGATCCGGTCGGGGCCGACCTCGCGCGGGTCGTCGTAGCGGATCGGGATCCCCGTCTTCACGCCCGGTCCGAGCTCGAGCAGCTCGGCCTCCGTGTAGCGCTCGGCGAACTCCTCGTGCGAACGGACGAGCTGCGGTACGGTCGAGGCGAGGCAGATGCCCGTCAACGAGTCGAAGTCGAGGAAGCTCCGGTAGAGCGCGCCGAGCTCGTCGCCGCTCCGCGTACGTTCGGTCGCAACGCGCCAGTGGTCGGTCAGCTCCGTCGAGTCGAAGGTGCCGAACACCGTCTGGGTGTTCCCCACGTCGACCGCGAGCAGCACGACGTCTGCTACGAGTCGTCGTCCGCGGAGAGCGACTCGCCGATTCGCTCGGCGAGCACCTCTGCCGTGAGGCTCGGCTCGTCGCCCTCGGCGCGGAGCTCCTCGACCGTGACGTCGCTCGACGTCCACGCCTCGGCGCGCGGGATGATCCGCGTCGGCCGGTTCTTGTCCCACACCCAGACGTCCTCCATCTTCAGGTGGAAGAAGGGGTAGTTCGGCTGGGAGACCTGCGTCAGCTCGAGCCGGTTGCAGAGGTACGTCGCGTCCTGCGTGAGCACGCAGTAGCGGAACAGGCCGAAGACGGCCGTGTACTCCCGCTTGAGCCGCAGCTCGAGCTCGGCCTCGAATTCGTCGAGCTCGTCGAGATGGGACATGGGGATCAGTCTAGCTCCGCGAGAAGCGCCTCGACCGTCCCCTTTGCAGGAACTTCCAGCCGCGGGTCGAGCTCAACCAGGGGCTCGAGGACGAAGCGGCGCTCGTGCAACCTCGGGTGCGGAACCTCGAGACCCTGCTCGTCGATCGACGCCGAGCCGTAGAGGAGGAGGTCGAGGTCGATCGTCCGCGGTCCGCCCGCCGGAGCGGCCGCGCGATCCCGCCCCAGGTCGCGCTCGAGGACGAGCATGGCGTCGAGGAGCTCGCGCGCGGGAAGCGAGGTCTCGAGCTCCACTGCGCCGTTCAGGAACCGTGGCTGCTCGCGGAGGCCGACCGGCTCGGTGTCCCTGAAGGTCGAGACCGCCACGACCTCGGTCGAGGACAACCGGTGAAGCCCGTCGATCGCCTCCACCAGCAGGCGGCGCCGGTCGCCGAGGTTCGAGCCGATGCCGACGAAGACTCGTGTCACCCGCCCAGCCTAGTCCGCGCCACTAGGCTTTCACCCTGGCCCGCCCGGCCCTCCTCTGCACGATCGCAGTCGCTGTCTCACTCGCACTGTGCGGGCAGGCCGCCGCCGTCACCGGCGCCGCGGCCGAGGAGCCGCTCCAGCCGCTCGAGTGGTGGCGTCCCGTGATCGGCGCGGACGCCGCGACTCCACCGGGGCCCGGCAAGCCCGTGACGATCGTCGATTCCGGGCTGGACATCACGCACGAGGAGTTCTCCTCGCGCCCGAACACGATATTGCTCAACACGCAGACGACGATCGCAGACGAGGACGACCACGGCACGGAGGTCGCGTCCGTGATCGGCGCGCCGATCAACGGGCTCGGGCTCGTCGGCGTCTATCCCGAGGCCGTCCTGCGAAGCTACGACGCCAGTCCCGACGGCGGGATCACGGCCGCGGCCGCGATCCGTGGAATCGAGGTGGCGGCGGACCGCGGGCCGGGCGTGATCAACATCAGCTTCGGTGGCTACGGCGTCGATCCCGCGCTCGAGGCGGCGATCGAGTACGCGTTTCGCCGGGGGTCGCTCGTGGTGGCGTCGGCCGGAAACGACGGGATGGACGGAAACCCGCTGAGCTATCCGGCTTCGTATCCGCACGTCCTCACGGTCGGCGCAACGGACATGGCGGGCGCGGTCGCCGACTTTTCGAGCGAGTCGAACTTCGTCGACCTCGTCGCACCCGGAGTCGCCATCCCCGTCGCAGAGCCCGTCGTCGACGAGCCGTCGGGCTACCTCGTCGGCGACTCGGCGGTCTCGGGAACGAGCTTCTCCGCGCCGATGGTCTCCGCCGCGGCAGCCTGGGTGTGGTCCGAGCGACCGAAGCTCACCAACACGCAGCTGTTCGACATCATGCGCTTCTCGGCACACGACATCCCGCCGGCCGGTCACGACCGCGCGACCGGATGGGGAATGCTGAGCATCCCGTCGGCGCTTTCGTTTCCGGCGCCGCCCCCCGATCCGCTCGAGCCGAACGAGTCCATCTCGGAGATCGTTCGGACCGGGCTCGCGGGTGGAGAGCCACCGATCACGACGCCGGCACGGCGCTCGACGAAGCTGCTCGCGCGCGTCGACCGCTACGAGGACCCCGACGACGTGTACCGCGTGTTCGTGCCCGCGCACGGCTCGACGTCGGCGACGACGACCGGCGGCGCCGTCGACCTCCGGCTGTTCCCAGCGACGACGAGGAGCATCGCGGGAAGGCCCGCGGTGTCGAGCTCGCGGCCGGGGACGACCCCGGACCACGCGACGATCCGGAACGCAAGCGGCCGAGGGGTCTACGCGTACGTCGAGGTGCGGCCGGGCCGTGGCACCCTGCGGGCTTCGTACACGCTGCGCGTCAGCGCGTCCACTCGACCGTAGCCGCGGTCCATTCGGCGGCGAGACCCGCGGCCTTGATCTCGGGCTTGCGCACCCGCAGCCGGACGCGAGTCACCTCGAAACGGGCGACGATCGCATCCGCGGCGGCGGCTGCGAGCGCCTCGAGCAGCGCGAACCGATTGCTCTCCGACACGTCCTCGACGCAGCGGGCCACCTCGACGTAGTCGACGGTGTCCTCGAGACGGTCGGAGAGCGCGCGATCGTCGACGTCGAGCTCGACGTCGAAGAGGAAGATCTGGCCGCGCGCGCGTTCGTCCTCCGTCACGCCGTGATGCCCGAAGACCTCGAGCCCGTGGATCTCCACGTGGATCATCCCGAGACGACCGCGGCCGCGACGGCGAGCGCCTCGACGTGTGGCCGGACGTCGTGGACGCGGAGGATCGTGGCGCCGCGCTCGTAGGCCGTGACCGCGGCCGCGACGCTCGCCGAGAGCGGGCCGGTCGTCGCCGTCGGGTCGCCGAGGATCCGGCCGAGGGAGCTCTTGCGCGAGAAGCCGACGAGCACGGGACGCCCGAGCGCCGTGAGCACGTCCAGGCGCCGGACGAGCTCGAAGTTCTGCTCGACCGTCTTGCCGAAGCCGATACCGGGATCGAGGCAGATGCGCTCCTCCGCGACGCCTGCGTCGACCGCGAAGCCGAGACGCTCCTCGAGGAAGCCCGCAACATCGGCGGCGACGTCGTCGTAGGTCGGCTGGCTCTGCATCGTCCGCGGCTCGCCCTGCATGTGCATCAGGCAGAGGTACGCTCCCGACTCGGCGACCACCTCCGCGAGCTCGGGGTCGCCGCGCAGCGCGGTGACGTCGTTGACGAGCGCGGCTCCGAGCGCGAGCGCGCGGCGCGCGACCTCGGCTTTCGACGTGTCGATCGACACTGGCAGGCCCCGCAGCGCCTCCAGCACCGGGACGACGCGCCGCAGCTCCTCGTCCGCCGAAACGCCTTCGGAGCCCGGGCGCGTGGACTCGCCGCCGACGTCGACGATCGCCGCGCCCTCGTCCAGCATCCGGCGCGCGGCAGCGGCGGCGACGTCTGGATCAAGGTGCACGCCGCCGTCCGAGAACGAATCCGGAGTCACGTTCACGACGCCCATCACGGACGGCCGTGGGAACCGCATCTCGATCGAGATCACGGCCGGATCCTTGCACGGAGGCGGCGCCAAGCTACGTCGGACGCTCTTTGAACGACTGCCCTTCACACCCGTGAAGCGCAGAGTCCACTCGTCGAAGAACAACCTCGACTGGATTGTCCGCGTCGTCTGGTCTCCGGAGGCGATCCGGCCGATCGGGGTGCGTCAGGTGTACTCCGGGTCGGTCGGTCGCGGGGCGAATCGCACAGGCGCCTTCGGGATCGTCTTCTCGCTCGTGCTGTTTCTCATCCTCGTGATCCCGACGGTGATCGTCGTCCTCCCACTCCGATATGCAGGCGTGATGCCCTGGGAGGTGGAGGCGGTCGCGCGTCCCTGGGGTAGGCGTGGGCCGGCGACGGTCATGCGGTGGCGGGTCAAGGGTCGGTCGGAGGTGCGCCGGGTCGTGGACGAGGTCGCTGCCGCGCTCGAGCGCGGTGAGGACCAGCCGCGGATCGCCGGGGCACGACGGGACGTCTAGGGCGGCGTTCGCATCCGTTCTGCTGCTCCTGCTCGCCGGCTGCGGCGGAGCCCGGCAGACGGCGCGCCGTGCAACCAGAGACCGGCCGGACGACTTCGCAGGTCCGCAGATCCACTTCGTCTACGCGGTCCCCGCAGGCCGATCCGAGCTCGACCGCCACCTCGACACGAACGGCACGCTCGCCACGTCGGTCGCGCTCCTCGTCTCGTGGTTCCGTCGACAGGCCGGCGGGCCGATCCTCGCCGTCGACACGTACGAGCACCACCCCGACATCACCTACGTTCGTCTGCCTCGCAGCGACCAGGCGTACGAGCACGATGGCCCTGACACGCTCGCGGCCGACGTCCACAGGTTGCTCCCGCTGCCGAGGAAGAAGCTCACCGCGATCTACTACGACGGGACCCTCCCCGCCTCGCAGTCGGAGGTCTGCGGTGTCGGCCGCGGCGGCCGCGGTCGTTTCGCGATGGTCTTCGTCGCCCAGTCGTGTTTCGATCCGGACGACCTCGTCTCGGCACAGGCAGGCACCTACAACGCGCTCGTGTTCGTGATGGCTCACGAGATCGTCCACGAGCTCGACTTCGTTCCCGCCGCACTCGACGGGAACGGGTCACGTCGACGACAGCTCACGCGACCTGATGTACCCGTTGCTCGGGAACAAAGTGCCCGTGCTCGATGTCAACCACGACGACTACTACCGCGCGCACATTGGCGGCTGCCCCGACCTCAGCCGAAGCCCTACCTCAAAGGACCGGATTCGATCCTCGAGCTGACGCCCTGATGGCTTGCCCATCGTCCCCGACACGCGCGACTTTCGCGATCGCGAAGAGCTCGGAGCGCGCGACCGGATAGAGGCCGCAGGCTCTAGCGACTAGCCCTTGGCAGGATCTGGCGGGGGCGGCTGCATCGTCGCGCCCGGCAGCGGGAACGGCCGCGGCTTCGGCTGGGGCTGTCGCTTCTTCTCCTCTTCGGGCTCCGGCGCCGGCTCGGCCGCAGGTGCCTCGTCGGGGAAGACCGACTCCTCGGCCTCACCGGCGAGCAACCGCTCGAACTGATCCTTGTCGATCGTCTCGCGCTCGATCAGGATCGCCGACACCCGGTGCAGCTCCTCCATGTGCTCGCGCAGGACCTGCTTCGCAGTCTCGTGCGCCTCCTCGATGATGCGGCGGATCTCGTCGTCGATCTCGCGCGCGATCTCCTCGGAGTAGTCGGCTTCGGCACCGTAGTCGCGACCCAGGAACGGCTGATCGTGGCCGCGGCCGAGGACGCGCGGGCCGAGCTTCTCGCTCATGCCGAAACGCATGATCATCTGCTTCGCGGTCTGCGTGACCTTCTCCAGGTCGTTCGCCGCGCCGGTCGTCACCTCGTTGAAGACGAGCTCTTCCGCGGCGCGACCACCGAGGGTCATCGCGAGGTTCGCCATCAGGTTCGCCTTCGTCGTCAGGTACCGGTCCTCGCGCGGCAGCGAGATCGTGTACCCGAGCGCCTGACCGCGCCCGATGATCGAGATCTTGTGGACCTCGGACTCCTGGTCCATGAAGTAGCCGACGATCGCGTGGCCGAGCTCGTGATACGCCGTGATGCGACGCTCCTGCTCGGAGAACAGTCGCGTCTTCTTCTCCGGGCCGGCGATCACGCGCATGATCCCCTCCTCCAGCTCCTCCTGATCGATCGTCTTCTTGCCACGGCGCGCTGCGAGCAACGCGGCCTCGTTGACGAGGTTCGCGAGATCGGCGCCGGTGAAGCCTGGCGTCCCTGCCGCGAGCGTGTCGAGGTCGATGCCCGAAGCGAGCGGTTTGCCTTTCGAGTGCACCTCGAGGATCTTGCGACGGCCGTTGCGGTCGGGACGGTCGACGACGATCTGCCGGTCGAAGCGACCCGGGCGCAGCAGCGCCGGATCGAGGATGTCCGGCCGGTTCGTCGCGGCGATCAAGATGATGTTGTCCTTCAACTCGAAGCCGTCCATCTCGACGAGGAGCTGGTTCAGCGTCTGCTCGCGCTCGTCGTGTCCGCCGCCGAGACCGGCGCCGCGATGACGTCCGACCGCGTCGATCTCGTCCATGAACACGATGCACGGCGACGCCTGCTTCGCCTGCTCGAACAGGTCGCGCACGCGCGAGGCGCCGACGCCGACGAACATCTCGACGAAGTCGGAGCCCGAGATGGAGAAGAACGGCACGCCCGCCTCGCCGGCGACCGCACGCGCGAGCAGCGTCTTGCCGGTTCCCGGCGGGCCGTACAGGAGCACGCCCTTCGGGATCCGCGCGCCGAGCGCCTGGAATTTCTTCGGGTTCTCGAGGAACTCCTTGATCTCCTGGAGCTCCTCCACCGCCTCGTCGACGCCCGCGACGTCCTTGAAGCCGATCTTCGGTGAGTCGGGCGTCATGCGTTTCGCGCGCGACTTGCCGAACGACATCACCTTGGAGCCGCCGCCCTGGACCTGGTTCATCAGGAAGATCCAGAAGCCGAAGAGCAGCACGAACGGGAGCAGCGACGTCAGGATCGACCACCACGGCGACGAGCCTGTCCCCTTGGAGTCGTACTCGACGCCCTTCTTGAGCATCTCCTGCTCGACGGCGGCCTCGGACTGGTCGGTCGCGTAGTGGACGTAGATCTTCGGCTGGCCGCCGGTCTGGATCACCTCGAACTGGTGCTTGTTCGGGCTGATGACGACCTTCTGGATCGAGCCCGGGTCCTGCTGGATCTGCTGGATCACCTGCGAGGTCGTCTTCTTCTCGCTCCTGGTCCCGTGGCCGCCGAGGGTCTGCAGGGCCAGCCAGACCAGCGCCGCGATGATCACGAGCGGGAACAGCGCGCTGCGGAAGAACCGGTTCACCTAATCCTCTTTCGGCAGGGTAGCAGCGTCGGATTGAGCTTCTTCGCCCCGGAGGGCGGCGTCAAGCCTCCGAGACCAGGCTCGAATCCAGTACGCCGACGTAGGGGAGATTCCTGTACCGCTCGGCGAAGTCCAGCCCATAGCCCACCACGAAGCGGTTGGGGATCTCGAAGCCGACGTAGCGAACGGGCACGTCGATCTCCCGGCGCCCAGGCTTGGTCAAAAGCGCACAAACTTCCAGGCTGGCCGGCTCACGGGCCTCCAGGTTCCTGATCAGGTAAGAGAGGGTCAGGCCGGAATCGATGATGTCCTCGACGACCAGGACGTCCCGGGCCTCGATGTTGATGTCCAGGTCCTTGAGGATGCGGACGACTCCCGAGCTGTCCGTCGAGGCCCCGTAGCTCGAGATCGCCATGAAGTCGACCTCGCACGGGACCGTGAGCTCCCGCATCAGGTCGGCCATGAAGAAGACCGCGCCCTTGAGCACGCCGATCAGCAGCGGCTCGCGACCGGCGTAGTCGCGCGAGACCTCGTCGCCGAGCTCCTCGATCCGCGTGCGCAGCGCCTGCTCGTCGATCAGCACCTCGGCGACGCCACGCTCGAGCTCGGCGTGCGTGCCGGGTGGAGTCACTCCCCGCCGCCCCGGGTGTCGGCTCCCTCGCCGCGGACGAGCACGGCGTGGATTCCGTCCGCCTCGACGATGCCCGGCACAGCGACCACCTCGTCGCCGCGCACGACCAGCGGCCACGCCTCGCGTTCGGAGCGGGGAACCTTCGCGTCGACGAACACGTCCTGGATCTTCTTGCTCCTCCCTGCGAGCCGGTCGCCGGCACGCCACGCGCGTACCTTAAGGCCTCGCAGCTCCGACTGGATCCTCCACTCGCCCCAGGTCACCTCCCGGTCGAGCACGACCGGTCCGCGCTCGAGCCAGACACGGTCGTACTCGCGCACGGCGGTCACGCCGTTGCCGAGATCGAGCCGCTGCGAGCCGGCGGTCGAAGCGAGTAGCCGGTCGAGCGCCGACGGTCGGTCGTCGGCCAGGCGCAGGAGGTTCTTCTCCGCTGCGGGGTGCAGCCGACGGAGCAGCGGGAGGATCTCCTCGCGAATCAAGCCGCGCTTCGTGTCGCTGTTCGTCGAGTCGACGCGGACGTCGAGCCCGACCGCACGACAGTACGCCTCGGTCTCTTCCCGCCAGACGACGAGGAGCGGACGGACGACGCCGTCCTCGCGCCTGGCCTTGATCGCCTTTGCCGACCCGCTCGAGACGAGCCGGTACAGCACGGTCTCGACCTGGTCCGACGCGGTGTGTCCCGTCGCCCGGAGGCGGTCCCTCGCGAACGAGTAGCGAATCGTACGGAGCTCGTCCTCCGTGCGCCCGCCGCGGCCGTCGACGACGTCGGCTCCCAGGACTTCGGCGCAGAACCGTGCGTCCTCGTCGGACTCTGCGCCACGCAACCCATGGTCGACGTGGAGCGCGGACACCGAGTAGCCGAGCTCGCGCAGCACGTGCCAGAGGCAGGTCGAGTCCGGACCGCCCGAGACGAGGACGGTCACGTCGCCGCGGCTCGGGACGAGCTCGAGCTCGTTGACGTGGGTCTCGACGCGCCGCCGCAGCTCGACCGGCTCCATGTCCGACATTGTGCTGGGCTGCGGCCTGCGGCGCCGGTCACACCGCGCCCGCGTCAGAGCAAGGGACTGATGTCGCAGCCGCGCCGAGCCAGTGGTGCCTGCGCCCGCGACAGGATGTCGTGTGCGTAGTTCGCGAGCGAGTAGGCCTGGAAGATGTGCTTGCCCGGGTCCTGGTGGTGCTGATCAGCCTTGATCGCGCGCGCGTACTCGGTGAACATCGCGCTCAGGATCCCCCGCGTCTGCGACAGCGACGGGTCCTCGGGGTGCGTCGCCATCACGTTCGCGCGAGACGTCTCCGCCGTGTCGATCACGGAGCCGGCCTTCGCGGACCCGTGAAGGAAGTCGTCGGCGGACGAGCTGACGGCCACGAGGTTCAGCTGCGCGACGTCGATGAACTGCCGGTCCATGGGCGAGCAGGTGTGAGCGATCTGCGCCTTCCCCGTCGGGCCGACGAACAGCCCCATCGCTCCGACGACGAGGATTGCACAGAGAAAACCCGCTGCCGCAGTTGTGCGGGGTTTCACACGATCATTGTCGGCCCGCCGTTCGGTCGTCGTCCATCACCCTTTCGGAGTTGACCGCCGCGGTTGACCCGGGCGGCTAGAAGATCAGCGACCGGTATGCACCGCAACGCCGCATGCCCACCGCCTCGTAGACCCGGATCGCCGGCGCGTTCTCCGGGCGGACGAACAGGCAGACGGTCGCGACCTGCTCGAGCAGGAGGCGGATCAGGTCGCGAATCCCGCGCTGCGCGTAGCCGCGGTTCCTCGCCGGCGGGTCGACCCAGACTTGCTGGAGCTGGACGACGGAGGGCGTCCACGCGGACGCCTCAGCCTTGAAGAGGATCACACCGTCCTCGACCCAGAGCCAGGACCGGCGCTGCTCGATCTGCGCGCGCGTGCGCCAGCGGAAGCTGTCGGCGTCGTGCTTCATCGGGTCGACGCCGATCTCCTCCTCGTGTGCCGCCGCGCACGCCGGCAGCAGGAGCACGCAGTCCCGCTCCGTCGCGAGCCGAATGCTCGAGTGACCGGGCTCGGGCGGGTCGTCGATCAGGTACACCGGCTGAGCCGGCCGGTCCTCGCGGGGCGCGGGCAGCCGCGGCGCGAGCTCTCTCCAGAGGTCGGCGACGGGCTGCTCGTAGCCGATGATCATGCGCGGCCGCCCCCGGGAGGCGACGTGCGCGAAGCTGCCGCAGCCGTTTCCTGAGGGGAAGACGTTCGCACCCACGTGACAGAGGGCGGACAGGCGCACGCCCTGCTCCGCCGTCGCCGAGAAGCGCCCGAGGCCTCGACGTGCGATGTCCTCGAGGAACACGCGCTCGACAGGGTCCTCCGCACAGAAGGCGAGGATCTGGTCGAGCGTCGGCTCGAAGAGCTCGCCCATCGAGCCATGGTCGCACAGGCGAATCGGCCGCACCGCCCGCGCTCACAACTCGGTTAGGGTTGACCGCCGATGCCGATCCACATTCGCGCCGAACCCGGCGACTACGCGCAGGCCTGTCTGCTTCCCGGCGATCCGCTGCGCGCGAAGTACATCGCCGAGACCTACCTCGACGACGTCTTTCAGCGGAACTCGGAGCGCGGCCTGCTGGGATACACCGGCACCTGGGAAGGGAAGCCCGTCTCCGTCCAGGGTACGGGCATGGGATGTCCCGGAGCGACGATCGTGTTCGAGGAGCTCGTGCAGCTCGGCGTCACGAAGCTGCTCCGCGTCGGTACCTGCGGCGGGCTCCAACCCCACCACGCACTCGGCGACCTGATCATCGCGCTGTCGGCCGTCCCCGCCGACCAGACCGCGATGCACCTCGTCGGCAACGAGCCGCACTGTCCGACGGCGAGCTGGGAGCTGATCCACGGCGCCGTCCACGCAGCGAAGGAGATCGGCCAACCGATGCACGTCGGGCCGATCGTTTCGAGCGACCTCTTCTACAACCCGGATGAGGGCCAGTACGTGCGCTGGTCGACGCGGGGCGTGCTCGCCGTCGAGATGGAGGCGGCGGCCCTCTTCACGGTCGGCGCCATCCGCGGCGTCGAGGGGGGCTGCCTCCTCACCGTCAGCGACATCGTCGTCGACGGCGAGTTCACGCGCATCACGGACGAGGAGCTGCGCGCCGCGGTCGACCGGATGACGCAGGTCGCGCTCGCGACCGCGACGGCCGGCTGACGTGCAGGTCGACGCAGCCGTGCTGAGCTGACCGGCGCCGACCATGGAGGGCGTCGTCTTCCTCGTCAATCCGGCATCCGCCAACGGCGCGACCGGCAGGCGCTGGCCGGAGCTCGTGCGGCGCGCGCGCGACCTCGGCCTCGATGGCGAGACGCGCATGTCGACGAGGCCGGGCGAGCTCGGCGAGATCGCACGTGACGCCGAGGCCGCGCTGCTGGTCGTCGTCGGCGGCGACGGAACGCTCAACGAGGTGGTCAACGGCAGACGCGACGTCGAGCTCGCCGTCATCCCGCAGGGAACGGGAACCGACTTCGTGCGCACGCACGGCATCCCGATGGAGTTCGACGACGCGGTCGCGGTCGCCCGCGACGGAAGACCGGCGGCGATCGACCTCGGCCGTGTGCATTGCAGCCACGGCGAGCGGTGGTTCGCAAACGTCGCCAGCGTCGGCATGAGCGGCGCTGTCGCGCGCCGCGCCAACTCGATGTCGAAGGCGCTCGGCGGCCGCGTCACGTTCTTCTATGCCCTCGTCCGCGAGTTCGTCGGCTGGCAGAACACCGAGGTGACCGTTCGGCTGGACGCGGACGAGCGTCGCGGCCGCATGCACGACGTGATCGTCGCCAACGGACAGTGGCACGGAGGCGGCATGTGGCTCGCCCCCGGCGCCGAGGCGGACGACGGCCTCTTCGACGTCGTCCTGATCGGCGACGTGACGAAACTCGACTTCGTCACGACGGCGCCGAAGCTCTATCGCGGAACCCACCTCGCGCACCCGAAGGTGGACGTGCTGCGGAGCGCGACCGTCTCCGTCGACGCGCGCGTCCCGCTCCCGATCGAGACGGACGGCGAGGTGGTCGGGACGACGCCGGCGCGATTCGAGATCGCGCACGAGGCGCTTCGCCTCAGGCTCCCGCGCTAGCTGCTGCTCGTGGTCTTCTTGTCCTTGGCAGACGAGGAGGCGCGGGCGGCGGACGTGCTCTTTCCCTCCAGCTTGTCCAGTCGCCGCTCGACCTCTTCGAGGCGCTGCTCGACGGCATCGAGGCCGCGCATCTTCTTCTGCATGTCGTCCATGCGGTCGCGCGTCGAGTTCAGCGCGTTGAGGAGGCGGTCGCCGCCCGGCGCGCTCCCGATCCGCTGGATCGCGTCCCCGCCGACGTCGGCGAGCTTGCCCACCATCGTCTTCTGGTCGTCGGTCTCGGCCATGCCGAAGACCCTACCTCCTAGGGGTGCACGGTGACCGGCGTGCCGGCAAGCGCCTGCGCGAACA
>DASPSY010000095.1:0-37046 GCA_035623685.1 Gaiellaceae bacterium
TGGATCGAGAACGTCCACGGGTAGAGGTAGCCGTCCCAGCCGACGACGTCGAACGGGTGGTAGTCGACGACGTACGTCTGGTAGCCGTCGCGCACGCGAACCTTGATCGGGAACTCGCCGCGCTCTCGGTGCGTGTGCAGCTCCGTCGGCGGGTGAATGTCGCGGTGGTAGTACGGCGCGCCCTCGAGCAGCTGTCCGTACTGGTTCCGGTATCGGCGCGGGATCTCGATCAACCCGGGCGTCTCGAACACGAGGTGGCGCTGCGGCCCTTCGGCGCGGAAGCGGTACGTCGTGCCGCGCGGTACGACGACGTAGTCGCCTTCACGGTATGGGACCTCGCCGAAGCTCGTCTCGAGCGTGCCCGAGCCTTCGTGGACGAAGATCACTTCGTCGCCCTCGCCGTTTCGGAAGAAGTAGTCCATCGTCTCCGCCGGCCGGCACAGCGAGATCTCGACGTCGCCGTTCCACATCAGCAGACGTCGCCCGGTGACCTCGTCGCCGCCGGCCTCGATGCCGTATGTCACGAAATGGCGGTGGGCATGCGTCTCGGGCACCCACTCGTCGCGCACGATTGGCTCGAACTCGCCGAGCTTCTGGACGCGGCACGGCGACTGGAGGTGATAGAGGATCGACTCGTTCCCGACGAATCCCTCGAGGCCCATCACCTCTTCGGTGAGCAGCGTCCCGTTGTCCCGGAACTGCGTATGCCGCTTGGGTGGGACGTGGCCGAGTCGCTGGTAGAACGGCACGCCGATAGGTTACTTCGGCACTAGACCCCGTCGCGCCGAATCCACTCCGCGAGGAACGGCTCGACGATCCGGTACGTCCCGGGACCGTCGCGTGCGACGAGCTCGCCTGCGACAAGCGTGTCGAGCGCGCGCTGGACGGTCGAGGGAGCGGGCAACCCATGCCTGCGCCGGTACTCGTGGCTCGTCGCGGCGGTCGGTGGATCGGTCGCGAGCGCTTGCAGGAGGAGCCGCTGCGCCCGCGGCGCACCGTCCCACACGTGCGTGAAGTACGCGTTCTCCGATCGGAGTACGCGCGTCATCGCCTCGTCGAGGTCGTCCGCCGTCGCGGCGGCACCCGTTCCGGTCGTCTCCCACAGCGCGTAGCAGAGCTCCTGCGTGCCGTACGGATGCCCGCGCGTGATCTCGAGCACTGCGTCGACGACGGCGCCCGGCACCTCCTTGCCCGTCGTGGTGAACCGCTCGACGATGAAGGCGGCGAACGCGTCGATCGGGATAGGACCGAGCTCGATGTGCTTCGCACTCCGCCAGAACGGCTCGTTCTCGTCGCTGAACAGCTCGAGCATCAGCGACCGCTTGCTGCCCAGGTAGACGTGCGAGACGTCCGGCTGGGATTGGAATACCGCCCGCATCAACGCGGGCAAGCCGGGATCGAGACCGACAACCTCCTGGAACTCGTCGAGCACGAGCGCGACTCTGCGCCGCCGCTCCGCCGCGAGCTCCGCCGGCAGCTCGAGCAGGCGCTCGATCGTCGCGTCCACGTCTTCCTTCGCGTGACCCGAGGCGAAACTGAAGCCGAGCGTGCCGTCGTGCGGGTCGACGGTGATCACGGGCCGGATCCGAAGCCCGCGGAAGATGTCCCCGGCCCGCTCGCGGATCCGCTCGAGCGGCGTCGACACCTGCTCGTAGAGCGCTTGGGCGAGCTTCGCGGCGAACTGCTCCTTCGTCGCCGTCCGCATCAGGTCGACCTGGGCGACCAGGAGGTCGTCCTCCCTGACGAGCTCCTGGACGGCCCGCCAGACGAGCGACGTCTTCCCGAAGCGGCGGGGCGCGAAGACCACCACGTTCTGGCCGTTGCGGATGTCGGCCTCGAGCTCGCGCAGCTCCGCCTCGCGATCGGTGAAACCGTCGTCGAGCGCGAGATCGCCGAAGTTGAAGGGGTTGGTCGCCACTATTCGCACATCTGCGAACCGCAGATTAGCGCATCGATCCGTCCGCAACAACGCGAAGTGCGGCTGTGCAGATCAGCCGCGGACGAGCGACGCGACGCGGCGACCGACCGCCGGCGCGAACTTGAAGCCGTGTCCCGAGCACGCCGAGCAGAGCACGACAGCGCCGCGGCGCTCGAGGATGAACTCCTCGTCGGCCGTGTTCGTGTACAGGCACGTCTCGACCGCGACCGGACGCGGATCGGCGTCAGGGTGGACGCGAGCGACCCAGTCGGCGATCCGGTCGACCCGCTCGGGGTCGGGCTCCCCAGTCTCGTCGGGGTCGGTTTCCGTCCCCGCGTGGTGCCAGCCGGCCTTCAGTCCGTGCTCGGGATCGCGCAGCGAGTACATCAAGTGGCCGCGCGTCTCCGGATTCAACTCGCCGACGGACGGAAGCGGCGCGCCGTCGCGGCGGAAGTAGGCGAGCGTCTCGCGCGTGACACGCACAGGGACGTTCTCGACGAGCCGGCCGACCCACGCGCCGGCAGTCACCACGACGACGTCCGCGTCGAGCGACGCGACGTCGTCAACCCGGCGCTCCTCCTCGAGCAGAGCGCCTCGCGCGCGCGCGACGTCGAGGAACGCGCGGTAGGCGAGGTCGGCACGCACGATCCCCGCTTCGGGCTGGAAGAGGACGTACCACCCGTCGGGCACGCCGAGCGGCCAACGGGCGCGCGCCTCGTCCGCGGTCAGGAGCTGGCACCGTGCGCCGACCGCTTCGAGCGCCTCCCTCGAGCTGTCTGCTGGATCAGCGACCAGCTCGACGAGGCCGTCGAGCTTCAGCACCGACACGCCGGACTGGCGCTCGAGCTCGCGCCAGCCGGCGAGTGCGCGCTCGGCGAGGCGAACCCATTCGACCTCGGGATACGCGAGCCGGAAGATGCGCGACCGGCCGTGACTCGACCCGCGCGCGTGCCCGACGCGGAACTGCTCCAACAGGACGACGTCGTGGCCGTCGTCCGAGAGCGCCCACGCCGCCGCCGCACCCATGATCCCCGCGCCGACGACGGCGACTCGCATGTCAGGCAATCCGGTTGCGGAGCACGCCGATTCCCGCGACCTCGAGCTCGACGACGTCGCCGGGCTGCAGCCAGCGGCCGTCGCCGTGCTCGAGGATGCAGCCGGTCCCGACCGTCCCCGAGCCGAGGACGTCGCCCGGGAGCAACGTCGTGTTGCGCCCCGCCTGCGCGACGAGCGCATCCCAGGAGTGGTGCATGTCTCCGAGCTCGCCACGCGATCGCTCCTCGCCGTTGACACGGGCGACCATCGCCCCGCTCGCCCCGTCGAACTCGTCCGGCGTGACGACGATCGGGCCGAGGCTCGTCGCGAAGTCCTTCCCCTTCGCCGGACCGAGCCCGACCCGCATCTCCACACGTTGGAGATCGCGCGCCGACCAGTCGTTCATCACCGTGAACCCGCCGATGCGTCCTTCGGCGCCGATGATCGCGGCAACCTCGAGCTCGTAGTCGAGCTCGCTCGTTCCGTTCGGATACGGCACGTCGTCGTCGGGGCCGAAGATCGCCGCCGGGTTGGAGAAGTAGAAGACCGGCACCTCGTACCACTCTCGTGGAACGTCCTGGCCGCGCAGGGCTCGCGCGGTCTTCACGTGCTGCTCGAAGGCGTAGAAGTCACGCACGGACGGTGGATGCAGCACCGGTGCACGGAAGTCGACCTCGTCGAGGGGATACTCGGCGTGCCGACGTGCGGTCCCGCCACCCGTGAAGAAGGCCTGCAGCGTCTGCGCAGCCAGCTGGTAGACCACGTCGTCCTCGATCACGCCGGGCCAGCCTCGCTCGAGAGCCTGCTCCTTCGGGCTGAACATGCAGAGCTTCATGTCGAAGCGACGCCGCTCATGGCTCCGTGTGCACGATCACGTCGGCGATGTCCGGCCGCGCGCGCCGGATCCGCTCCTCGACGCGGCTCGCATGTGCGTGCGCGTCGGCGAGTGCCGTCCCACCGGGAAGCCCGAGCGTCAGGAAGGCGACGAGGCCCTCGTCGGTGTGGAGGAAGCGAAGCTCCCGCGGAGGTGCACCCGTCGTGTCGCGGACGATTCGAGCGACTTCGTCGGCTCCCGCGTCCGACGCCTGCCTGCCCGCGCCTGCCTCGGTGAGCGGCTCGAGGTGGGTCTGCACTGCGTCCACCTCGGGGACATGCTCGACGATCGCGCGCTCGACGTCGGATGCGATCTCGTGGGCTTCCTCGAGCGTGACGTCGCCCGGAAGCTTGAGGTGGAGGGAGACCTCCGTCTTCCCGCCGACCTCGAGCACGGTCACGTTGTGCACCTCACGGACGTGTGGGACGCCGAGCGCGGCCGCGTGCGCACGGTCGCGAATGGCGATCTCGTCCTCGCTCGGCTCGACGTGCACGACGACGTCGCTCTGCGGCAAGGCGCCGTGCACGGCCGCCTCGACGCGGTCCGCGGCCTCGTGACCCTGACCCACGGCCGCTCCGGGCGAGACCGTGATCACGACGTCGGCGAACTGCCGTCCGCCGGCCTGCCGCATCCGCAGCCGTCGGAGCTCGACCGCCGGCGTGATCCCGGCGATCGCCGCGCGGGCCGCCTCCTCCGCCTCGAACGGCGCGCGGTCCATCAGCACGTCCACGTTCACCTTCATCAATCGCGCGGCGGCGAGCAGGACGAGCACCGCGACGAAGAGCGCCGCAGCCGAGTCCGCGCGCGCATAGCCGGCCCGGACGAGGAGCAGGCCGAGTAGCACGGCCGACGAGCCCAGCAGGTCACTGCCGAAGTGCAGTGCGTTCGCCTGGAGCGCCGCGCTCCCGAACTTGCGCGCGCCACGGATCGAGACGACCGTTCGGCTCAGGTCGACGACGATCACGATCGCGATCACGAGCAGGGCGTACCACGTCGCCTGCACGCTCGTCGTCGTTGCGCCGACGAGGTGCGAGATCGCGCGCCAGGCGATCAGCACGCTCGCGGCGAGGAGGAACGCAGCTTCCGCGAGCGCCGAGAGATGCTCGGCCTTGCCGTGGCCGTACTGGTGAGTCAGGTCGGCCGGCTGCGCTGCGACGCCGAGCGCGAAGAACGTCAGCAGCGCGGCAACGAGATCCGTCCCCGAGTGGAGCGCCTCCGAGACGAGGCCGAGACTGTTCGACGCGAGTCCCGCGCCCAGCTTGAGCGCGATCAGCACGACCGCTGCGACGACAGAGACGAGCGCTGTGCGTCGTTGAGGCGTCACGCGCGGTCCGCGCAGTCGAGGGGCTCAGAGGTTTCCGCGCAGCGCCTGCTCGCGCTCGATCGCCTCGAACAGCGCCTTGAAGTTGCCGTCGCCGAAGCCGCGCGCGCCGTGCCGCTCGATCACCTCGAAGAAGAGCGTCGGCCGGTCCTGCGCGGTCTTCGTGAAGATCTGGAGCAGGTAGCCGTCGTCGTCGCGGTCGGCGAGGATGCCGAGCCGCCGCAGGTCCGCGTAGTCCTCGTCGATCTCGCCGACCCGCGTGGGAACGTCCTGGTAATACGCGTCCGGCGTGACGAGGAACGCGATCCCCCGCTGCTGGAGCACCTCGACGGTGCGGACGATGTCCTCGGACGTCATCGCCACGTGCTGCACTCCAGGACCGGCGTTGAACTCGAGGTACTCCTCGATCTGGCTCTTGCGCTTGCCCTCGGCGGGCTCGTTGATCGGGAACTTGATCTTCCCCTGGCCGTCCGTCATCACCTTCGACATCAGCGCCGAGTACTCCGTCGAGATGTCCTCGTCGGAGAAGTGGATCATCTCGGTCATCCCGAAGACGCGCTCGTAGTATTCGACCCACGCGTTCATCCGACCGAGCTCCACGTTGCCGACACAGTGGTCGATAGCGAGCAGGCCGACCTCGCTGTAAGCGCTCCCGTTCGATGACTGCACCACGAATCCCGGCAGGTATGACCCGTCGTAGTCGGCGCGGTTCACGAACGTGTGGACGACCTCGCCGTAGGTCGCGATCGACGCGAGCTCGACGCGGCCGAACTCGTCCTCCACCCAGTGCGGCTCGACGACGCCGCGTGCGCCACGCTGCACCGCCTGGCGGTACGCCTCTCGCGCGTCGGGGACCCGGAGCGCGATGTCCTTGACGCCGTCGCCATGATGCGAGACGAAGCGCGTGATCTCGGCGTCCTCGCGCAGCCCGCTCGTGACGACTAGGCGGATGTCTCCCTGCTCGAGCACGTAGGACGCTCGATCGCGGACACCGGTCTCGGGCCCCGCGTACGCCGTCCGGGCGAAGCCCAGCGCGTGCTCGTAGTAGTACGCCGCCTGCTTCGCGTTCCCGACGTAGAGCTCGACGTGATCCCAGCCGTCGAGCGGCATGAAATCGGCGTCGTGCCCCATGTTCAGAGCTTAAACGAGGTTCGTCACTCGGCCCGGGCAGGAGGCGTCGCCGCGGCCGAGACGACGGGCTCGGCGTCCTCGAAGCCACGTCTCAGCCTCACGTCCCGCACGCCGACCAGAACGATCGGGAGGACGAGCGCCGAGATGATCGTCGCGGCGAGGAACGCCGACTCGAGCGACGAGGCGAGCGCGACGCGGATCGCGCCGTGGAGCTGGTGGATCGTGAGCCCCGTCGTCCGCGCTGCGCGCGGCAGGCTCTGGTTGACGATCACGCCCATGAGCGTCACGCCGAGCGTCCCTCCCATCGACCGCGCAAACTGCGTCATCGCGGTCGCCGAGCCGATCGCGGCGCGCGGAACCGCGTTCTGGACCGACAGGACGAACACCTGCATCATCAGGCCGAGCCCGACGCCGGCGATCACCATGTTCCGCGCGGCCTGTCCGTTCGTCGTGTGCAGGTTCATCCGCCAGAGGAGGAACATGCCGGTGGTGAGGACGATCGGGCCGACAATCGCATTCGGGCGCACGCGTCCGCTCCGCGACACCCACTGTCCCGAGACGAAGCTCGCGGTCACGGCGCCGAGCATCAACGGCGTCAGGACGATGCCCGACGAGGCGGCCGAGGTTCCGATCACGCCCTGCACGAACAGCGGGACGTACGAGATCGTCCCGAACATCGCCATGCCGACCAACGCCATGCACAAGAGGCTCGAGGAGACGACGCGGATGCGCAGCAGCTCGAAGGGAAGGATCGGCTCCTCCACGCGCCGCTCCCACAGCGCGAACGCCGTGTAGACGACGACGGACGTCGCGACCGCGCCGATCACGTGCGTCGACGCCCACGGGAACTCCTGGCCGCCCCAGACGAGCCCGAGCAGGAGCGAGGTCGTCCCGATTCCGAGCAGCGCGGCGCCGACCCAGTCGATCGAGCGGTCCCGCAGCGGCGTGCGCCGCGGCATCGTCACAGCGATCACCGCGAGCGCGAGCCCACCGACGGGCAGGTTGACGTAGAAGATCCACCGCCACGACGTGTTGTCGACGATGATCCCGCCGACCGCGGGGCCGATGATCGACGCCGAGCCGAAGACGACGCCGATCAGCCCCTGGTAGCGGCCGCGGTCCCGCGGCGGGACGATCGAGCCGACGACCGCCATCGCCAGCGGGATCAGGCCGCCGGCGCCGACTCCCTGCACGGCTCGGAAGACGACGAGCTCCGTCATGCTCTGCGCCGTGCCGCAGAGCGCGGAGCCTACGAGGAAGACGATGATCGCGAAGACGAACAGCGGCTTGCGCCCGTAGACGTCTCCGAGCTTCCCGTACAGCGGCACCGTGACGGTGCTGCCGAGCATGTAGGCGGTGAACACCCACGAGTACTGCGTGATCCCGCCGAGGTCGGAGACGATCTTCGGCAGCGCGGTCGCGACGATGGTCTGGTCCAGCGCGGCGAGGAACAGGGCGATCATCAGCCCGGAGTAGATGGCGAGGATGCGGCCGATCGTCAGCCGGTAACCGGGCGGCTTTCGGGCGAGCCGCTCGCGCAGCGAGCCCATGCGTTCCAGCTTAGTCAGCGTCGGGTGCCGGAGGCGTCGTCGTGCGCGGCGCGAGCAGGATGCCGCCCGCGAGCAGGACGCCGCCGACGATCTGCAGCGCCGAGATCGGCTCCGAGAGGACGACGAGCGCGATCACCGCACCCAGGAACGGCTGGAGGTTCGCGAACAGCGCGGCACGCGACGGCCCGACCCTTCCGATCGCCGTGAACCAGAGGAAGTTCGTCAGCACGATCGGCCCGAGCACCGCGAAGGCGAAGCCGACCCAGACGAGCGCGTCGAGCTGGCCGAAGTCCTGCTCGTGCAGCTGGTGCGAGCCGACGATCAGCAGGGGCACCGTCACCGAGAGCAGGAACACGGAGCTCAACCGAAACGGCGAGTTGCGCCGCATCAGCGGCGCGATCGCGACGGAGTACGCGGACCAGGTGATCGCACCGCAGAGCGCGAGAACGTCGCCCTTGAGGTCCGAGGAGAGCTTGCCGCCCGCACCGACCGCCACGAGCGCCACGCCGCAGAACGAGAGCAGCGTGGCGAGCCAGAAGCGCAGGCTCTGCCGCTCGATCCCGGTCCCGCGCGCGAGCAGCGCGGTCCAGATCGGCAGCGTCCCGAACAAGAGGGCGGCCGTCGCGGCCGTGGTGAAACTCAGCGCATAGACGAAACAGAGCTGATTCAGAAACAGGACGACGACACAGCACACTCCGAGAGGGACGTCGCGTCGCGCCAGCCGGAGTGACCCCTCCAGGGCAAGCGTGATCGCCGCGACGACGAGCGCAGCGCAGCCGTAGCGGACGGACGAGTACGCGAGAGGTCGGAGGCCCTGGTCGAGGATGTACTTCGAGACGGTGAAGTTGAGCGCCCAGAGCGCCACCGTCGCGAGCAGCATCCCGTCGGCGGCGGAACGGCGCACGCGCTTGACAGTAACCGCACGGATCACCCGTTCGAGGGAAAGGTCGCGCTCCCCACGACCGACCTAAGGAGGGTGCACCTGCGGTCTCTTGGCTCACTGCTGCTCATGGCCGTGCTCGGCGGCCTGCTCGGCTGGCTCGTCGCCGGCCGTCCGACGCCTGCCGAGACACCCGTCGAGGTCGCGGCGCCGCCGCAGGCCGCGGTTCAGAGACTCGTCCACCCGCGACTCCGCTACCGCAACGCCAAGCTGCCGGTCGGGCTCACGCCCCTCGAGCAGGAGGCGGACGGCCAGCTCGTCGCGCATGTCGCCCCCAAGTCCTTCAACGGCTCGGGCGCCTCGTCGGCGTCGGCCTCACGCGTGATCGCGTTCAGCGCCGGTCGCACGTTCTTCTCGGATACGACGCCACCGTCAACCGAGCCGGGGTCGACCGACTCGACGACGACGCCATCCGACACCACGGGCAGCACCGGCGGCACGACCACCACCGCGCCGGTCGGCCCGCCCATCCAGATCAGCGACGTCCACACCGTCTCGCTTGCGCCGTTCTCCGCGACGATCGCATGGCACACGAGCGAGCCCGTCTCCTCGCGCATCGCGTACGGCTTCAACCAGCCGTCGCTCTGGACCGCCGCCTCGACCTCGAGCGACCACGTCGCCGTCCTGTCCGGCCTCGCCTTCAGCCATTCGTACAACGTCTGGGTCACGGTGCACGCCGCTGACGGACGGACCGCCGAGTCGGACTACATGCTTACGACTCCGGCCCTCAGCGGACCGATCCAGGGAAGCACCGGGGGCGGGGCGCTGCTGATCGACGGCCAGCCGATCTTCCCGACCATGGTGTTCGCACAGTGCACGGACGGCTACGACGCCAGCATGTCCGTCGGGATCGACCTGTTCATGGGGGACGCGTGCAGCAGCACGAGCGACGCGCTGTCGCACCTCGACGGTCGCGCGTTCGCGCTCTCGAACGCAGAGGACGGCGCCGCGAGCGGCAACGGGCTCGTCGGTTCGTACCTCCCGGACGAATGGGACACGCACCTGCCCGGCGACCTGACCACGGCCCAGGCAGAGGGTCTCGTGCCGGACGGCTCGCCCGCGCCGCGCTTCCTCACCCTCACGAGCCACTTCTTCAGCGGCGCCGCACCGCTGCCCCAGGGCCGCGCGATGTACCCGGCGCTGGCGCAGGTCGCCGACGTGCTGGGCTTCGACCTCTATCCGCTGCAGAACTGGTGCCGCTACGACGACTTTGGTCCGGTGTACGACGCCCAGCGCGAGCTCGTACAGCTCGCCGCGGGCAAGCCGACGTTCCAGTGGATCGAGGCCCGCCACATGGACTGCAGCGATCCCACACTCGGCGTGACACCGCAGACCGTGCACGCGGAGACCTGGTTGGCGATCGCCGGCGGCGCGCACGCGATCGGCTACTTCCCGTACTCGTGGACGCCGGACGTCGGCAGCCAGATCTCGCAGGACCGCCAGGAGATCGACACGCTCTCGGCCGCGCTGCTCGAGGCCGCAATCCCCTCGAGCTCGCAGAACGGGCTCGTGAAGGTCGGCGCCCGCGACCACAACGGCGCCGTCTACGTGATCGCCGTGAACTCGAGCCGCGAGCCGGCGACCTCGACGATCACGGTCCCGGAGCTCGGGAACCGGACGCTGATCTCGCTCGACGGCACGCAGACCGTCACTGCTGCGAATGGATCGTTCACGGACAACTTCGGTCCGCTCGACGTCCATATCTACATCGCGGCGCCGCAGTCCTAACGGACACCGCGCTCCGTTAGGCTTGCGCGGATGCGCCGGCCCACGAAGGAAGACGTCGACGCGCTCGTCGGCCCGGCGACGCCGCACTTCGCCTACCAGTTGCGCGCCCGCGTCGAGGAGCTCGTCGGCGACCTCCCCGACGACGACGCGGTGAAGACCTACGCGCAGGAGCGGATGGAGCTGCTCGACCGCCTCGGTCACGCGTCGTCGAAGGCCGACCAAGGCGGGCGCGAGCCGCGGTCGCGCATCGGCTGGGGCGAGCTCCCGAGCTCGGCTCCCGCCGACTCGCCGCTGCCTGGCCGGTGAGCGACTTCGACGGCCGCGCCGTGCTCGTCACGGGTGGCACGCGCGGGATCGGGAAGGCGATCGCGCTTCGGTTCGCGCGGCTCGGGGCGCGGCGTGTCGGCATCGGCTACCTGCGCAACGACACGGCGGCAGAGGAAGCGGCCGAGGAGGTGCGCGCCGCCGGCGCCGAAACGGTGCTCGTCCGGGGAAACGTCGCGTCCGGCCGCGTCGTCGACGAGATCGCCTCGCACGGCCCCTGGGACGTGCTCGTGCACAACGCCGCCACCGGCGTCGTCCGCAGCGCGCTCGAGACCGAAGACAAGCACTGGGACTGGACGCTCTCGGCAAACGCCCGAGCGCTCCTGTCGCTCGCGCGCGCGTGCGCGCCGGACATGCCGCGCGGCTCCGCGATCGTCGGCGTCTCATCGCTCGGGTCGACCCGCGTCCTGGAGAACTACGTCCTGATCGGGACGTCGAAGGCAGCGCTCGAGTCCGTCGTCCGGTATCTCGCCGTCGAGCTCGCGCCGCGCGACATCCGCGTCAACGCCGTCTCCGCCGGGGTCGTCGAGACGGGCGCGCTCGAGTACTTTCCCAACAAGGAGCAGATGCTGACCGCCGGACGAACGCGCACGCCCGCAGGACGGCTCGTCGAGCCCGACGACGTGGCAGCCGCGGTCGTCTTCCTGTGCTCGGGCGCGGCCGAGATGGTGCGTGGCCAGACACTGGTCGTCGACGGCGGCTACTCGCTTCTTGCATGACGGTGCGCTGATGGAGCCGACCGAGCACAACCGGCGCGCGTGGGACGAGCTGCACCGTGGACGTCCGAACCCGCTCGCCGGCGAGACCGGGCTACCGCCCCAAGTGCACCGTGCATTGAAGGCGCTGAAAGGGAAGCGGGCATTGAGCCTCCAGTCCGGCTCGGGCGAGGCGGCGGGCGCGCTCGCCGAGCTCGGCGCCACGGTGACCGCAGTCGACGACTCGGAGGCGGCGCTGGCGGCGGCCCGCGAACGATGGCCGTCGATCCTCTGGATCCACGGAGACGTCCAGTCGCCGCCGCGGGAGGTGCAACGCGGCCGATTCGACCTCGTCTATACGGGCCCGGGCGTGCTCGACCGCATCCGGGACCTCGACGCGTGGGCACGCGGCGTCGAGTTGGCGCTCGGAACAGGTGGCGACCTGCTGCTGTTCGACGAGCATCCGGTCGCACGCTGCGTCGACGGGCTCATGCACTGGCGCGAGAGCTACTTCGGCGAGGGCCCGCACGGCCGGCGCCTCGGCCAGGTGGTCTCCGCGATCGCCCGTGCTGGCCTCGTGATCCGGGCGCTCGAGGAGTATCCGCAGGCGCACGGGAACCAACGCCACCACGATCCGCGCGTCCCCGGCAGCTTCCTCCTGCACGCGCAGCGCCCGTAGCAGGCGCAGCGTTCGCTCAGGCCGCCAACCGCTCGAGCGCCAGGCCGAGCTCGTCGTCCGTGATCGTCAGCGGCGGGGTCGCGCTGATCAGCGCACCGTCGACACCCGCAGGGATCACGATCACGCCGCGCCGCTCGGCCTCCTCCACGTCGCCGCTGCGCGCACGCAGCAGGCCCGCCCCGTGCCAGCCCGCGCCCTCGAGCCGCTCGCCCACCTCGACGACGCGAGCCGTCAGCTTCGGCACCTCGTCGAGGACGACGAGGGCCGCTGCGCAGGCAAGCGGATTGCCGACGTGCGTGTGCGTGTACACGTCCTCGGCGCCGAGCTGCCACAGCTCCTCGAGGCCTTCGCGGACGAACAGCGCCGCGGAGAGCGGCAGACCGCCGCCGAGCGCCTTGCCGATGCAGAGGACGTCCGCGACCGCCGAGCCGGGCCACAGCTCCCCGATCCGGCCGAGCCCGCAGTAGATCGCGTCGACGACGAGCAGCGCGTCCACCTCGTCGCAGCGGCTACGCAGCACCGGCAGGAACTCCGCAGGCGGGACTCTCGCGCCGGCGCGTCCCTGCACCGGCTCGACGATCACGCACGCTGTGTCCTCGGGAAGCCGACCGGGATCCTCGCCGTAGCGACGCCGGTGCACGGGGCCGGGCAGCCAGGCCGCGAACGGCTCCCGGAAGCGCTCGAAGTCCGTGGCCGCAAGCGCGAGCAGGCCCGTTCCGTGGTACGCGCCGTCGAACGCGACGATGCCGGAGCGGCCGGTCGCGAGCAGGGCCGTCCGCAGTGCGATCTCCGCGGCGTCCTCGCCGGTGACTCCGAGCTTCGACGGCCACGGCAGCGCACGCCGCAGCTCTGCCGTCACTTCCGCGTCGGCGAGATCGCCGAGCGCGTGCGCGACAGGCGCGGACGCGATCGCCTCCATGATCCGCGGATTCCGGTGGCCGAGAGCCGCGACGCCGAAGCCGCCGGAGAGATCGAGGTACGCGCGGCCGTCGGCGTCCCAGACGCGACACCCCTCGGCGCGCGCCCAGATCACCCGCCGTCGAGTCCGGGGATCAGCCGGCCGACCGTGTCGACCGCCACGTAGCCGGCGATGCGCGGGTTCTCCTGGAGCCGGCGCAGCGCGTAGGCGTACCAGTGACGGCCGAACGGGACGTAGACGCGCAGTGGATGGCCAGCCCGGACGAGGACGTCCCCGCGGTCGGGGCGAACGCCGAGCAGCATCTGGAACTCGTACTCGCCGGGGGCGAGGGCATGCTCGGCGACCAGACGGCGTCCCTCGTCGATCAGCCGCTGGTCGTGCGTCGCGATCGCCGTCCGGCACCCGGCGTCGAGCAGCGCTTTCATCGCAGCGATGAAGTTCTCGCGGACCGCCTCGAAGTCGCGGTACGCGATCTCGGGCGGCTCGATGTAGATGCCCTTGCAGAGGCGGACGCTCGGCCTCAGCTCGGCCAGATCACCGATGTCCGCAAGCGTGCGCCGCAACGTCGCCTGCAGGACGATCCCGACCTGGTCATGGCCCGCCGAGCGCAGCTCGCGGTAGATCTCGAGCGTGTCGTCCGTGGTCGAGGAGTCCTCCATGTCGATCCGGACGAAGTTGCCTCTCGATGCAGCGTCGACCACGACCGTCTCGAGGTTCGCCCGGCAGAGATCGTGGTCGAGCTTGAGCCCGAGCGCCGACAGCTTGACGCTGACGTTTGCGTCGAGCCCGCACCGCTCGATGTCCGTGAACACGTCCTGGTAGGCGCGGACGATCGCGGCCGCCTCGTCCTCGTTCGTGATCTCCTCGCCGAGCACGTCGACGGTCGCGAGCTTCCCCTGCTCGTTGAGGTTGCGGACGGTCTCGCGAGCGTCCTTGAGCTCGGGCCCGGCGATGTACCGCTGCGAGAGCTTCTGCACGAGCGGTCGAGGAACCGCCGGCAGCACACGGACGATCGCTCGGTCGAGCAGCACGCGTTAGCGCTCGCGCATGAAACCCTGACGCGCCGCGGAGACGAGTGCGACCGCCTCGGGAAACAGGACGCGCATCGCGTCGCGGAGGGCGATCGCCTGCTCGTCGGAGCTCCCGGTCGCCTGCAACTGGCCGAGCGCTGCCGCGGTCAGCTCGACTGCGGTGTTGAGCGTCAGCGTCGCGAACTGCTCGCGCTGGGCCTCCTGCACCGACTCTGCCTGTTGCTCGGCGTACTCGCTGAGTCTGCGCAGCAGATCCTCGGGATCGCCACCGAGCGGGAAGCCGAAACCGCCCTCCATTCAGGGAAGCATAGGGAAGGGGGCCGGATCTGGGGCGCGGTCGTCCGACCGCTCCGTCAGCTGTCGAAGACCTGGAGGTTCCCCATCACGACCCAGCCGGAGATGTGGACGCTCGGGGCATCGGGCACGGCGGTGGCACACGTCAGGTCCTCCTTGTTGCCCATGACGTTGACGCCGGCGAGATCGACGGTCACTCCTTTCGGGACGATCACGCTCGTGTTGCCCATGACGGTGACGATGCGAACGCTGACCTCGGGAGCCGAGAGCAGCGCGCTGCGGAGGTCGAGCGTGAGGTCGCCCATCACACAGAGCCCGCTCGCTCCCTCGGCGAGGCGCCAGCGTCCTCGCTGTGCGGTCGACGACATGATCGCGACGAAGCGTCGCTTCGTCCGTCCCTTCTTCGAGCGCTCCGGCTCTGAAGCTACGGACGCGGCCGGCAGATCCTCCCGGAGCTCGTCGAGCTCCGGGCGGGTTCGCGCCTCGTAGGCGCGCTCCATCCGGCCTGCGAACTCCTCGAGGGTCAGCCGCCCTTCGGCAGCGGCCTCGCGGAGCGTGACGACTGCCTGCTCGCGCTCGGCATCCGACGCGCGCACCGCCGGGGTGTCGCTGCTCATGTCAATGGGAGCTTGTACTTCGATTCGACGTCCAAGGCAAGCTGCTGCGCCGCGCCGGCGGCCTGCTCCATCGCAGCCGCGAAGGGCGATGCCGCCGAGTTTCCGCCCAGCGCGGCCTCGAGGCGCATCGCCGACGCACCGACTGCGTCCAGGTACGCGGGCGACGCCACACGCGGGACCGATCCGATCGTGCGCTCGAGCTGCAGTGCCGCGTCCTCGATCTCCTCGACGTTGGGTGGTTGCTCGGTCAGGCGCAACTGCAGGAGCCCGTCGCGCAGCTCGTCGGGATCGCCGCCGCCCGCCTGCTCTTCGGCGATCTCGCACAGCGCGGCGATCGAGACCGCACTGCGCACGCGGATGCGGTCGGTCACTGGCGCGCCGTCGTCGTCGAGGACGAGCCACGACGAGCCGTTCGACCCGCTGAACGAGCAGACGTAGGTTCTCTCGCCCGGCGATGGTTCGGCAGCGATCACCGCGGCGACCTCCTCGTCGCCCGTCGCGTGCGCCGACGCGGTCGCGGCGATCCTGCTCAGGTCGTCGCTGAGCGCCACGCAGCGAGCATAGACTCGCGTGAATGGGCGAGGCCGTCACCGCACGGACGTTGTTCGCTCCGCTCGGCCCGACGTACGACCGCTACGCCGCGCTCCTCTCACTGGGACAGGATCCGCGCTGGCGCCGCTTCCTCGTCTCGCGGATCGACGTCGGTCCCGGCGCGACCGTGCTCGATGTCGCAACGGGCACCGGCGCTGTCGCGCGGGAGCTGATCGAGCGGAGAGGTTGCACCGTCGTCGGGCTCGATCAGAGCTCCCAGATGCTCGCCGAGGCGCGACGACGACTCGGCGACGGCGTCCGTCTCGTCGAGGGCCACGCCGAAATGCTTCCGTTCGAGGATGCGTCCTTCGACGCGCTCACCTTCACGTACCTGCTGAGGTATGTCGACGATCCCGCGGCGACGTTGCGCGAACTCGCGCGCGTCGTGCGCAAGGGCGCGACGGTCGCGTCGCTCGAGTTCGCTGTGCCACGCGGAATCTGGCGCCCGCCGTGGGAGCTGTACGTCCGCGCGGTGCTGCCCGCCGCGGGACGCGTGATCTCGCCCGGCTGGGCGGACGTCGGCGACTTCCTCGGTGGGAGCATCCGGGACTTCTACGCGCGTTGGCCCGAGGCTCGGCTCGTTCAGGCGTGGCACGACGCCGGGATCGTCGACGTACGCACACGAAGGCTCAGCCTCGGCGGGGGAATCGTGACCTGGGGACGGCGCGGATGATGGAGGCGCGGCCCGCGTTTTACGCACTCACGCCGGGCGGCTGGCGTGACTACGTCACGCTGCTCCATCCGCCATACACCCTGTGGCACCTGTCGTACGTCGTCATCGGCGCTGCGCTCGCGCCGCACTTCGACGCAGGCCTGCTCGGGTGGACGCTACTCGCGTTCTTCCTCGCGCTCGGGGTCGGCGCGCACGCGCTCGACGAGCTGAACGGACGCCCACTCGAGACGCGCATCCCGCGCCGCGTGCTGATCGTCCTCGCGATCGCTTCCACGGCCGGCGCCGCTGCGATCGGAGTCGCGATCGCAATCGAACGCGACCTCTGGCTGCTTGCGTTCGTCGCCGCGGGGTGCGTGCTCGTGGTCGCGTACAACCTCGAGCTCTTCGGCGGCGCGCTCCACAGCGATCTCTGGTTCGCGCTCGGGTGGGGTGCGTTCCCGGTGCTAACCGCGTACTTCGCATCGGCGCACACGCTTCGCGGCGAGGCGTTGCTCGCAGCCGCGTTCGCCGCGCTCTACAGCGCCGCCCAGCGATCGTTGTCCACGCCGGTCCGTGACGTTCGCCGACGAGTCCGAACCGTCACCGGGTCGATCGAGCGCGTGGACGGCAGTGTCGAGGCGATCGAGCCGGGGACACTCGTGCGAGGACCGGAGCGCGCGCTGATCCTGCTGAACGCCGCAGTCGTCGCCCTCGCGCTCGCCCTCGTCGTCCTCCGCGTAACCTGACGCCTGTGGACAAGACGTCGATCGCCGAGATCGTCTTCGCCGTCGCGGCCGTGCTCGCCGGCTGTTCGGTCGTCGCGGCGATCGCCGACCGCGCCACGACTCGTGTGCTGGCTCCGCTCGCTACAGGCATCGCCGCCGCGGCGATCGCCCTCTGGGTTCTCTTCGCGCTCTCGCCGCACGCCACGCTCGCGGTCTGCGCCGTCGGCACGACTCTGTGCGCGCTGACCACGCTGGCGGCGATTCGCATCCGCTCGCTCGCCGAAAGGGTGCAGGCGGTCGACCGCCAGCTCGACGAGGCGTTGGAGCGCTTCTCGACCGTGATCGAGCGCGAGTCGAACGAGCGGAGCGCGGAGCTCGAGCGGACGCTGGCCCGAGCCCGCGCCGACTCCGCCTCGCTGCTCGCCGAGCAGGAACGGCGCATCGGCGCCGACCGCCGCGACGAAGCGCAGGCACGCGAGCGCGAAGCTGCAGCCGCGTTCGCCGAGGCACTGGCTTCGGCGCAACGACACGTCGAGAGCCGTTTTCGCTCCTGGGGCGACGACCTCGACCGCCAGCAAGGGGCCGTCGCCGACGGCCTGGCGCAGCTCGCGCAGCGTCAGAACCAGCTGATCTCCGAAGCCGAAGCACGGATCGCAGCGAACGCCGAGCGGCTCGAATCGGAGAGCGAAGAGCAGCGACAGGGCCTGCTCCGTCTGCGCGACGAGCTCGCGCGCGTGATCCAGGAGACGGTGACGGCGGGGAACGCCGAGCTCGAGAACTACGCGAGCGAGCGCCGGCGGACGCTCCACGAGCTCAACGAGCGAATGCGGAGACGCGAGCGCGCGCTCAGCGAGCAGATCGAGCGTGAGGAGACGGAGGCGACTAGACGGATCCAGGCCGCGTTCGCGGACGTCGAGCGCCGGCAGGTCGAGCAGCTCGACCGTCAGCTCGCACGCGCGACGTCGAGCTACACGGACGCGGCGACGCAACAGTTCGCGGACGCGATCCGTGCCTCGCGCGAGGACGCGGCGACCCGTCTCTCACGCGAGCTCGACCGCGCCGTCCAGGCGTACGGGCGCGAAGCGGAGCGCGTACTTGCCGAACGACTCGGGCATGTCGGCGACGCGGGTGCGCAGCGCCTCGAGAAGCGTCTCAATCAAATCGCGGCCGGTCTCGACCGCCAGCGTGCGGAAGCCATCGCCGCCTTCGAGGAGCGGCTCGCGCTCGCGGAGGTCGAGCTGCGACGACGCATCGAGGCGATCATCAGCGAGGCCGAAGCGGACCGAGCAGTCCTCGAGGCGCGACTCCACGATCTCGCCAGGCGCGTGGAAGAGGCGACGGCCAGGGTCTGACACTCACGACTTCGGCTCGTCTCACGCGAAACTCGCAAACAATCTCGGAGAGGGTTCGTCTATGACTTGGCGAACCACGCACACACCATGAGCGAGACGACCGAGTTCATCGAGACGTACGAGAGCGAACGCTCGAAGGTCGAGGGTTGGCGCCTCCATGTCCTGATCGAAGCGGGCTACCCACTGCCGCTCGCTGAGAGACTCGCGGGAAGCGACGCCGACCTCCACCGCGCCGTCGAGATGGTGCGCTGCGGCTGCAATGCCGAGACCGCGGTCGAGATCCTGCTCTAGGCGCAAGGCCTCAGGCACGGCCGCCGCGCAGGCCGTCATCGATTCGTCGCAAGACACTGCGCAAGCGCGCACGGCCCCGCGTCTACGATCCGAACCGTGAAGGTCGAAGCCGTCCAGCACGGCGACCGAAAGGTCTACACGGTCTCCGCGTTCAATCGCGGCGTCGCCGACTGGCTCGCGCGACTCCCGACCGTCTGGGTGGAGGGAGAGCTGACGGAGCTTCGTCGTCACGAGCGTTGGCAGACCGTGTTCTTCACGCTGAAGGATCCGAGCGACGGCGCTTGCCTCGGTGTCACGATCGGCCGCTCGCGGTTCGACGCGCTCCGCCTCGACGTTGCCGACGGCGATCGTGTGCACGTCTTCGGACGTCCGGAGCTGTACCAGGCGCGCGGAGACTTCCGCCTGCGCGCGCTCTCGATCGAGCGCTTCGGCCTCGGCGATCATCTGGCGGCGCTCGAGCGGCTGAAGCGCAAGCTCGCAGGAGAAGGTCTGTTCGCGGACGAGCGCAAACGGCCGCTGCCGTCCATGCCGCGCCGGATCGGGATCGTGACGGGCAACGACGCCGCGGCGAAACGCGACGTGGTCACGACGATCACGTCCCGCTTCCCGCCCGCGCGCGTCCTGCTAGCGGAGACGTACGTGCAGGGACCGTTGGCCGCGTCGGCGATGGTCGCCGCTCTCGGCGACGTGAGCACGGCGGCCGAGGTCGAAGTGGTCGTGCTCACCCGCGGCGGTGGCAGTTTCGAGGATCTCCTTCCGTTCAGCGACGAGCGGCTCGTGCGGGCGATCGCGGCTTGTCCGGTGCCGGTCGTGTCCGCCGTCGGGCACGAGCAGGATACGCCGCTGTGCGACCTCGTCGCCGACGCGCGCGCATCGACTCCCACCGCAGCCGCGCGCCTCGTCGTCCCGGACGCAGCGGAGCTGCGCGCACGGCTCGAGCGAGCACGGCTCGGCCTCGAGCGCGGCGCTCGTCGCTCGTTCGAACGTACGACGCAGCGACTCCGGCAGACGCACGACCGACTCCGGCGCGCTCCGGCCCTCGCCGTCGAGCGCAAGCGGGCCCGTGTCGAGCACGCGGCCGGCCGTCTTCGCGCCCTCTCGCCGCGATCGACGCTGGACCGCGGGTACGCGATCGTCCGCGCCGACTCGGGCATCGTCCGGACGACCGCCGCGGTCTCTACCGGCGACATGCTCGAGGTGGAGGTCGGTGACGGCCGCTTCGGAGCGCGCGCAGAATGACGACGTTCGAGGAAGCGCAGCGCGAGCTCGAGCAGATCGTCGAGCGGCTCGAGCGTGGCGACGCCGATCTCGACGATGCGATCCGTATGTGGGAACGCGGTGAGGAGCTCTACAAGCTCTGCGTCGCCCGACTCGACGCCGCGCACGGGAAGATCGACGAGCTTGCGCGCCGCGCCGAGGAATTGCGGCCGCCGACCTAACCGCTCGGCCCTCGTTCGCCGAGGCGCCGGCCGAGGTCGCGCAAGTCCGTCGACGCCCGCGCCGGGTCGCCCGAGAGGGCCACGACCTCGAGCCCAGAAGGTGGATCGAGCACGCGCCCGCCGAAGACGACGCAACGGACGCCAGCCTCGCGGCAGCGACGCGCGACCTCGGCCGGCGCCTTCCCGTGCCCTGTGGTGGCGTCGAGGGTTCCCTCGCCCGTGACGACGAGGTCGACGCCCGCTACGTCGAAGCCGATCGTGTCGAGGACGAGCGACGCGCCCGGCCTCAGCTCGGCGCCGAGGACGGCGAGCGCAGCCCCGAGACCACCTGCGGCTCCTGCGCCCGGCAACGCGGCGACGCCGCGCAGCACCGCCATCGCGGCAAGCCTCCGCTCGAGTTCCGACGCCTGCTCGGGAGTCGCGCCCTTCTGGGCTGCGAACACGCGCGCAGCGTCGAGCAGCGGGACGTCCACGTCGCACGCGACCCGTGTCGGCGCCGGCAGAGCGCGGACGACCTCCCGGAGCCCGGCGCCGCCGTCGACGGTGGCGGTCCCGCCGAGGCAGACGAGGAGCGTGCGCGGCCGGCCGACCGCGGCGATGGTCTCGCCGAGCCCGCGGGACGACGCCGCCATCGGGTCGAGCCGTCCGTGGTCGAGCGGGACCGCCTCGGCCGCCTCGACGACCGCGGTGCCGTTCGGCAGCGCCAGCCAGCGTGCGCGGCGCGGACGTCCGAACGCGTCGTGGACGTCGACCTCGTGCCAGTCGCCGCCGCAAGCGGCGCGAAGGACGTCGAGCGTTCCCTCGCCGCCGTCCGCGACCGGGCACAGGCGCGGCGACGACCATTCCCGCAGTCCGTCGGCGAGCGCCGCGCCCGCGTCCTCAGCCGACAGGACGCCTTTGAGGCTCGCCGGGGCGGCGAGCGTGCGCCACTCGCGCACCGTTCAGTCCTAGCCGGAGACGCGCGCGGGCGGCCGCCGTTCATCGCCGGCCGGCGCGACGAGGCCGGGCTCGTCGTCCGGCAGCTCGGTCTGCGATGCGTCCGGCATCACCTTCAGCATCGCGAACGACAGGCCTTCGCGCGCGAGGAAGATCAGCCCGATGCTGACGCCGACGGACGCCTCGATCGCCTGCAGCCCGAACCCGAACGCGATCCCCGTTGCACGCGGGACGCCGTAGTACCGCGACAGCGGCAGCGCGATCGTCGCCTGCACCAGGCCGACGTTGCCGGGCCAGAGCGGGAAGATCGTCGCGACGTTCATCAGGACGAGGACGAGGCCCGCAGCCGGCAGCGGCGAGTGGATCCCGAACGCGTGCATCGAGGCCCAGACGGCGAACAGCTGGAACGTCCATCCCAGCAGCTGGAGGAAGCACGCGAGCGCCGCCGAGGCGGGGTCGCGCATGACGCCGAGGCCGTGCCGGCCGAGTCGCACCACCTTGCGCACGGCGCTGAGTCCTCCGAGATCCGACAGGTGGTGCTGGCGAGCGCTGATCACGGCGATCGAGAACAGCAGGACGCCGGCGACGGCGACGATGACCAGGCTCGTCACCGCCCAGCCGGGTATCTGCGCCGTCGCTGCGACGAACGCGATCATCACGAGCACGGAGACCAGATCGAAGATGCGGTGGGCGAACACCGTGCCCAGCAGCGTCGCCCAGGCGCCCTCTTGCTCGGGCATGCGCCGGCTGAGGACGCCGACGCGCGCGAGCTCGCCGATCCGTCCTGGCAGCACGGCGTTCGCGAGCAGGCCGACCGAGAAGGCGGAGAAGACGAGCAGCGGGCTCGGATGCGGCTTCGGCATCGCCTGGTTGATCACGGTCCGCCAGGCCGCCGCGCGCACGATCACGGAGAGGAGGTTGAGGCCGATCGCCGCCGCGACCCAGTGCCACTCGACGGCCCGGAACGCGTCGAGCACTGCGCCCCAGGCCGGGCCGCGCCACCAGAGCAGCGCAACGACTCCCGCGGCGGCGAGGACGATGATGATTGCTCGGACCCAGCCCTTGTGGATGTAGGTCACGCCGTGACCCGCTCGTAGATGGAGAGCAGCCGCCGGGCGAGATCGTCCCACGAGTAGCGTTCGACCGCGAGTCGCCGCGCCTCCTCGCCGAGCGCGCGACGCCTCGGCTCGTCCTCGACGAGCTTCACCACGGCCTCGACGAGCGCACGCTCGTCGCCGACCGGAAACGCCACCCCCGCCTCGGGTGCCATGACCTCACGGTACCCCGGAATATCGGATGCAATCACCGGCGTGGCACACGCGAAGGCGCGGGTGAGCACCATCCCGAAGCTCTCGCCGCCGACGGACGGCGCAACGAGAGCCTTGACGGACAGCAGCTCTTCGGTGAAGGCGTCCTGGGAGAGGAAGCCGAGGACGTCGATGCCGTCGTCCGAGACGCGCTCGCGGGCGAGCAGCAGGCGGACGGCGAGCGGATCCGCACCGGCGATGCGCAGCCGCAGGCCCGTTCGACGCCGGATCTCCGGCCACGAGCGGAGCAGCACCGGCAACCCCTTCCGCGGCTCCTGCCTGCCCGCGAACAGGATGTGGTGCTCGCGACTCGCGGGATCGGCCTCCGGAGGAATCAGCACGCCGTTGGGAACGACCTCGTACTCGCCCGGCAGCCAGTTGTTCGCGCTGTCACGCGCGAGCGACGAGACGGCGATGCGGGCGTCGAGACGGTCGGCCAGGAAGCCCCACATCGGCTTTGCGAACCGCATCCAGGCGAGCTGACCATGTGCATGGAACGTCGCGACCATCGGCATGCGCCCCAGCGAGAGCGCGGCGGTGCAGATCGTGGGAGTCATCGGCTCATGCAGGTGGATCACGTCGAAGCGCTCGCGTTCGAGCGTGCGGCGCATGCGCCCGACCGAGCGGGGCGACAGGACGATGTTGGGAAGCGAGCCGTTCGCCGGGACGATCACCGACCGGCCCACGGGGATCACGTCGGCGGGCAGGCTGCCGTGCCGTCCCGATCTCGGATGCAGGACGCGCGTGAAGCTTCCGGGCGGGTCGTTCCCCATGATCGTCCGTGTCTCGACGCCGAGCCGTCGAAGGGCCGCCGCTTGAAGCTCGGCGTGCTCGACGACCGCGCCCCAGAAGGACCACGAGTACGGGACGACGATGCCGAGCTTCATCCGCGCATGAGAATACGCGGGCCGCGGCGCCATAGACTCACGCCGGTGAACCTGCTCCACGTCCTCGGCGAGACGATCGGCGCACGGCAGGCCGGCACGCCCGAGGCGGAACGTGCGGCGGACGCGATCGCGACGGCCTTCCTCGAGCTCGGGCTCGAGCCGCGATTCGAGGAGTTCCCGCTGCTCGGGTACGACGCGGAGGAGCCGGAGCTCATCGTCGACGGCGAGCGCTGGGACGCCGGTCCGTGTGTGTACAGCCATCCCACTCGCGACGGCGGCGTGAGCGGCACGCTGAAGCGGATCGGCGAGCAGGTCGGCCTCAGCGGCTTCCCGCCGACCGCCGTCTGGGCGATCGTCGACGACCGCGGTGCCGATCTCGCGCGCGTGTACGAGAACCCGATTCGCGGCGGCGCGATCCCGTTCGTGAGCTTCGGCCCGGTCCTCACCGTCGGCCCGGCCGTCTTCGTGTCGACCGACGACGCTCCACGTCTCCGCGACGGAGCTTCGGCGACGTTGAGGACCGGCGGCCGCTTCGTTTCCGGCCGGATCGAGCGCAACGTCGTCGCGGAGCTGCGCGGGGCGAGCGAGGAGGCCGTCGTCGTGTCGGCGCACTACGACTCGGTCTGGCGGGGGCCCGGCTTGATCGACAACGCGAGCGGCGTCGAGGGAGTTCGCCGCATCGCCGAGCGGTTGGTCGGCAAGACGCACCCTCGCTCGGTGATCTTCATCGCGTTCGCGGCCGAGGAGATCGGATTGGTCGGCTCCCACCACCTCGTCTGGGACTGGAAGCTGCGCGGCGAGCTCGACCGCGTCGTCGGCGTCGTCAACCTCGACTGCATCGCGCACGGCGACAAGCTCCAGCTGATGGTCGGACCGGACGAGCTACGCGAGATCGCGCTCGCGCAGATGTCGAGGCTCGGGCTCGACGAGCGCTACGAGTCCACCGTGATCGGCCCGGTCACCGGCACCGACCACTTCTACTTCGCGCAGGAGCAGATCCCGGCGGTCAGCGTCCTTCACTTCCCGTACGAGGAGTACCACCTGCCGTCCGAGCGCATGGAGCTCGTCGACGACCAGAAGCTCGAGGACGCGGTCGACCTCGCGACCGCGCTCGTCGAGCACCAGCTCGCGGAACCGGCTCAGAAAACAACCTGATTTGCAGCCTTTTCGGAGAGGCTTCCGCTGCGGCTCGTCAACGCGGCAAGCAGATCAGTCGGTCGCGGAGGCCGTCGACGAGGTTTGGCGGCAGGTCGATCATTCTCGCGAAGTCGTTGACGTTGTCGAAGCCGTCGATCCGCTCTCGCACATCGACGATCCTGTGCGCGATCTCAGCACTGAACCCAGGCAGCTTCGCGAACTCCTCCGCGGTGGCGTGATTCACGTCGACCAATCCGCCCCACGAGTTCGCAGCTGCACCGACGCCGGCTTCCTTGGCGAGCTGAGGATTCGTCGCTGCGATCCGCCCGGCGGCCCCTCGCGTCTCCAGTCGCCGGCGAGCCTGACGCAGCCGCGGATCCTCATCGACGCTGAGTAGATCGAGCACCCGCCCTCGGATGCTGAGGCCGTGGACGAAGCTGCCTGCCCAACAGGCGATGATCCCGAATGTTCCGAGGCCCGCCTGCCACGTGTCCACGCCGTAGCTGCCGACGAGCACGACGCTCACGACGGCAAGGAGGAGGTAGAACGCAGCCCAAGCGAACCAGACGCGTTTCCCCGTGCGGGCAGCGATGTATCCGAACGATGCCCAGGAAAGCACGCCGAACGAAACCACGATCAACACGAGCCACCACGAGTGCTCGAGTTCCCAAAGACGGCTTCGTTCCGGGTCGCTTCGGTCCGGCTCGCTCGTCACGCCGTAATAGTCGCACCCTCCGCCGTTAGACTCGACTCATGGACGGGCTTGCCGAGCTGCACACGCATCTCGGCGGATCGGTTGCGTCGGAGATCCTCTGGAGCCTCGCCCACGAGCAAGGCATCGCGCTTCCCGTAAAGGACTACTGGGAGTTCGATCGGCTCGTCACGGTCTCCGACCCGCGAGGCGTCGCGAACCTCGACGCACTCGACGCCATCTACCACTGGACGGAGCTGATCCAGTCGAGCCCGCTCGCCGTCGAGCGCTCGGTGCACGCCGCGATCGGTGGCGCGTACCGATCGCAGGGAATCACGACGCTCGAGCTCCGCTTCAACCCGATGAAGCGCAACCGCGGCGGCGAGCAGGATCTCGACCACATCATCCTGGCGGCGATCCGCGGACTCGACCGCGCGAGCCTCGAGTACCCGCAGGTGCGGGCCGGTCTCATCCTGATGATGGACCGAACGTTCACCGCGGAGCTGAACTCGATCGTCGTCGAGAAGGCGATCCGGTGGGCCTCGCGCGGGATCGTCGGCGTCGACATCGCGGGGCCGCGCGTCGGCGGCGCCCGTTACGACTACCGCCAGGTGTCCGCGATGGTGGACGAGGCGCGCGGCGCCGGACTCGGCATCACCATCCACGTCGGCGAGGAGGGAGGAGACGTCGGGCGCGAGGAGATCGCGGAGGTGGTCGATTCGCTCCGGCCCGACCGCATCGGCCACGGGATTCTCGCCGCCGGCGATCCCGAGCTGATGGAATCGCTCCGCGAGGCGGACGTGGTGCTGGAGATCTGCCCGACGTCGAACCTGCTGACGAAGGCGCTGTCGAGCGAGGACGCGGTGCGCGACACGATCCGCACCTTCGTCGAGCACGGCGTGCAGTTCACGATCGCGACGGACGGCCCGGAGATGATGCGCACGCACCTTCGCGACGAGCTCGACCTCCTGCGACGGATCGGCGCGCTGGACGAGGACGAGCTCGCGGAGGCGAACAGGCGGGGACACGAGGCGAGCTTCATCCGCGGCACGGCCGTGCCGTCGACGTAAGCCCGGGAAATACACCTTCCGGCCAATAGTCCGACCCCTGTCGCCTCGGTACGGTCGCGGCCATGTACGACGCACTGCACGAGTCGCTTCCGGTCTTCACGAAGCGTCAGCGTGAGGTCATCGAGCTGATCGCGGCGGGCTGCTCGAACGATGAGGTAGGCGAGCGTCTCGGCATCTCGGCGCGCACGGCCAAAGCTCACTCCGACGTGCTGCGTCAGAAGCTCGGCGTCACGCGGAGGCGGCAGATCCCCGTCGCGTATCGAGCCCTGACCGGGGAAGACCCGCTTTCCAAGAGCCTGCGGTCGGCGGCGTCCGACAGCGGGGGCTGACGGCAACCGTGCCTGCGGACCTGTGGTCCGCAGGCACGGGTTGGCCAAGGAGCGCTTCGATCGACTCGCAGGCGACTTAAACTGTTTCGAAAACTGCGGGCGTCCAACAGGGGGAGGTCGCTTGGGCGAGCGCACACTGGAAGTGCCGGCGGGCCGCCGACACATCATTAAGCGGCCCAGGCTCACGCGTCTTCTCGACGCGGCAGAGTCGCGTCTACTGACACTCGTGGCGCCAGCGGGGTACGGCAAAACAACCCTCGCACGGGAGTGGCTTTCCCAGAGTGATCGGCTCGCGGCGTGGTACCAGGCTCGCGAGGCGTCAGCGGACATTGCGGCGCTTACTCTTGACCTCGCAAAGGTAGTCGGCTTGGTCACTCCCAATGCGGGGGTGCGTGTCCGTGAGCGCGTGAAGACAACACAGCGACCTGAAGCCGAGGTCGACGTATTCGCAGAGATGTTGGCCGAGGACATCGCCGACTGGCCAAGCAACGCGTGGTTGATCATCGACGACTACCACTACCTGACCCGTTCGCCCCTTTCTGAGAAGTTCGTAGAGCGTCTGAGCGATGTAGGCAGCCTCAACCTCATGATCGCATCCCGAGTGCGGCCCTCTTGGGTAACCCCACGCCACTTGCTATACGGCGATTGTCACGAGCTCAGTCGCAGCACACTGGCAATGACTCACGACGAGGCATCAGCCGTTCTCGGCACGATCCAACGCCGAGACATCGCAGGGCTGATCGCGTTGGCAGAGGGCTGGCCCGCCGTTATCGGTTTAGCAGCCATGGTCGACCCCACATTGACCTATGAGCGACCGATAACCGACGAACTGCATGGCTACTTCGCGGAGGAGCTTTTCCAAGCGGCGGACGCCAGGCTACAAGACGCGCTCGTCGAGTTATCTCTCATTCCGCACATTACGATTGACAGGGCCGAGTCTCTACTTAGTTCTCGCGCTGAGTTCGCGCTGGAAGCTGGGGAGCACATCGGCTTCTTTGTACGTACAGGGACGTCATATGAACTCCATCCTCTCCTAAGAAGTTTCCTGCGATCGAAGCTGAAGGAGTGGCGAGAGCCCAAACTGAGCACGGTTCTGTCGGGAGCGATTGCCTCGCTTTATGAGACCGGGGAGTGGGACGACCTGTTTGCACTCCTAGTTGACTTCGGTCGATTCGAGGAACTGCCAACACTCTTAGAGGGATCGCTCTATGCACTTCTGGGTGAGGGTCGTGTCGCCACGCTCGAACGCTGGCTTGACGCGGCGATCGCTGTTCACGCCGCAGATCATCGCGTCCGACTACTGCAGGCCGAAGTCCTCTTTCGACAGGGGAATTGGGCGGAGTCTGAGAGACTCGCAGCTGCTGCGGCAAGAGGGTTGGGCGCTAACTCGAGCCTGACGTCGAAGGCTTACTATCGCGCCGGTCAAAGTGCCTTGTTCGGAGATCGCCACCCGTCAGCACTCACTTACCATCAGCGCGCACGCAAGACCGCTGTCGTGCCTTCAGATCTCAGCCAGGCCCTCTGGGGCGCGTTCATCACGCAAAGCGAGTTGACTGATCCGTCGGAGGCTATTGAGTCACTTGCGGAATTTGAGATGGCTCGGACGGACAGCGCCGAAGATGAGTTGCGCTTTGCGACTTCTCGACTGTTTCGTGCCCTGCGGCTTGGCGGCCTCACGCAGGCCCTCCGCTCGATGCATAGTGCCCGGCACCTCCTAACTAGGGCGTGCGATCCTGTCGTTCGTACCGGAGCGCTCCAGGTCTACGCTACGGCCCTCAATCTAGGCGCCCGTTATCGCGACGCACTTGATGTCGCCGACCACGAGCTTAAAGAAGCGACCTCACATCGATTGTCCTTCGTTCTTCCACATGCCTACGTGAACCAAGCGTACGCATATCTCGGCTTACGAATGTTCCAGCGTTGTACATCCGTCCTCGAGGCGGCTGAGGCCCTCGCTGCAGATCAAGACGACATCCACTCCCAAATGAATGTCGCTGGCATGCACGTTCGATTGCTCGTTACGAGACAACGGGCGAACGAAGTCATGGAGCTAATCGATGTGCCGTGGGAACGGGCGCCTAACCCCGGCATGTACGGCGACTTCCTTGCCGCGCATGCTCTAGCCGCTGCATGTGGGGGCAACACTGACCGCGTTTCGCAGCTTGTGACGCAGGCGAGCAAGATGTCGAGCCAGATCGATTGTCGAGTCCAATGCGCCGCCGCTCAAGCCATATCAGTCATGCGACTCGAGGTAGACGATTCAGAGTCGCATGCACTTGTGCTGGATCTCGCTGCAGAGGCCGTAGCCACCGGCAATTACGACGGTCTCGTCCTGGCATATCGAGGGTTTCCCCGGCTGATCAAGCCACTCTCGACAATACCCAGCTTGCAAGGTCGGTTCGAGAGACTACTTCGCCTGTGCGGCGATGCGACTCTCGCGCGCAGAGCTGGAGTCGAGGTTCGAAGTCGCGATCCTTCTCTTCTTACGCCACGAGAGCGCGAGATACATGAGTTGCTAAAGCAAGGTTTTTCTAACCGAGCGATAGCGAAGCACCTGTGGATAACCGAAACCACCGTCAAAGTTCATGTCCGGCATGTGTTTCAAAAACTCGGCGTCCGGACTCGAACCGAGGCTGCGCTCAAAGACGTGGACTAGGCGACGCGCATGTGAGTTGCGCGCGTCTCACGGTCATTCGCGGCAAACGTGAAGTCCGACCGGTTCCCCAGTCGATAGGACTCAGGCGCGCCAGCGAGTATCGCCTCGAATGCCGCAACCACAGCAGTATCGAATTGCCCTTCAACAGCCTGGGCGAGTCTCACTCGCGCTACTCGGCTCGGCATCGCGTCGCGATAAGGCCGCACAGAAGTCATCGCGTTGTACGCGTCGGCAACGGCAATGATCCGAGAGATAAGTGGGATTCTGGCACCGGAGAGGCCATCGGGATAGCCCATGCCATCTATCCGTTCGTGATGATGACGAACGATGTGTGCAACCTCTTCGTAGTCCTCAACCTTCGCGAGAATTCGCTCACCGATCGCCGAATGCTCTTCCATCTGCCGTCGCTCTTCCAAGGTGAGGGCTCCTGGTTTTTCGAGAAGGCCAGCCGGCAAGCCGACCTTCCCAATGTCATGGACGAGGCCGCAAAGATGCGCGAGCTGTTGTTCCTCCTCACTCAAGCCCATGCGCAACGCGATGTCGCGCGAGTAGATCGCGACTGCAGCAGAGTGACCTGCCGTGTATTGGTCTCGAGCGTCCAGCGTCGTCACGAGAGCCGTGGCAAATGAAAGGTTCGCTCTCTCGAGTCGGCTGTTCACCTCGCCGATCTGTTCCAGAGCCTCTCTCTGCTCGCGGTACATCACGAACAAACGCTGAGCGGCGAACGCCGGGATGAAAAAGAGGGCGGCGCTCCACGGAGTGAAGGCTGTGTAGCTGTAGGCAAGTAGCCCGACAATCGTCGTATAGAGCGGTATCCCAGCCAGAGCGACGGGCCCGGCTGCGCGCGCTAGATCCTTCGCCGACCCAGTGTGACGAAGGACCAGCGTCAACGAGTTGAGCAGCAAGTCGAGCCCGAAGTCAACGATGGCGGCACAGGCCGTCGCCAGAAGCACGCGCCCGACTGACGCCGGTTCGCCACTCGTGACGCTCCAGGCAGCCAGACCTGCCATACCTCCGATAAGCGTTCGATTGCACGTCCAGATCGCCCAACGCGTGTATGGCCGGCCGAAGTCAGTGAGTACGGTTAGCGCCCCAATGCCAGCAGCCGGAAGCGGGCCAAAAACAACGGCCACGAAGAGCAGCGGCATGAAAGCGACGGAGAGACGAATGGTCTCCGTGAGGCGAACGCTCTGGCGTTCGGCCAGCACGGCCAGCACGGCGAACCCGATAAGCGGCCAAGCTGAGAGATGATCCGGAAGTCCGGGCCCCACCCTCCAGAGGCCAAGCACAAGGCTAACGCTCGCGATTACGAGCGTTGCCGCATAAAGCTGGACAGGCTGGAAAGCCTGGGGCGTTCGTTTAAGCGATGCCTTGAAAGAATCGCCCACGTGTGCGTAGACTTGCGATGCCGTCAGTCCCCCGATTGAGGGAGTCTCCATGCGCCTCTCGCCTCGCCTCTTGTCGGCCGTAAGTGCCGCTGTCTTTGTGGCCTCGGTCGCCGGCCAGTCCAAAACCTGGTAGAGCCCGCGTAGCTTCGAGTTTCCACAGCGTGTGGACATCCCCCTAGCGAGGGATTTCCCCAGGCAGTGGAAAAAGCCCTCGAACGAGGGCTAAGAGCTATCCGATGAGGCCGCGGCGAAAGCCGACGGCGACGGCATGGGCGCGTGAGCGCGCCTGGAGCTTGGCGAGCAGGTGGCGGACGTGCGACTTCACCGTCTCTTCGGAGAGGAAGAGACGCACGCCGATCTCGCGGTTGACGAGCCCGTCGGAGATGAGCTGCAGCACCTCGATCTCCCGCATGGTCGGCTCCTGCTCCAGCTCGCGAAGCGGCCCGCTGAACGGGATCACCTCGCCCTGGCCGTTCTGACGGCGGGCGGCAGCGGCCTCGAAACGCCGCTGGTGATCCATGTATCGGGACAGGATTTCCTTCCGCTCTGCCGCGTCCATGGTCAAGCTATCGGCCGCCCGAAAGCGCCTCTTTAGTCGCAGTCCTACCTCGACTCAGGGATGGAAGTGAGCCGTCAGGCCGCTTGGCTCCTAGGCCCGGCCTCCATTCGAGTGAGGAAACCGTCGAGCGCCTCGAGGTATCCCTCGGTGTCTTCCACATGCGCCATGTGGGAAACGCCTGGATAGATCACGGACTCGGCCCCGGGAATCCCTCCGCTGACCGTCCGGTTGATCGCCGGCGTCGCCTCGTCGAACTCCCCCGTGATCACGAGCGTCGGGATCCGGATCTCGCCCAGCCGGTCGGTGATGTCCCAGTTCTTGAGCAGCCCGGTCACATGGAACTCGCTCGGGCCGTTCATCGTGTTGTAGACGACCCCGTGCTCGGCGATGAACTGGAACGACCGCAGCACGCAGTCGGGCATCGGATCGACCCGGCAGAGGTGTCGCCGGTAGAAGACGGCCACCGCTTCCTCGTATTCCGGATCGCCGGTCGTCCCGGCCTCCTCGTGCCTCGTCAGCGTTGCCTGGACGTCCGCGGGGAGGTCGCGGCGGAGCCGGGTTGCCTCGTCGACCCACTGGATCATGCTCGAGGGCGAGCTCGCGACGATCATGCTGCGGACGCCCTCGGGCTGCGTCAGCGCGTACTCCATCGCGAGCATGCCGCCCCAGGAGCTGCCGAAGATGTGCAGCCGGTCGAGGCCGAGGTGCTCGCGGACGGCTCCGACCTCCTCGACGAAGGTCTCTACCACCCAGAGGGACGTATCATCCGGGAGATCGGACTTCCCGCAGCCGATCTGGTCGTAGAAGATCGCGCGCCGGCCCGTTCTCGCGAGCTCTTCCAGCGGCTCGAGGTAGTCGTGCGTCCCCCCAGGCCCGCCATGGAGGCAGAGGACGGGCAGCTTCCCCGGCTCCTCGCCTTCGCCGACGACGCGGTACCAGGTCTTGTACTCCCGGAACGGGAGGAAGCCCTCGCCGGCCCTCACTTGTGCGGCTCGGGCGCGGCAGACACTCCGGCCCGCACGAGCTGCTTCGCCTGCGCCTCGGCGCGTGCGAGTGCGGCGCCGTCGACGTTCAGCGGGTGGTGGCAGGCGGCGAGGTGGCCGGGCACGTACTCGACGAGCGGCGGCTCGACCTGCTTGCAGATATCCGTCATGTACCGGCAACGCGGATGGAAGCGGCACCCGCTCGGCGGATGGATCGGGCTCGGCACGTCACCCTGGAGCACGATCCGCTCGCGCTGGTCGCTCAGATCAGGGTCCGGAATCGGGACGGCCGAGAGGAGCGCCTCGGTGTAGGGCATGATCGGGTGCGCGTAGAGCTCCTCGCCAGGCGCGAGCTCGACGAGCTTGCCCAGGTACATCACCGCGATCCGGTCGCTGACGTGACGGACGACGCCGAGGTCGTGCGCGATGAACACGTACGTGAGATGGAACTCCGTCTGAAGGTCGTCGAGCAGGTTCAGCATCTGCGACTGGATCGACACGTCGAGCGCCGAGACGGGCTCGTCGGCGACGATCAGCTTCGGCCGCAGCGCGAGTGCGCGTGCGACGCCGATCCGCTGGCGCTGACCGCCGGAGAACTCGTGAGGAAAGCGGTTGTAGTGCTCCGGTGAGAGGCCGACGATCTCGAGCAGCTCGCGCACCCGCTTCTTCTGCTCCTTCCCGTCCCCGACGTTGTGGATCTGGAGCGGCGCCCCGATGATCGCGCCGACACGCTTTCGGGGATTCAGGCTCGCGTACGGATCCTGGAACACCATCTGCATCTCGCGGCGAAGCGGCCGCAGCTGGCGCCGTCCGAGCTTCGCGATCGATCGGCCGTCGAAGCGGATGTCGCCGGCAGTCGGCTCGAGCAGGCGGAGGATCGTCCTGCCAAGGGTCGACTTCCCGCAGCCCGACTCGCCGACGAGCCCGAGCGTCTCCCCGTCGCGCACCGAGAACGAGACGTCGTCCACCGCATGCACACGAGCGACCTCGCGCCCGAGCAGACCCTTTCGGATCGGGAAGTACTTCTTGACGTTCTCGATCTCGAGCAGCGGGGCGCCGTTCGTGCTCACGCCGCGGCGGTCTCCCCGTGAATCGTCTTCGTGCGGATTGCGCGCTTCGTGTCGACGTCGAGCCAGCAACGGTCGAGGTGGTCTCGGTCGTCGACGTGCGACGCGAGCTCCGGCTCTTCCATGCAGCGCTCGAAGGCGTGCGGACAGCGCGGCCGGAACTTGCAGCCTTGCGGCGGGTTGATCAGCGACGGCGGCATTCCCTTGATCGAGTGCAGGCGATCCAGCTTCGGCCGGTCGAGCCGCGGGATGGAGCCGAGCAACCCCCAGGTGTACGGGTGCTGCGGGTCGTAGAAGATCTGGCGCTTCTCCCCAAACTCGACGACCCGGCCCGCGTACATGACGCCGATCGTGTCGGCGATCTCCGCGACCACGCCGAGGTCGTGTGTGATCAGGACGACGGCGGAACCGAAGTCGTCCTTGAGGTTGTCGATCAGCTCGATGATCTGCGCCTGGATGGTGACGTCGAGCGCCGTCGTCGGCTCGTCGGCGATGAGGATGTCCGGGTTGTTCGCCAGCGCCATGGCGATCATCGCCCGCTGGCGCATCCCTCCCGAGAACTGATGCGGGAAATCGTCGACGCGGCTCTCCGCGTGCGGGATGCCGACCTGCTTCAAGAGGTCCACCGCTCGCGCCCGCGCCTGTTTCTTGTCGAGAGTCTGGTGCGTGACGACCGCCTCGACGATCTGATCGCCGACTCGGTAGACCGGGTTCAGGGACGTCATCGGGTCCTGGAAGATCATCGCCATCTCGCTGCCGCGGACCTCGCGCATGCGACTCTCGTCGAGCTGCATGATGTCCCGGCCCTTGTAGAGCACCTCGCCCTCGACCCGCATGTTCGGGTCGTTGATCAGGCGCATGACGGACATCATCGTGACGCTCTTCCCCGAGCCGGACTCCCCGACGATCCCGAGCACCTCGCCCTGGTCGACCGTGAACGAGACGCCGTCCACCGCCTTCACGACTCCGTCCTCGGTGCGGAACGAGACCTTGAGGTTCTTGACCTCGAGCAGATGCTCGGCCATCGCGCGATCCTAGGCCGGTCTGATCCGCGGGTCGAGGCGCGCGTACAGGACGTCCACCATCGCGTTCGCGATCGTGATGAAGAACGCCCCGTAGATCACGGTCGCCATGATCACGGGCAGGTCGAGCGCGACGAGCGACCGGTACGTCAACAAGCCTACGCCGGGCAGCCCAAACACGACCTCCGTCAGCAGCGCCCCGCCGCCCACGAGCACCCCGAAGTCGAGGCCGAAGAGCGAGACGAAGGTGATCATCGAGGTCCGCAGCATGTGCCGGACGAGGACGTTCCGCTCCGTCAGTCCCTTGGCACGTGCAGTCCGCACGTAGTCCTCGTTCTGGACGTCGAGCAGATTGGCGCGGAGCACGCGCGCGTAGAACCCGATGTAGAGGATCGAGAGCGAGATCCACGGGATGATCAAGTGCAGGAACCACTGCCACGGGTCTTCGGTCAACGGGACGTAGCCGAGCGGCGGGACCCAGTGGAACAGGAACGTGTTGTGGAGGCGGTCCTGCGTGATCAGGTTCAGGACCTCACCCAGCCAGAAGACCGGCATCGAGATGCCGATCAGCGCCAGGATCATGATTAACGGATCGACGAACGTCCCCTTGAACACCACGGCTAAGAGGCCGAGGAGCACGCCGAAGACGACCCAGATGATCGCCGCGCCGATCACGAGCGACAACGTCACCGGCGTAGCCGCGATGATCGCGGGCACCACCTTGAGCGCCTGGTTGCCGTAGGAGACGAGGTCCCTGGAGATGAAGAGGTGCTTCATCATCAGCGCGTACTGGACCGGCAGCGGCCGGTCGAGACCGAACTGGTGCTTGATCGCCGCGATCGTCTGCGGCGTCGGGTTGCGGCCGGCCAGCTGACGGGCCGGGTCGATCCCCGGAGTCGCGAAGAAGATGAGGAACGTCAGCACCGTGATCGCGAACAGCACGACGACGAGCCCGATCGTCCTGCGAACGATGAAGGTGAGCATCGCCTAGCCCTTGATCCGGAGCTTGGCTCTCGGGTCGAGCGCGTCTCTCACGCCGTCACCCAGGATGTTCAGGGCCAGCACCGTCAGCACGATCATGATCCCCGGCACGATCGCGACCATCGGACGCGTGTACAGCAGATCCTGGCCGTCGTCGATGATCGTGCCCCAGCTCGCCTGCGGCGCTTGCACGCCGATCGAGAGGAACGAGAGCGCCGCCTCCGTCAGCACGGTCGTCGCGATCATCAGCGGAAGCATCACGACGATCGTCGAGATCACGTTGGGGAGGATCTCGCTGAACATCAGCCGGAAGTTGGACGCTCCTTGCGCGACCGCAGCCTCGACGTACTCCTTCTCGCGCACCGACAGAACCTGTCCGCGCACCGGCCGGTAGACGTAGGGGATGTAGACGATCGCGATGATCCAGATCGGCACCCAGAAGCTCGACGGATTCACGTGGATGGGGCCCCACTGGAGACCGTCGGGCTTCGTCAGCAGGACCGTCGAGAGCGAGATCGCGAGCAGGTAGACGGGAAACGCCCAGATCAGATCCATCGTGCGGGAGAGCACGGCGTCGGTCGACCGGCCGAAGAAGCCCGCCGCCAGCGCCAGGACGAGTGCGAGGACGCAGCAGATCACGGCTGAGCCGATGCTGATCTCGAGTGAAGCGCGACCCCCGTAGAGGACGCGCGCCATCACGTCGCGCCCCTGCTCGTCGGCGCCCATGAAGTAGTTGAAGTGCCACGTCGGTCCGATCGGGATCTCGCCGAGCCCGAGCGGGCCGGTGCCCTGCTGGATGACCTGGACTTCCTTGCCGTCGACCTTCGTCGTCCCGGTCAGATTCGAGACGAACGGGTCTGTGTGCGCGAGGTGGTGCGCGTAGAACGGCGCGAGGAAGCTGACGACAACGATCAGCAGGAACAGAACGAGCGCCGCCATCGCCACGCGGTTGCGGAGCAACCGGCGCCCGGCGAGCCGCCAGGGACTCCGACCTGCGAAGTCACTGGCGGACTCGCCCGGCGCAAGGCTGATCTCTTCCTGCTCGTAGGCGAGATCAGCCACGCGTCGTCCCTCGCTTTCCTACTTCACCGATGCCTGATCGAGGAGGAAGTACCACTGCGGACTGAAGATGTAACCCGTCACCCTCGACGACAGGAAGTCGACGTACTTCGGATTGAACATCGAGACCCACGGAGCCTGGTCCGTGACAGCCCTGTCGACCTGGGCCCAGATCTGGTTGCCCTTCGTCGGGTTCGTGATACCCGTCGTCCCGGCGTTGTTCATCTGTGCCTGAATCGACTTGTCGCAGAACTCGGCGATGTTCGGGCTCGAGTTGCTGTTCGGGTGGATCGAGTTGCACCCGAGCAGGATGTTCAGGAAGTCCGACGCTGCCGGATAGTCCTGGTACCAGTCGGAGAACGCGATCTGCACCTTGTTCTTCGAGTTCTGGATGTACGGGTACTGGATGTCGGACGACAGCGCCTGCAGCGTCGCCTTGTAGCCGAGCGAGTTCAGCAGCCCGACGAAGTAGAGGCCGAGCGCCTTGTCGGTGTCGGTCGTGTCGGTGTTCACCTTCACGGCCATGCCCTTCGTGCCCGACTCGCTGATCAGCTGCTTCGCCTTCTGGAGGTCGGGCGCCGACCACTTCTTGTCGGGGTTCTTCGTGTACGGGCAGTACGACACGTAGCCCGGGAAGTTCGGCGGCAGGACCTGGCACGTCGGCACGGCGAGTGTCGGGCCCCCGTAGATCTTCACGAGCGCGGCGCGGTCGGTGGCGAAGTTGACGCCCTGGCGCGCCTTCAGGTTGTTGAAGGGCGGCACCCGGGTGTTGAGCGCGAAGTAGTACGTCGCGGTCAGCGGGTTGACGTGGATCCGGTCGGTGTACTTCGTGCCGAGCTCGTTGAGCCGGTCGGCCGGCGGCTGGTCG
>DASPSY010000098.1:0-9572 GCA_035623685.1 Gaiellaceae bacterium
CTTGGACGGTGACCGTGAAGGTCTTCTGCGTCGCGGCGTTGCCGTGCGCATCGGTCGCATTGCACGTGACGGTCGTCGTCTTGATCGCAAAGGTCGAGCCCGACGCAGGCGAGCAGCTCGCGGCCTTCGTCCCGTCGACGATGTCGCTCGAGGTGGCCGTGTAGGTGACGGCCGCACCGCCCGATCCCGTGGCCTCGGTCGTGATGTTCGCCGGCACGGTGATCGTCGGCGGTGTCGTGTCCTGAACCGTAACGTGGAAGGTTTTCGAAGCTGTGTTGTTGTGCGCGTCCGTCGCACTGCAGGTGACAGTTGTCGTCCCGAGCGGGAACGTCGAGCTCGATGCGGGGTTGCACGTCGGAATGATCGTGCCGTCGATGTTGTCGTTCGCGCTCGCCGAGTACGAGACCGCGGCGCCGCTAGGTCCGGTCGCCTCGACAGTTATGTCGGACGGCACGGTGATGACCGGCGGAGTCGTGTCGACGAGCGTGATCGTCACGGTGAAGGACGCCTGCCCGACGTTGCCGTGTGCGTCGGTTGCCGTGCATGTCACGGTCGTTGTCCCGATGACGAAGTTGCTGCCCGAGGCTGGCTTGCATGTTGGCGTGATCGGCCCGTCGACGTTGTCGCTTGCTGACGCCGTGAACGTCTCGGTCTTGCCGCCCGGATCGGGGCTGTTGTCGGAGATGTTGCTCGGCACTGTGACGACCGGTTTGATCGTGTCGACGACGGTCACGTCGAAGAAGCCTGTGCCAGTGTTCCCGTGCGCGTCCGTCGCGCTGCAGTCGACCTCGGTTGTCCCGAAGCCGAAGGTGTCGCCCGAGTTGTGATTGCAGCCCACCGAGTCGCTGCCGTCGACGGCGTCCGTCGCCGTCACCGTGAAGCTCACTGACGCACCGCTCGAGCTCGTGGCTTGTGCAGTAATCGTGCTCGGTACGTGAATCGTCGGTGCGGTCGTGTCCACGACCGTGACGTTGAACGTCGTCGTGTTGGAGGAGTTGCCCGAGCTGTCCGTTGCGTTGCAGGTGACCTTCGTCGTCCCGAGCGCGAACGTGCTGCCGGACCCCGGGTTGCAGTCGACGTTCGGTGACGGATCGACGGTGTCGCTTGCGGACGGCAGCGAGTAGTTGACGACAGCCCCACCTGGGCCAGTTGCCTGCACGTTGTTGATGTCCGAGTGACCCGAGAGTGTCGGCGGCGTCGTGTCAACGACGGTTACCGTGAACGAGCCGTCGCCGCACGAGACTGTTGACGTACCAAGAGGGAAGAACGCCGGTGACGTGTTGGTATCGCAGGTGGAGATGTCTCCCTCCGAGGAGAGATCGACGTTCGCGCCGTTGGTGGTATTGCCCTCGACCTGGATGTTCGAGTAAGGCGCCGAAAGGAAGCGGGCCGACGCCGGCGCCGCCAGCAGGCATGCGACGGCCGCCACGGCCAGCAGCGCCCTGGCGAATCTCGCCCATGAGTTGTGTCCAGCCTTCAGCCGCAGTCGAGGATCGCCCAAGATCCCCCTCCCCTTAATGCCCTCTTGTTAACAGCATGACGAGTCCCGCCGCTGCAAACAAGACCACCCCGACGAGGGTCACATCGAGCTGTCGGGTCTGGACGAATGCCGCAGCGCCTCGCCATCGCACCGCGCGGGCCGGTGTGGCGCCCACGAGGAAGAGGCCTGCCGCCAGCGCCAGCAGGGCGGCGATGCCGGCTCGGACGAAGGAGGAGGTCGCGCCCGAGGAGGTGGGGGCAAGCGACGCGGCGTTCGTCGTGACGGCCGGCAGGACGATGGGCAGGTGCGTCTGCGTGACCGGGCCGGTCACGGTCGTGACCGCGGGCTTGGGCTTGGCGTGGTGGTGGTGGATCCGCTTGCGGTGGACGACTTTCTTCTTGGCCTTGTGGTGTACGACCGCGGGGTGGGTCGCAGGCGGCGTGTAGGCCGGAGTCGTCTGGGCCGGTGGGGTGTAGACCGGGGCAGGAGTGGTCGTGTGCGTGACCGGCGGGGGGGACGGCTTCGGCTTGGGTTTCGGCTTCGGAAGCGGCGGCGCCTTGTCCGGCGTCGGCACCGTCGTCGTCGCCGGCGGCGGCGACGGGGTGGTCGGGGTCGTCGGCGTGCTGTCGGCCGGCGAGGCGCCGTGCGCGCCCGCGGGCAGCGCAGCCCACACCGCCAGCGCGGCTGCGGCGGCTGCGACGGCTATCGGTACCCCTCGACGAATCGACTGGCGCGGCGAGCTGCTGATTCCGGACTCCCCGTTCGGTGTCAGTTTCTGATCGTAGAACGATAAAGGGCCAATTTCTACGCTGATCGGGGGATCCCGGATCCCCCACTAGACTGCGTCCGTGGCTCGAGGGTCGGGCGAGAAGCTGATCGTCGACAACCGCCGCGCACGTCACGACTACCACCTGATGGATCGCGTCGAGGCGGGGCTCGTCCTCACCGGCACGGAGGTGAAGTCGCTCCGCGCGAGGCGTGCGTCGCTCCAGCAGGCGTACGCGGACGTCCGCGAGGGCGAAGCGTGGCTCGTGGGCGCGCACATCCCGATGTACGAGGAGGGGAACCGCGCGAACCACGATCCCGACCGCGACCGCAAGCTGCTCCTCCACCGCAGGGAGGTCGAGTCTCTCGAGGTGAAGCTGCGCGAGCGGGGCCTGACGATCGTCCCGACGAGGCTCTACTTCCGCGATGGACGCGCCAAGGTGGAGCTCGCCGTCGCCCGCGGCAAGGAGCATCGCGACAAGCGACGGGACATCGCACGGCGCGAGGCCGAGCGGGACATGGAGCGCGCGCTCAGGTCGCGGCGCTGAGCGCTACCACTGCGACCTGACCACGCTGGCGATCCAGCGCAGCGCGTCGCCGTCCAGCCGGTAGTCGTATCCAGGCCCGTTGCAGAGGTTGACGTCGCCGTACGAGGCCTCGGCGAGCAGGAGGTTCGTCCCGCCGAGCAGGATCGGCCCGCCCGAGTCGCCCAGGCACTGGGCCGGCGTGATCTTCAGGAAGTCGTTGCCGAGGCTCCTGTCCGGGGGCAGGAGCTGCGCGGAGGCGGCGAAGCGCGTCCAGACCGCGTCGGGATTCGGCTGGCCCGGTCCGAGGAAGGACTGGACGCCGTAGCCGACGACGTCGACGTGCGTCCCGTTGCGGAGGAAGTCGTCGAAGTGGGACGGGGGCAGCTTCGCGTATGTCCGCATCTGGACGGCGGAGTCGAGGACCACGACCGCGACGTCGTAGTCGTCGACCTTGTTCAGGCCGCGACCGGTGCACGGAGCGCAGAACTGCGGATCCCAGTAGTAGGCGCCGTAGTAGTTGACGCGATTGGGATTCGAGAGGCCCTGCTGGTCGAAGCTGACGCGGATCTTCGGCTGGCCGTGGTCACGTCCGAAGGCCGACGGCGTGTTGGCGAAGCAGTGGGCCGCGGTGACGACGACGTGCGGGGAGATCAGCGTCCCGGAGCAGCCCGTGCTGCCGTTGTCGAGCATGCCGACGTAGGGATGTGCCTGATCCGGGCTCCCGCCGACGATCGCAGCCGCCGGGAAGGCGAACAGGAGGCACGCCGAGAGCACCGCTGCCAGCAGGAGGGTGTACCGCACGAGGGAGCCATCGACAGATTCGCGGCGAGAATGTATCCCTCGACTTTGCGATACGTGTGCGGTGCTCTACCGCATGGTTACGCGCTCCCTCGTCTCTCTTCGTGGTCCCGGATCTGCTGGTAGGCGAGGGCGCCGAGAGCCGCGCCGACGATCGGGGCGGCGATGTAGAGCCAGAGGGCGTGGGTGTCTCCGGAGACGAGTGCCGGCCCGATGGATCGGGCGGGGTTCATCGACGCGCCGGAGATCGGGCCGCCGAACATCGCGTCGAGGCCGACGGTCGCGCCGATCGCGATCGCAGCGGCCTCGCCGACGGCACGCGTGTCGGTGGCGACGGCGAGGATCACGAACATGAGGAAGGCGGTCATGATCAGCTCCCACAGGAACGACTGAGCCTGCGAGCCGGACGGCAGGGTCGCGCCGACGTGCGCGATGTTCCCGAGCGATCCACGCAGGACGGCGGCTGCGAGGAGCGCGCCGGACACCTGAGCGAGCCAGTAGGCGACCGCTCTCGAGCGCGGGAAGTGTCTCGTCATGACGAACGCGGCGGTGACGGCCGGGTTCAGGTGGGCGCCGGAGACGTGCCCGACGGCGTAGACCATGACCATGATCACGAGCCCGAAGCTGATCGCAACGCCGACGTGCCCCAGCTGGCTGGTCTTGGCGTTGACCATGATCGCGCCGCAGCCTGCGAACACGAGCGCGAAGGTGCCGATCGCCTCGGCGACCAACCCTCGCATCAGCGGCGAGGCTGTCACCGTCTGTTACTCGGGGAGCAGCTCGGCGACGAGACGCCGAACGTGTGTGTCGATCTCGTCTCGGATCCGGCGAACCGTGGCGAGATCCTGTCCAGCAGGATCGTCGAGCTGCCAGTCCTCATAGCGCTTGCCCGGGTAGACCGGGCAGGCGTCGCCGCAGCCCATCGTGATCACGACGTCGGCGGCGCGCACGACCTCGTCGGTCAGCGGCTTGGGGAACGCCTCGCCGAGGTCGACGCCGACCTCGTCCATCGCCTCGACGACCGCCGGGTCGACCTCGTCGCCTGGCGCGCTTCCGGCGGAGCGGACGTGGACGCGCCCGTCGGAGCGGAGCTTGACGAGTCCTGCCGCCATCTGGCTGCGGCCCGCGTTCTGGACGCAGACGAACAGCACCTCGGGCTGGTCCTTCACGATCCTCCCTTCTGCCTGGGCGAGCGCCCGCAGCCGCTCCCGTGCGAAGCGATGCGCGAGCGTGGGCACGAATACGCTGACCCGCGCGTCGCCGAGCAGGTCGAGCGACTGGGCGATGTACGCCTCGATCGTCTCCTCCGAGAACACGCCCGCGAACTCCTCGGCGAGCCGCTCGGCCGCCCGGCGGACGTGGCGTTGGGTGACGGGATCGAGCGCCTGGCTCATGGCTCTTCCTCCAGATATCGATGTCGATCGATATCAGAGTGTCCCGCATGACATCGACGCGTGTCAATATGCATCTGTGCAGACGATCGCCACCCTCGCAAGCTCCTGTCCGCCACTCCTCGCCGGACCACTCCCGGTCGACGACGCCGAACAGCTCGCGCGAGCCCTCAAGGTGCTCGCAGACCCTGCGCGGCTGCGGCTGCTCAGCCTCATCCAGGCACAGCCCGAAGGTGAAGCGTGCGTCTGCAACCTCACCGAGCCGCTCGGCCTCACCCAGCCGACCGTCAGCCACCATCTCAAGGTGCTCCACGACGCCGGGCTCGTCGAACGCGAACAGCGCGGGAGCTGGGCGTACTTCCGCGTCGTGCCCGAGCAGCTCGATGCGCTCCGCAAGCTCCTGACGTGACTCGGCCTGAGCCTGCGTGCGCTCACCCGTAGGAAGTGCGGACTAGAATGAATCCCGCAAACGACATACGGGGGCGATCGGTTTCGACGTGGTCGATTCTCCGGCAGAGCTGCAAGCCGAGGTCGCCGGTTGGCCTCGTTAATCAACCGGCAAAACACGTAAGTGCGAACGACAAACTCGCACTCGCTGCCTAACTCCGTTAGGTGACGACGTCGCTCCGAGTTGGGCCCGTGGCTCGGGTAGCGGCGACAACGAACGGGCTCGGTGCAGAGGGAGAGCCAATCGCCCGAAGCGCGACTTCTAAGGATGGCTAGGCCGTCGGTTGGGCGTCCGCCTCCGGCCGGCGGTTCGAATCGAAAGCGCGGACTACGCTTGTAGACGTTCTGTCGGGGCGTCCGCGGACGCGGGTTCGATTCCCGCCGCCTCCACTCTCCCAGACCTGAAGGCGCCCGCGATTGCGTGCTAGCGCGGCCCACGCGAGAATCCGGCGATGGTCGCGTGCTCGCAATGCGGCACGGCGCTACCGGCTGACGCCCGCTTCTGTCCTGCCTGCGCGGCGCCCATCGAGCAGCCCCAGACGCCGGTCGACGAGCGCAAGCTTGCGACCGTGCTCTTCGCCGACCTTGTCGGCTCGACCGCGCTGGCCGACTCGCAGGATCCCGAGCGCACGCGTGCGGTGCTCGACCGTTTCTACGATGCGATGGCGGCCGAGATCGAGCGTGCCGGCGGTACCGTCGAGAAGTTCGTCGGCGACGCGGTGATGGCGGCATTCGGAGCGCCGGCTGCGCTCGAGGACCACGCCGAGCGTGCACTGCACGCAGCGATCGCGATGCAGCGCAGGCTCCGGGAACTGTTCGGAGAGCAGCTGGCGCTCCGGATTGGAGTCAACACTGGTGAGGTCGTGGTCGGACGGCCGCGGGAAGGCAGCTCGTTCGTGACGGGCGACATGGTCAACGTCGCCGCGCGTCTCGAGGAGGCGGCGAAGGGGGGCGAGATCCTCGTAGGAGAACGAACGGCCAGCGCCGTCCGAGGCGCCTTCGAGTTCGCAGAGCCGGAGACGGTCGCTGCGAAAGGGAAGCCGGATGGCGTCAGCTGCCGCCGGCTTGTGCGCGCTCTGTCGCTGATGCGGCCACGCGGAGTTGGTGCGCTACGGCCGGCTTTCGTGGGCAGGGAGCGCGAACTCGAGCGCCTGCAGGATGCGTATCGCTCTACGGTGTCCGAGGGTCGGCCGCGCATGGTCGCGATCATCGGTGACGCGGGAGTCGGGAAGACACGACTGGTGCGTGAGCTCTGGGCTTGGCTCGCGGAGCAGGAGCCGCAGCCGCTCCAGCGCACCGGGCGCTGCCTGTCCTACGGACAGGGGATCACCTATCTGCCGCTCGCGGAGGTGCTTCGCGAGCATTTCGGGATCCTGGAGGACGATCCCTCGGAGGCGGTGCTCGATCGCCTGCAAGCGCACCCGTTCCTCGGACTCACGCTGGGGCTGGGTGTGGAGAACGGAGTCCATCCGCTCGTGGCGAGAGAGCGACTGCACGACTCGTGGCTCCAACTGCTCGACGAGCTCGTCGCCCAAAGGCCGAGCGTGCTGCTGATCGAGGACGTGCACTGGTCGGAAGACGATCTGCTCGACCTGCTCTCCACGCTCGTGAACCACGTCAGCGGCCCGCTGCTACTGCTCACCACGGCGCGCCCCGAGATTCACGACGCGCATCCCCGCTGGGGCAGTGAGCCTGATGCGGCCGTCCTGCATCTCGAGGCGCTCGGCGAGGCCAACACCAGGAAGCTGCTTGACGAACTTCTCGGCGTCGAGCTTCCCGAATCGGTGCGAACCGCGGTCGTCGAGCGCGCCGAGGGGAACCCGTTCTTCGTCGAAGAGCTGATCGCAACGCTGCTCGACAAGGGAGCTCTTCGGCGTGAGCCCGGCGGTTGGTCGTTCGGTGAGCTTCCGGAAGGCTTTCGCGTTCCCGACACGGTCCACGCCGTGCTGGCCGCGCGCATCGACCTGCTTCCGCCCGCGGAGAAGTCGGCGCTGCAGGCCGCGTCGGTGATCGGACGCGCTTTCTGGTCGGGCCCCGTCTACGAGCTCGTTGAGGGAACCCAGCCCGACTTCGCCCTGCTCGAGGAGCGCGGCTTCGTACACCGCCGCTCCGGCTCGTCGCTACCCGGCGAGCGCGAGTACGTCATCAAGCATGCGCTGACACGCGAGGTCGCTTACGAAGGTCAGCCGAAGGCCACGCGCGCACACCGTCACGCCGCGTTCGCCTCCTGGCTCGAGGAAGCGGGCCTGGGGCGAGACGAGCACGCCGGGCTTCTCGCGCACCACTACGGACTTGCAGTTCTTCCCGAGGACGTCGATCTCGCGTGGCCGGGGGAGGACGACCGGGTTGCGGAGCTCCGCGTGCGTGCCGTGGAGTGGTCGCGCCGGGCGGCGCAGCTCGCCGTCGCACGGTACGAGATCGACGAGGGCCTGGCTCTCCTGCACCAAGCCGTCGCTCTCGAATCGGAGCCGGACCGACAGGCCGAGCTATGGGAGGAGATCGGCCATGCCAATGCGCTGCGGTTCGACGGCGAGGCGTTCCGCGCGGCGATGGAAAGGGCGATCGAGCTCGCCGGGCCATCGGGCGAGCTCTACAGCGAACTCGCCCTGCAGACGGTCGTTCGATCCGGAATGTGGAACCGGCGGCCGAACCCGGAGTTCATCGATGGCTGGATCGACTTGGCACTCGAGCTGTCGGAAGACGGCTCGCCGGCACACGCGAAGGCACTCGCCGCGGCGGCGCTCGAGCGAGGAGACGAGGCTGCCGCCAGGCAATTGCACGCCCTCGCGTTACGCAGCGGTGACGTCGACCTCCGTTCGAAGGCTCTTGTCGCGCTGACCGACGTCGCGTGGTACGCCGGCGACCGTGAGGGCGCCCGCCGATGGATGGAAGAGCGCCTCGCCCTGGTCCCCATGCTCTCCGATCCCGACGACTCTCACTTCGCCGAGATGACGGCTGCGTGCATCTATATCGCCCTCGCGGAGCTGCCGGAAGCGGCAGCAGCGTGCGAACGGCTGGAGGCGCTCGTGCAGGGCCTGACCCCGCATCACCGCATGCACGGTGTCGACTGTCGGCTCTACGTCGAGGCTGTCCACGGTCGCTGGGACGTCATCCGTGAGCTCACGCCGACGGTCGAGCAGACCGTCAAGGCGAACGAGGCGGCGCCTTGCACGGGGAATGCGACTGCCCTCTTCACCTGCGCCCAGGCGAGTCTGTACACGGGCGACGACGCGGAGGCGGATCGGCTCGAGTCCGAGGCGGCCGCGCAGACTATCGAGGGCCAGCGCCCGTACTACTACGCGCACTGGATCCGGCTGCTGCTCGCCCGCGCCGACCTGCCCGGCCTCGAGCGACTCGCCGCGACGATCGACCTCGACCACCTGTCGGAGGGTCCCTATCGGTACGACCAACCTCCCGCGGTCCTCGACGCCCTCGTCACCCTTCGTGACCGCGACGCCATCGAGAAGGTGGCTCCGCGGTGGCTGAGGCCGGGAACCTACGCGGAGCCGTTCGCACTCCGGGCTCTCGGCGTCGCCCGCGGTGACGGCGAGCTCCTCGACGAAGCGTCGAGCCGGTTCCGGTCGATCGGCCTCGGCTGGCGTGCCGACGAAACTGAGCGCTGGCGCGCCGAGACGACCGTCGCATAACAATCGACCGGCTCGATTGAACTTGCGCGGGTTCGATTCCCGCCGCCTCCACCTCACCCCCTCGCTGGCTCTACATGACGTCGACGATTGGGAAGCGAGGATCGGCGTCGAGGCAGGCAGCGGCGAAGAGTGCGGTGCCGACGTCGCCGTTGAAGAGGGAGTAGCGGCGGCGGCCGTTCGCGGCAGCGAGCCGCTCAGCCTGGGCGAGGGCATGGACGGCGAAGCGGCGCGCCCGCTCGAGCCAGCGCTCGTCGTTGGTGCGGGCGAACGCCTTTAGGAGCGCGAAGCCGTTGCCCGAGGTGCCGTGGCAGAGGCCGTGGCCTTTGTCGTCCCGATGGGCGCCCGCGCACCAGACGAGCTCGGCGCCGGCGAGCACGAGATCCTCGTCGAGGTAGTCCCAAGCGCCGGCGACGACACCGGGCGCGCCGGTGCACCACTGAACGACGATCCGGCCGTCTCGCGGGCGCGCGAGCTGCGGGCGCGGCGTGCCGGGCCAGTTGGCGAGGCCGTCCTCGCG
>DASPSY010000107.1:0-56335 GCA_035623685.1 Gaiellaceae bacterium
GCCTCGAACTCGATCGCGACGACGTTCCTCTCGAACATCCGCGGCAATCCGACCTGGCTCGACAAGGCTACGCATGGGCAGGCGACGCTGTACCTCGGCCAGCAGATGACGCCGGACCAGAACGGCGAGTGGCTGCTCGAGTTCTGGAACCGGTCGATCAAGCAGGTGTGGAGCCTCGACGGCACCGCGCAGGGGCCGGGGCCCGTGCTGACGCCGAACGTCCACCGGATCGACGGGACACTCGATCCCAACCCGCACTACCCCTACGTGATCGCCGAGACCGGGATCGAGATCGCAGGACAGCCCGTTGCGATCCACTACCACCGTGCCGGCGGCGGCCTGCAGAAGTGGACGCTCTACCGAGTCTCCGAGCCGCTGCGCCTGCGCGGCGCGGTCACGGGCCTGACGGCCGACGGGTGGTCCGTGCCTGGCGGCGCGGCGTACACCCGCTACTCGACCGCGGGTGGCGGCGCGGGGACGATGCGCATCCTCGTCTCACGACAGGAGGTCGGCGAGCCGACCCCGCCGGCGAAGGTGACGATCCGGATGGGACTGACGAGGATCGGCAGCGACAAGGAGCCGCACCTCGGGAAGATCACCGCGGTCCGACACTGGGTGATCCGCAGCCACGAGTCGAGGGTCTTCTACGTCCCCGCACCCGGACCGCGCTTCCGCGTCGAGGTGGACGTCGAGCCCACGTTCGTCCCGGCCGAGCTCGATCCCACGTCGGGTGACCGGCGCCACCTCGGAGCGTCGTTGAAGTTCACGTTCGTCCCGCCACGGCACGGGCGCTCCTAGGCGTCAGCGCAGCGCGAGCAGCCGCTCGGGGTGCTTGCGCAGGAATCGCAGCATCGCCTTCGTGTGCCACCAGTTGCGCCGCGTGAGAAACCGCTTGTCGATCACGGCCTGGTACTCGTGGCGGACGACCGCGTCGGGCACCCACCATCGCTCCCAGCCGGCCCTCATCGCCCGGTAGTTGAGGTCGATGTCCTCGACGTAGAGCTGGTACCCGTCGTCCCAGCCACCGAGCTCTTCGAGCATCGTGCGACGCATCAGGAGGAACGCACCGAGCATCGTGTCCACCTGGAGCGGGGCATTCGTCGGCGCGTCGAGCATGTAGTGCCCGCGCTGCCACTTCTGCGGTGGAAAGAGCAGGCGAAGGGGCGTGCGGCGGACGATCGTGCCGGCCACGGTGGGAAAGCGCCGCCGCGACGCCTGCAAGGTCCCGTCCGGGTTGACCATCTTCGGGCCCGCGACGCCGCAGCGCGGATGCTCGTCCGCGAAAGCGACGAGCGCGTCGATTGCACCGGGCTCCGGAATCGCGTCGGGGTTCGAGACCACGACGTAGTCACCGCTCGTCGCGGCGACGCCCTTGTTGATGTTCGCCGAGAAGCCGAGCATCCGCGCGTTCTGCACGACACGCACGCCGTCGGGAAGCGCCGCTGCGCTGTCCAGGCCGTTCGCGATGACGACGAGCTCGTCGACCTGCTGGGCGAGCGCTGGGGCGGAGGCCTCGATCAGCTGCGCCTCCTTCGGCCCCGTCGAGATGATGATCCCGCTGACGCTCACGCGGCCAGCGCCTCGCGGTACGCCTCGGCGGTCCGCCGCGCCGTCTCGACCCAGCTCAAGCTCCTCGCACAGGCGAGCCCGGCCTCGACGAGCCGCTCGCTCTCCGACAGCGCACGACGCACGGTCTCGGTGACGTCGTCGCCAAACACCGCGGCGTCCCCGGCGACCTCGCGCATCGCCGGGTCCGTCGCCGCAGCGACCGGCGTGCCGCACGCCATCGCCTCGACCATCGGCAAGCCGAAGCCTTCGTACCGCGACGGCAGGACGAGACACGCAGCGTTGCGGTAGAGACGCACGAGCTCCTCCTTCGGCACGTAGCCACGCAGCTCCGCACCGCGGCGCGCGAGCTCCCCCGCCAGGGCCTGGTCCTTCGTCGGCCCGACCACGACGAGCCTGCGCTCGAGCGCGTCGGCGGCGTTCGCCGCGAGAAGCGGCTGCTTGCGCGGCTCGATCGCGCCGACGAAGAGGAGATAAGAGTCGCGCGATTCGTGCGAGTCGCCCGGTGTGAACGCGGGGTCGACGCCGAGGTGCGTCACGACGATGCGGTCCTCGGGCACGCCGTAGAGCTCGACGATGTCGTGCTTCGACCGCTCGGAGATCGTCAGCACTCGTCGTGCCTTGCGCGCGGCACGGGGTACGACCGTCTTGAAGACGAGCCGAACGCGCAACGGCATCACGCTCGCATCTCGTTCCCACGAGAGATCCTGCACGGTCACCACTGCCGGGCACGGGCACGGAAGCGGCAGCGAGTGGAGGAAGTGGGCGAGCGACGGCCGGATGCGGCGCAGGAGCTTCGGCAGCGACCATGCCATCCGCAGCTCCTGGCTACGCGCGGGCAGGTGGATCGGGACGATGCCCTCCGGCACGAGCTCGGGCCTGCGCGTGATCGCAGCGAAGCGGAGGTCCGGCGCGACCTCGGGGAGCGCGCGGAGCAGCTGCTCGACGTACGTCTCGTCGCCCGTGCGCCGGCGGCCGAGGACGTCGGCGTCGACCGCGACGAGCGGCCTCACGCAGCGGCCTCTCGGTAGACCTCCACCGTCGACTCGGCCACAGCGGACCAGGTAAAGCGACGCGCGCGTTCCAACCCTCGGCGAGATAGGTCGTCCCGCTCTGCGAGCGCCCGCTCGATCCCCACCGCGATCGCAACGGGGTCGAGCGGATCGACGAGCACGGCGGCACCGTCGGCGACCTCTTCCGTCGCTCCACCGCGGGAGGTGACCACGGGCGTGCCGCACGCCATCGCCTCGACCACGGGAATGCCGAAACCCTCGTAGAGCGACGGGTACGCGACGCATCGCGCTCCTCGATAGAGACGCGCGAGCTCCTCGTCGCGCACGTCGCCGAGCCAGCGCACGCCGTTGCCGCTGACGGAGACGTCCCCCCAACCGCGCGCCCCGACGACGCGCAGCTCGAGACCGACTCGGCGGGCCGCTTCGGCGACCCGCCCCAGGTTCTTGCGCGGCTCGATCGTCCCGACCGCGAGCACGTAGTCGCCCTCTGCAGCCGGGCCTTCCGGTCCGAAGGCGTCGTCGACCGCGTTCGGAATCACCGCGATCTTCTCCGGCTGGACGCACAAGACATCGACGAGCTCCCGCTTCGTGAACTGCGACACCGCAATGATCATCCGCGCCGCACGAAGGACGCGTGGGACGACGGCTGGGCTGTACCACCGCGACCAGCGGTGAAAAGCGTCCGGACGGCGGAAGATCGCAAGGTCGTGCACGGTCACGACGACCGCGCAACGCGTGACCACCGGCCCTCGGTACGTCGGACAGTGGAGCACGTCGGTGTCGCTCGTCGCTCCGCCGAGGACGAACGGGTACCACACCGCGTCGCGCGGTAGGTTCCACGCTCGGGCACGGCCCCCGAACGAGCGCGTCCGAATCGACACGTCGTCGCGGCGGCGAAGCTCGCGAAGCAGCCCGTTGATGTATCGCGACGTTCCGGCGGTCGTCTGCGCGAGCGGCGTCACGTCCATGGTCACGCGCATCGTCACAGCGCGTCAGCGTATCCCTGGAGATGCGCGCGTCCCGTCTCGAGCCACGTGAACGTTCGCGCATGCGCGAGCCCGCGCTCTACGAGCTCGTCCCTTCGCCCGAGCGCTTCGATAATGCCGTCGGCGATCGCCTCCGCGCTCTCGGGATCGACACGCACGGCGGCCGCCCCGCTCGCCTCGTCCAGCGACGGATGCGCGGAAACGACACACGGGCACCCGCATGCCATCGCCTCGATCACCGGAATGCCGAAACCCTCGAACCGAGACGGGTAGACGAAGACGGAGGCCCCGCGGTAGAGAGCGGCGAGCCGTTCCTGCGAGACGTAGCCGAGGTCATCGAGCGAGACGAGCTCGAGCCCCTCGGTCAGGTGAGGCCACGCCGCGCGAACCGTCTCAAGGTTCTTGCGCCAGTCGGAGGTCGCGGTCGTGAAGGCATAGGGTCGCGCCGCGGTGTGACGATCGCCGTCGACGCGAAAGCACGAGTCGAGCCCGGGACGCGCAACGCGGATGCGCTCCGGAGGCACGCTCAGGGTGTCGGCGACATCGCGCGCCGTGTACTCCGAGTTCGTGAAGACGACGTCACAGCGCGTTGACTCGCGTGCGTTCGCCGTGTGCATGCGGACCGTGCGCGGATGCAGCCGCTCGGCAAAGCGCAGCGGGCCGAGGTCGTGGATCATCGTCGCGCGGACGCCGCCTCGCTGCGGCGGATGCATCCAGTCCGTGAAGTGGAGGACGTCGAGCTTGCCGACGAACCGCTCCGCGGTCGGGTGGCCGAGCGCTCCCCAGCTTCGGCGCACCGCATGCGCGAACGGGACGGTGACGACCTCTCGGTCGACGACGAGCCCGTCGAGCGCATCGTCGAGCGTCCGCCGGCCGCGGATGCTCACCGGGCCGAACGCGACCAGCTCGTGCTCGCCTGCGGACGCCTCGACCATACCTCCGAGCGCACCGCGGATATAGACGCCCACACCGGTCGGCGGATGCGAGAGCGGCGTGACGTCGTAGACGATCCTCACGTCCCGGTGACGCGGAAGGACGTGAAGTGGACGCCGAGTCGCCGGGTGTCGGTGCTCCCGCGCTCGACGAGGGCCGGGGTCGCGGTCGGCGACACGCGGAAGACCACGCGACAGCTTCCGTCCGAGCGGCGCCTGAGCGGGACGGAGAGGCTCGCGACGGCAGGCGCCCGGAACGTCGTGCTGATGCCTTCGGCCGAGACGGTCTGCGGAGACGAGAAGAGGTGCTGGTCGCTCGAGAGCCCGACTGTCAGGCGACCGCCGGTGCAATGGAACTGCGTGTAGGTGACGCGCCGGCCCGACCAGGTGTCCGTCGGATTGACACCGGCTACGCGATACGCGAGCCGGAGCGGACCGTCGGGGCGCAACAGGACGATGCCCTTCAACTTGTCCTGCGCGACGAGCTTGCCGGCGACGTGCACGTTGACGTCGGTGAGGACGTACTGCGGGCGGACGGGTGCACCGTTGGAGACCAGCGCCCCGTCCGTTCCTTTGCTCAAGTGCTGCTCCGGGAGGTTGCCGGGCGACGGATCGTGGAGGTAGTAGACGTTGCGGACGCTGCGGTTGAAGAACTCGTTCTCCCAGAGCTGGAAGGCACGCGCGTTGTGGTTCTCGCCGGACCAGACGAACGCGACATCTGCGCTGCGGCCGACCGCGCGGTCGACCCAGTCGCGGTGCGGCGCCGTGATTCCCTGGTAGAGCGCACCGACCGACGCCTTCGGGAAGCCGTTGTCGAAGAACTCGACGCGCTCGGTGACGAAGACGAACCACGCAAACACTATGCCCACGAGCGCATAGGCCCAGCGCGCACTGACAGAGAGGAAGGCGATCGCCAGCAGCACTCCCGCGACGACGACGACGAGCCCGACCTCGCCAAGCGTGATCAGGTGCTCCTGCAGCCACCACAACGGCAAGAGCGCAAGCGTGTCGGACTCGGCCGAAGTGTTGATCAGGCGGTCGTAGGGCAGGACACCGAGCAGCGCGCCGGAGATCACCGCGCACACGGCCGCGGCACGCCACGGCCTCGGGACGCCCCGCTCGATCCAGATCAGCAGCGCCGTGATGAAGAGCGGCGCGACGTAGAACATGTTCCGCTCCTCGACGCGGAGGGACTGTGTCGCCGCGAACGCCGCCACCTCGAGCACGAGCCAGGCGGACAGCGACACGGTTGCGATCACGAAGATGCGGGCGGGACGGTCGAGCCGACGGACGATCGCGAGCAGCAGCAGCAACGCCGCGAACGGGATCACACCGAGGTAGAGATCGAGCTCGGCGACGTGGTAGACGAGCCACCGCAGGACGTCTCCGACCCGATAATGGGTGTGCCCTGTCGCGGCGTAGTTGCCGAAGACGTCGTACGGCGAGTGCCCGCGAGCGAGCTGCACCGCGACCACGACGACGACGCCTGCCGCGAGGGTGCCATAGAGCACCGCGAAGCGCCGAGCCGTCGTCCGCAAGCGCTCCCGGTCGAGGAAGCCGAGCACCAACGGCGCCGTCGCCAGCGCGGGCACGAGCGCGACCGCCTGCGCCCGAGTCTCGTACGCGACGAGGCAGACGGCCAGCAGCACGACCTGGCGGACGACCGTCGGCTTCTCTAGCGTGAGCACCAACGCGAGCGCGACGCAGACGAAGAGCGGGTAGAAGACCGTCTCCGTCATGATCGTCCCCGTGTAGACCATCGACGGCACGGCCACGGCGAGCGCCGCGGCGAGCAGCGACGGGACCGGCCTGACGACGCGGCGCGCGAGGAAATAGGCAGGGATCGCAGTCAACGACATCACGACCGAGCCGATCGTCTTCGCTGCCGCGTACGCATCCGGGACCGAGGCGAACACACGCCATGCAGGCGCGATCAGGACGGGATAGACGATGCCGTACGAGCCGTCGTGCTGGCCACGGATCAGGAAGTGGCCGGTCGCCGCGAAGCTCTTCGCGAACTCGGAGTAGATCAGCTCGTCGACCATGATCCACGGCGCGACGACCCGTCTCGAAAACCCGTAGCGCAGCAGTGCCGAGAAGACGACGAGCGCCGTGAGCCACAGCCAGATCGGCACACGCGCGACCGGCGAGGTTCGGCCGCCTGTGACCGGCTCGGGCCTGCCGTTGCGCGCGAGCCCGAGCTCGTCGAGGCGGAGGCCGAGCTCGTCGCTGGCGCCTGTTCCAGGCTCGATTCCGACCTCCGCAGCAGCGCGCGCGACGTCGGACACGACCGAAGCTGCAACCGCTGCTCCGCCTGCCACCTCCTCGAGCGCGGCGACGTAGCGGTCGGCGACGACGTGGACGTCGTGCTCGCGGGCGACGTAGTCCCTCGCGGCGTCGCTCATCGCGAGCCGGGTCGTCTCGCTCGCGGCCAACAGCTCGAGCGACTCGGCGAGCGCGTCCGGCTCCCGCTCGTCGATCGGCACCTTCAACGCCACGGCATCCGGAAGCTCTGCGAACCAACCGACGTCACTGACCACGAGCGGACGGCCGAGCACGAGCGCGCGAACGACGCTGCCAGACGTCTCGCCCATCGTCGGCCACCGCAGCGAGATGCACGCGTCACACGCCGCCATCAATGACCAGAGCCTGTCCTCGGGGACGTAGTCGATGCGATCCACTCCTTCGACGGCGAGCCGCGTCGCGTCGAAACCAGGCGAAGCCGGGCCGACCAGCAACAGTCGTGCCTCGGGGCGACGCCGTCGGGCACGCTCGAACCCCTCGACGAGCTGCGGAAGGCGCTTGCTCGCATTGAGATGCCCGAAGCACCCGAACACGGGGCGACCGTCCAGCTTCGTCGGCTCCACCTCGTCCATCGGCCAGGCCGGATGCGCGATGCGCCAGACGGGACCGCCGTAGCCGGCATCGCGGACCATGTCCTCGACGTGATGGGAGTGCACGATCAAACCGGTCGCCACATCGAGGACCTCACGGGTGAGCGGGAACTCGTCGGGTCGCGTCTCCCACGGCGGCACAACGCGCCCCTCGAGCACGCCGTGTGCGATCAACCGTCCGGCAACCCCGGAGTCACGCTCCATCGCCGCGAGATACGCAGGACTGTCTTTTCGCCCGAGCGTCAAACCGGCGACGAGATGGTGCAGCACGAAATCGTGGAGCACGACGACACCCGGTCGGCGTCTCAACGCGTCGACGATCCAGCCGTGCGCATCCGGATCGTTGCCGATGTGGTAAAGCGCGACGTCGGCCGCGACCGGGCGGGTTCGACCGTGGCGCACGACGTCCACGTCGACGAGCTGCTCCAGCGCGGGGAGAAGCAAGGCGCTGTAGTCGGCGATCCCGCTCCGCTCCGGCGGCAGCGGCGAGTAGTAGGCGACTCTCAAGACGAGAGCAGGCGCTCGATCGTCTCGTCCCAGGAGACGCGACGCGCGATCTCCTTGCCCGCCCTGCCCCAGGCTTTCGCGTCGTCGACGTGCTCGCGCAACCACGAGCACGCCTCGGCCAGAGCGGCTGGACGCGGCTCGCACACGAGACCGGTGCGGCGATCGTCGACGATCTCCAGCGGGCCGCCCGCGTCCGTCGTCGTCACAACGGGCTTCTCTGCCAGGAACGCCTCGTACGGCACCATCCCGAAGTCCTCGTCGATAGGCGCGTAGTACACGGCGAGACACCGCGCGTAAAGATCCGCGAGTTCGGACTCGTCGACACGTCCGGCGAAGCGTGCGCGTCCGTCGAGCCTGTGACGTCGTGCGACGTCCTCGAGTCGCCCACGATCCGGGCCGTCGCCCACGATCACGCACCGAAGGGCCGAGTCGGCCGCGAGCGCGTCGAGCAGCAGGTCGTGTCGCTTCGCCCGGTCGAGCCTCCCCACCGACAGCACGAAGTCGTCGTAGCTCTCGGTCCGATACGGCAGCTCCTGGGGTGGGTGCGGCATCACCTCCGCCGTGAGACCCGTCGAGCGCTCGAGCCGCTCGGCGACGTTGCGAGAGGTCGCGAAGAGCTTCCTCGCCTCGCCGAGCGCGACGCGGTCGAGTCGCTGGACGGCCCGACGCGCTGCGCGTTCCTCCGCCGTGTCGCCAAACTGTCCTAGCTCGGTCCGGTCGAGCTCGTACGCCTGCCGGAACTGATGCAAGAGCCACACGACCTTGTTGGCGTGGCGTACGGCGTACGAAGGAAACTTCGTCGCGATCACGAGGTCGATCTTGCGGCCGTCCGACTCTTCGAGGTCGAGCAGCCGCCAGAGGAACGCCTGGCTGAGGACCCGGTCGCCGGGGTACCACTTGTACGGAACCGTGACGAGGTCGACCTCGTGCTCGCGCTCGCGCAGCTCCGAGACGAGGTCGTCGGCGAAGATCTCGGCCCCGCCGCGGGAGAACGGAACCTGGGGCGCGCAAACCGCGATCCTCACGCCGCCACCTCTCCAGGTACACGCGCGAGAGCACGGGGCCCACCACTCCCTCCCACCGACAGCCTAAGGGCGAAATCTTGACCGGGCTGTGTCGGATCTGCGTCGAAACGCCGGACGAGAGGCCGGATGGTCATCGTCTGTCGGAGGTCCACGCGTACAGCGCATAGTCGAGCGGGCCGAACAGCAGCTCGTTGAGGCGGCGGACGTTCCCGGCGATGACGGGATCGTCCGGCTCGGTAAGCCGTTCTGCCGGCTCGTTGACGAAGCGGATCTCGGTCTCGGCGAATCCCGATTGCCGCGCGAGCAACTCGAGCGTCTCCGGAACGAGCGGCTGAGCATGCGTGAGGTCCGCGTAGTAGTTCCGAAGTGCGATCGGCGAGAGCGGGTTGATCGTCTCGGCGACGAGCAGCCCACCGGCGCGGAGCTTTGCGGCGCAGAGCTCGAGAACACGCACGAGCGTGAGCGGTGGGAGGTGTTCGACGACTTGGCCCAGGAAGACTCCGCCGAGCGCTCCGTCCTCCAGCCCCTCGAGGTATGAGATGACGTCGGCCTGTTCGACGGGGAGCTGGTCACCGCGTGCGTACGCGACCATATCGGCGTCGGCGTCGATGCCGCGCGCGTCGACTCCGGCGACCCGCAGCATGCCGACGAGCTCACCTCTCCCGCACCCGATGTCGAGCACGGGACCGCGCTCGCGAAAGTCGGCCACATATCGGCGCTGCCGCTCGCGAATCTCGTCGACGCTGCCGCGCATCCGGCTCTCGAAAGCGAAGTAGTCGGGCAGTGCGCCGGCGTCCGGCTGCGCCGCGACCGTTGCGGCAACGACCGTCGCCGGCCCGCGGTCCCGGCGCTCGACTCGCGTGAGTCGCTCCTCGAGCTCGCGCGCCAGCAACTCGACGCGATCGAGCGACGCACTCTCCTCGTCGATGCGCTCCGATAGACCGTCGACGAGCTTCAGCAGCGAGTCGTTGAACATTCGCTGATCAGCGGCAAGCGGCTCGACGTACCACCGCATCAACTTCCGCAGGGTCCGCTTGACGAGCCCCTTGGGTCCACCGCCGATCGGCCGCTCCGTCGTCACCGGCCAGAAACGCTCGGCCAGCGCCCGCGACGCCGCGAGCTCGGCTCCTCGACTCCGCCCATTCGAGCCTCCGTGGACGAGCTCGTCGCGAAGTTGGTCGTAGAGCGCTTCGACGTCCAGCTCATCGTCCACCGAAACCCCTGCAGGAGCGGGCATTTCTTCCGGGCTCATCGGCCGGATTCTACGGGGAGCGTCCGCTGAGCTAGTGGAGGGCTCGCACGTAGTGCCACGCCTGAGCCAGACCGAGCTCGCGGACTGCGACGAGGAGAAGCCCATAGACAGCGAGCCCCAACGCGGCCGCAGGAATCACCGGCAGGACCAGTGCGGCGCCGCCGAAGGCGAGCGCAGTCGCTGCACCGACCACGAGCGCGAGCCGCCCGAGCTCGACAACGGCGCGCCCGAGCCGCGACGGTGCGAGCGTGGCCATCAATCCGAGCACGAGCAGCAGGGCGGTCACACCCAGCGCGAGTGCGACGCCGGTGAGTCCGCCCCAATGACGGCCGATCGCGGAGATGGGGAGATCGATTACGAGCGCGCCGATCGCAAGCGGGATCAGAAGGCGGGTACGACTCATCACGAAGATGAGCGGATAGGCGATCGAGAAGGTCGACCAGGCGATCATCCAGGGAGCGAGATAGACGACGAGACGACCGAGCTCGTCGCCAACCTGACCCGAGTACGCGTGACCCAGGGCCGCCGTGACGACGCGGCCGCCCACGAGCGCGACGATGCCGGCGGCGGCGCCGACGAGGGCCAGGCTCACCCAGGCCGAGTGCACGACATGGTCGACGGCGGTTTCGGGGTCGACGCCGCGTCTGGTCAGCGGTGCGGCGGCGATCAGGGAAAGCGAGAACGCCGTCGCGCTCACGAACATGGCGGCGAGTAGGTACGCGTACGACAAGCTCGTGACGTTCCCCGGCCCCGTCCCCGAGGCGAAGAGCAGCGCAACGACGTACAGGCCTTGGCCGGCGATCGGCACGGCGGCGCCGTAGGTCAACCGCCACAGGCGCGCGCGGATGGCGAGCGTACTCCCGTGCAGATGCCGCAGCCGACCACCGTGAATGAACAACGCGCAGATCGGAAACGCCGCTGCCACCACGCCGTTGAGCGCAAGGCCCCACGCGAGAGCGAGCAAGCCGTGCGCATCCGCTTCCACAATGAAGAAGACAAGGCCGACGATGCCGCCGACGGCGAAACCGAGGGCGGCCGCGAGATAGTGGTTCCTCGCAGCGAGTGCGCTCGCTGCGAGCGATGCGAGCAACTGACCGAACGCCGCCGGCACCAGCCATTCGAGCGCCTCGCCGGCGACGACCGCCGACTCGTGGGGAAGCCGACCCGTGATCACGTTGCCGAAGGCGTCGGGGAACACTGCGACCAGCGCGCTCACAGGGAGCGCGAGTGTGAGAAACGCGACGGCGTAACCTGCGAACTCGGCGCCGAGGCGACCCTCCTCTTCGGCGCGTGTCAGATCGGGGACGACCACCATCCGGAAGGCCTGCGCACCGAGAACGAGCACCAGATAGACGCCGTAGGCCGCCATGAATCCGTCAGTGCGACTGTTGCGTCCGAACGTGTGCGCGAGGTAGACCCCGGCGATTGCACCGGCGCCGCTCAGCGTCAGGTACGAGACGCCCGTGACCAGCCCGTTGCGCACGGCGCTCCGGCCGCGAAACGGGCTAGTCTTGAGCGGCTCCTCGCGCTCCACCGCTCGGATGAAAACAAACGGATCCGACTCACCTTGGACGGATGACGCCCTTGCCGCGCTGCGGCGGGAGAGCGGCGACTCGTTCGCGGGCAGAACGTGCCTCGTCACCGGCGCCGACGGCTTCATGGGCTCTCACCTCACCGAGGCGCTCGTGGCACTTGACGCCAACGTACACGCGTTCGTCCGCGCGACGTCGAGCGGCGCGCTCAGCAACATCGGGCACATTCGCCGGCAACTCGACGTCCACTTCGCCGACCTCACGGACCGCACGTCTGTCGACTACCTCGTGAAGGACCTCTGCAAGGCAGACGATCGGCCGTATGTCTTCCATCTCGGCGCGCAGGCCCACGTGGGCGAGTCGTGGCACCGCCCGTACGAGACGATCATGGCAAACACGATCGGCACGCTGAATCTGCTGCAGTCGGTCGTGGACCACGGCCTGGAGCTCGAAAAGTTCGACACCGCGGGCACGTCAGAGGAGTACGGCAACGTCAGCGACGCGGTGGCGCACCATCACGACTACGACGAGCAGGGCGGCCTGATCCTGCACGAGCGATCGCCGTTGAACCCCCAGTCAATCTACGCGACGTCGAAAGTCGCGGCCGACTTCCTGACGATGAACTACCACGATGCGTTCGGCCTGCCCGGCGTCGTCACGCGGATGTTCAACAACTACGGACCGCGGCAGAACCCGCGCTACGTCACGGGGACGATCATCACGCAGGCGCTCGAGCGCGAGCGCATCGAGCTCGGCCAGCTCGAGCCGATGCGCGACTTCTGTTTCTGCACGGACGGCGTCCGGGGACATCTCGCCGTCGCAGCGCACGGCGTCCCGGGCGACCTCTACGCGTACGGTCAGGGCAAGAACATCTCGATGGCCGACTGGGCGACCCTGATCCTCCGCGTCGGCGAGACCGAGGGCTACTGGTCCGGACGCGAGATCGTGTCGGTGCCGGAGCGTTTCCGGCCCGGCACGAGCGACGTGATGGCGCTCCGCGTCGGGTACGACAAGCTCCATCGCGAGACGGGCTGGGAGCCGACGGTCTCGTGGGAGGAAGGTGTGTCGAAGACGATCGACTGGTACGCCGCGAACCGCGGGCGGTGGATCGGTCGGGTCGACTGGCTCCTCGCCGAGCGCTCACCGGCATGAGGGTCCTCGTCACGGGTGGCGCGGGCTTCCTCGGCTCGCACGTCGTCGAGCTGCTCGAGCGCGAGGGACACGACGTGGTCGCAGCGGGTCGCCGGGACGGCGACTTGACCCACTGGGACGAGGCCCAGCGGCTGTTCCGCGAAGTACGGCCGGACCGTGTCTTCCATCTCGCCGGCGAGGTCGGCGGCATCGGCGCCAACCGCACAAGCCCAGGACGCTTCTGGTACGCGAACCTCGTCATGGGCGCGCACGTGCTCGAGCTCACGCGAACGCTCGGAGTCGACAAGCTCGTAGTGGCGGGGACGGTGTGCGCGTACCCGAAGCTCACACCCGTTCCGTTCCACGAGTCGGATCTCTGGGCGGGTTACCCGGAGGAGACCAATGCGCCATACGGCGTCGCGAAGAAGTCGCTTCTCGTCGGGGCGCAGGCCTACCGCGAGCAGTACGGCGTCAACGCGATCTTCCTCTTGCCCGCGAACCTGTACGGGCCACGTGACAATTTCGACCTCGAGACGTCGCACACGATTCCCGCCCTGATCCGCAAGATGCTCGCCGGCAGAGACGAGGTCGTGCTGTGGGGCGACGGCTCTCCGACGAGGGAGTTCCTCTACGTCGACGACTGCGCGGAAGGACTCGTGCTCGCCGGAGAGCGGTACGACGGTGCGGAGCCGGTCAATCTCGGTACGGGGGCTGAGATCTCGATTCGCGACCTCGCCGAACTGATCGCCGAGCTCACGGACTTTCGCGGCGACATCGTCTGGGACGAATCGATGCCGAACGGGCAGCCCAGGCGAAGCCTCGACACGAGTCGCGCCCGCGAGCTGTTCGGCTTCGAGGCGCGGACACCGCTTCGCATTGGTCTCGTGCAGACGATCGCCTGGTACAGGGAACACCTGGGGGCGGTCGCAGGCGTGAAGACATGAGCTCGCAGACCGTTCCTTTCCCAGCCCCGATCGCGCGAGCGATTGCACTCGTGGGAGCTGCGCGAGATCGCCTGCTCGCAGTTCGGCCGCTCTACGTCCTGCTCACGCTCGTTGCCCTGCAATGGGCGGCCACGGCTGCGCTCGCGCTCACCGTGCGGCACAACGGCTGGATCTTCTACATGGGCGGAGACCAGCTCTGGCACTACACCGGCGCGTACCTGATCGTCCACGGCAAGCTCGCACCGACGTACGTCGGCATCGGCTGGTCGACGATCCTCGCGCCGATCGCGGCGATCGCCGGACCGAATCTCGTGTCGGCGCTTCCGACGATCATCCTCTTCGACACGCTCGTGCTCGCTCCGCTGGGGCTCGTGTGCATGTTCGGGATCGGGGAGCGCATCGGCGGCCGGATCTTCGGCTACTGGACGGCCTTGCTCTGGATCGTGATCCCGTTCGTCGGGATTCCCTACGCACTGCACGGCTACCACCAGAAGTGGACCGAGCTGACCATGCCGCAGCTGCTCGGGCTCGGCGCGATGTCGGACTATCCGTCGACGATCGTGCTCGTCGTCGGCGCGTACCTGTGCCTGCGGTCCCTCGACGAACGCCACTGGGGCTGGGCGGCAGGCGCCGGCTTCGCGGTCGGCTACGCACTGGCGATCAAGCCGTCGGCTTCGGTGTTCCTCGTCGCGCCGGCGTTGCTCTATGCCGCGTTCCGGCCCAAGGCCCTGCTCGCGTTCGGCGTCGGGCTCGTCCCGTGCCTCGCCACACTCGCCTTCTGGAAGGTGCGCGGGCAGGGCAACCTCCCGTGGCGAACGACGGAGCCCGCCGAGCACGTCGCACTCGGGGGCCGGGTCTTCCACCGCTACCTCGGCGGCAACAGCTGGACTCAGCTGCACAACAACCTGTTGCAGCTCCGGGAGCATCTCTGGAGCGACAGGCTGCTCGAGTTCCTCGTGATCGCCGGAATCGTCGCGCTCCTCGTGCGCTCGCGTCGTGCAGGGCTGTTCGTCGGGGCGTGGTTCACCGTCTTCCTGCTGCTCAAGGGGACGTACGTGAACGCGCGTGTCGAGGACTCGAGCTTCTGGCGTCTGATGATGCCCGCCTTCCCGGCGTTCGTCCTGCTCGTCGCAGCGATCCCGCTGCTCGTGCCGGGAGTCCGGCTACGGCCGGGCCGCCCGAAGCGCCTCCCCGTGGGGAAACGCGCGGTGATCGCCACTGCGGCCGTCTTCGTCGCCGCCCTGTCGCTCTTTCCGATCGCACTCGTCGCGGCGACGAAACCGATCAAGGGACCGCAGCCCGAGGCGTTCGACCTGAATGCGACGCTCGTCGCCGCCACCTCGTCGTTCCACCTCCGAGCCCAGACGCTCGGCAACGCCGTCCGGTTGACGTGGCAACCGCAGCGATCCTCGTTCGGCGCCACCTTCTACTCCGTCTATCGCGCGCATGGCGACGACGACGCGCCATGTGGGCCCGTCAAGAACGCGCCGTCCTTCTGCACGCTCCAGTCCAAGCAGATCGGGACGACCCGGACGACGACGTTCGTCGACCACCCGCCCGCCGGTCAGTGGACGTACCGCGTCGGCGTGACCGCCAACTGGCTCGACAACACGAGCTACGGCGACGTCTACGTCTTCAGCCGACCACTCGTCCTGCGCATCGGCTGACTCACTCCTGCCGCTCGCGAAGCTGCCCTTCGAGCAGGGCGAGCCGCTGCGCGAGAATCGTGTTCTGGTCGGAGAGCCGTGAGATCACGGTCGAGTAGTGCAAGAGCACCACCAGGATGAACAGCGCTCCGACCGCTCCGAGAATCGCAGGCGGATAGGTGGCGACGCCGAACCAGCCGGCGATCGTGTTCAGCCCGCCGCGCCAGAGCGAGAGCGCGAGCAGCACGACTCCCGTGACGAGCCAGAGCAGCGCGTAGCGCTCGCTGAGGCGCCGCGACCGGATCAACTCGAAGACGACGAGCAGCAGCAGGAACGACGCGACCGCGGCGGCGATCGAAATGGGCCAGGGTGTCATCGACGCTTCTCCTCCTCGGGCGGAACGTTGTAGCGACGGAACAAGCCGACGAAGATCGCGAGCAGCACCTTCGCCATGTAGTAGATGGATCGGAGCGTGGTGATCGAGGAGCGGCCGCCGCTTCGCTCGCGCATCGCGACCGGGACCTCTTCGAGCCGTAGCCCGTTCTTCACGCACATCACCGTCGCTTCGACCTCCGGGTAGTCGTGCGGGTAGTCGGCGGCGAAGAGGGCGATCCCTCGCGCGTTGGCCGCGCGGAACCCCGACGTCGCGTCGGTGATCCGCTGGCCGACGACCGCGGAGACGACGCTGGCGAAGATGCGGATGCCGACCCGACGAACCGCCGTCGAGCGGTAGGCGTCGTGGCCGGCGAAGCGTGATCCGACCACGAGGTCGGCCTCGTCGTCGAGGACCGGGCGCAGGATCTTCGGGAGCTCGGCGGGGTCGTGCTGGCCGTCTCCATCGACCTGCACTGCCAGGTCGAAGCCGTTCTCGAAGGCGTAGCGATAGCCGGTCTGCACCGCGCCCCCGATGCCGACGTTGAACGGCAGGCGAATCACATGCACGGCACGGCTTGCAGCGACTGCGGAGGTCCTGTCGGTCGACCCGTCGTCGATGACTGCGATCTCGAAATCGGGGTCGAACGAACGGATCTCGTCGATCACGGATCCCACCGTCGCCTCCTCGTCGAGCGCCGGAACGATCGCGAGCCGTCGCAGCTCGCGCAGGCGCGCTACGAGGTCCGCGCGTGGTGCTGGCGTCGCCTCGACGACGTCAGTCACCGACCGCCACCGGCGTCGCGACTCCGATGAGATCGAGCAGGCGCCGTGCCCGTTGCGCGAACGTGTGCTCGTCGAGTACACGCTCGCGAGCACGCCGACCGAGCTCCTCGGCAGTGGCCGGATCCGCGAGCAGCTCGCGGTACGTCTCGACCGCCTCGTCGGCGCCGGCGACGACCATCAGCTCGCGGCCCGGCTCGAACCATCGCTCGATCCCCTCGTACGGATTCGTGACGATCGCGGCTCCTGCGGCGGCGAGCTCGAAGAGCCGGCTCGTCGACGACGCGTAGACCGTCGCGTGGGGACGTCGCGCGACGTTCAGGTTGATCCGTGCTGACGAGACGACGCGCGAGAGCAGGTTGACCGGAAAGTAGCCGATCTCGCGCGCGCCGCCGACGTCGCCGAGAAAGTCGACTCCCCCGAGCGCGAAGTCGACGTCTGGTAGCCGCCGGCTCGGCTCCCCGATCAGCTCGCGCATCCAGGTGCGGCGAAACTTGTCGCCGTACGCATAGAAGAAGACGTCGATCTCCTTCTCGACGTCCTGCGGAGCGAAGAGCGCGGGGTCCGCACCCCAGAAGAGATGTTCCGCTCGACGCGCTCCGAGCTCCCGCAGGCGCGGGAGCCCGCCTTCGGAGTTCGAGAGCACGAGGTCGTACTCGGACGGATCGGCGCCGTGGTAGATGTTGAAGCCCGTGTCCATGCCCCCGAATTCGGGGAGGCTCATCGGAACATCGGGGTCGTAGTAGACGACGGGGACGTCGAATCGGTCCCGCAGCGTCGTCGGGATTCCGCGGAGGTGGCTCATCGGGACGGCGAACACGACGACCGCGTCGACGTCGCGCTCGCGCGCCAGGATCCCCTCGAGATGGCGCCGCCACCGCGGCGTGACGTAACGCCAGATCACCTCGCGGACGACGCGGTCTCCACGGGAGTCGACAGGGCGCTCCTCGCTCCGTCGGAGGTGCGTGTCGCCGTGCGCCCGGGCCGCGACCTTCCGCATCCGCTCGAACAGCTCGCCCTCTCGCTCGCACGGATTCGGCTCGATCCTCCACCACGGGCTCGCGACCGCCGGTCCGCGGTATGGCGTGATGATCAGGTCGACGCCGGCCTCGTACATCCCCTTCCAGATCTGCCACCACGCGGGTGTGCAGCCGTAGCGGAACGAGAGATCGACGGCCGAGACGACTGCCAGGATCTTCGGCGCTCGGTTCATCGGCTACCTAGTATGCCGAGCGGCTCTTACGGCCCTCCTCATGGCGCAACGCACCGCGATCGTCACCGGCTCGAGCGGGCTCATCGGCTCCGAGGTGGTCACGTTCCTCGACGCGCGCGGTTGGACGGTTCAGGGGGTCGACAACAACATGCGCCGCGACTTCTTCGGGGAGCATGGCGACACGACGTGGAACCTCGAGCGGCTGCGCCGCGAGACAAAGCGTTTCTCGCACAACGACCTGGACGTCCGCGACCGCGACGCGATGTTCCGGCTCTTCCACGAGCACAGGCCCTCGCTCGTGGTGCACGCCGCCGCACAGCCGTCGCACGACCTCGCTGCCTCGCGGCCATTCGACGACTTCGAGATCAACGCACTCGCGACCCTGAACCTGCTCGAGGCCGCACGGGCCGAGGCACGCGAGTCGCCGTTCGTCTTCCTCTCGACCAACAAGGTCTACGGCGACGCGCCGAACGAGATCGAGCTCGTCGAGCTCGAGACACGCTGGGACTACGCGGACCCACGGTTCCACGACGGCATCGACGAGCAGATGCGGATCGACGGCAGCATGCATTCGCTCTTCGGGGCTTCGAAGGTGGCGGCCGACGTGATGGTGCAGGAGTACGGCCGCTACCACGGATTGCCGACCGTGTGTTTTCGGGGCGGGTGCCTGACCGGCCCCAATCACTCCGGCGCGGAGCTCCACGGCTTCCTCGCGTACCTCGCGCGCGCCATCCGCGAAGGTCGCACGTACAGGATCTTCGGCTACAAGGGCAAGCAGGTCCGCGACAACATCCACTCGTACGACGTGTGCACGGCGATCATGGCGTTCGCGGCGCGTCCGGCACCGGCCGCCGTCTACAACCTCGGTGGCGGACGAGCGAACTCGTGCTCGATCATCGAGGCCGTCTCTAAACTCGAGGAGCTACAGGGAAGGAAGCTCGTGACGGAGTACGTCGACCAGAACCGCCGCGGAGATCACATCTGCTACATCAGCGATCTCGGTCGATTGCGCTCCGACTATCCGGAGTGGGAGCTGTCCGTGTCGCTCGACCAGATCTACGAACAGCTCGCACGCATTCCGGCGGCAGCCTAGCCGCGCACGTCGTCGAGCTTCGACGCGAAGCCCGCTACGCCGTCCGTGCCGTCGATCCGGATTCGATCGAGCGTGAAGAGACCATTCGGGCGTGCGAGCCCGTAGTTCGTCGTCGTGGCGCCGACGTAGCCGGCGCGCTTCACTGCAGCGATCACCGCCGCGTCGTAGCGGCCATCCGGGTAGCAGAAAAAGTCGACAGGGACCTGGAACTCGCGACTGATGATCCGGCGCGAGCCGTCGACCTCGTGCCAGAGCTGCGCGGCGCCCAGCGTCGTCAGGTCGGGATGGGTGATCGTGTGCGCATCGATCTCCCAACCCGCGGCAACGAGGTTCCGCACGCGCCACGCAGGCATTCCGGTCGGCGAGCGCATGTTGCGCACCTCGAGATTCAGGACGCCTGGCCAGTGGTGACGCAGCAGCACGCGCATCCCCACCGTGTAGTCGGTCAGGTAGCCGTCGTCGAACGTCACGACGACCGGGCGACGCGGCAACGCCCAGCCCCGCGACCAGTAGTCGTAGACACGATCCAGCGTGACGGCGTGGTAGCCGTGACGCGCGAGCCACGCCATCTGCCCGGCGAAGTCGGACGGACGGACGTACAGCTCGGGAAAAGGCGCACCCGGGGGCGGCACGTTGAGCACGTGGTACATGAGCAGCGGAACACCTTCGTCGTGGGAGCCCCGGACGATGCGGTGCGGAGGCTGCGGAGTCGGTGGAATCGGTCGGATTCGCGCTGCCGCCGACGCAGACGAGAACCCAGCCAACCCCACGAGCAGCGCGATCGCTGCGAGCGCCCGCCCGGATCGGCGCCTGGACATCGACCTTACGGATCCTAAACAGGCAGTCCGCTACCCTGGCGCGGGGTCGTGCGAAGGGCAGTCGTCATCTCTGCCGTGCTCGCGCTTGCACTCGACGCAACTGCCGGGGCGTCGGGAGCGCCAACGCAGGTGATGCCCGGGATCACGTATCAGCGCGTGCTGCAATGGACCACTTCCGGCCCACGCGAGCTGTACGTGATCACGGCGCCTCGCCCAGGCGGTCTCTACAGCCTGACGCCGCTCCTCTCCAACGGGACGATCCAGGGACGAGAGACCGTGTCGGCGATGGAGCGCGACGTCAGCCCCAAGATGTCGACGATCGGCGTCAACGGCGACTTCTTCAACTGGGACGGCGGCTGGCCGAGCGGCCTGCTCATGCAAGACGGCGTCGTCGAGCATCAACCAGCCGACGGACGGGCAGCGGTGGGCGTCGACACCTCGGGGACGCTCCACGTCGATCGCGTCCCATGGTCGGCGAGCTGGCTCGGAGCGAACGGCATCCGTGTTCCGATCGGCCGGTTGAACGAGCCGCCAGCCGCGAACTCGTCGGCGCTGTTCACGCCCGTATGGGGGGCGAGAACTCCGGCGCTGAAAGGACTGATGGCCGTGATCGAGCCGTTTCCGCCGACGACTCCACTCCGCGACCTGACCGGCACGGTGGTGCGAGTCGTCAGCGACAGCGCGGTCGCGATTCCGCGCGATGGCGCTGTGCTCGTCGCACGTGGGAGCGCGACCGCAGACCTGAGCGCCGGGGCTCCCGTCGGCTCGGCGATCACCGCACATCTCGGCCTGCGGGCGGACTGGGCTTCGGTCACCGACGCCGTCAGCGCCGGACCAACCCTCGTCAAGAACGGGCAACCCATTGCGAACGCCGGCGAGGCGCTCTCCTCCGCGCAACTGAACGGCCGCGCGCCGAGGACGGCGATCGGCCAGCGCGAGGACGGCACGATCGTGATTGTCGCCGCCGATGGACGCCGGCCCGGCTGGAGCGTCGGCATCAGCAACTGGGACCTGGCGCTCGCCCTGGTCCGGTACGGCTGCGTCACCGGATTCGCCCTCGACTCGGGGGGCTCGACCACGGTCGCGCTGAACGGCACCGTCCTGAACAGACCGTCAGATCCGACCGGGGAGCGTCCGGTCAGCGAGGCGCTCGTCGTCGGCTACACCGGCGTGTACGCACCCGCGCCGGCGCCCACGCTCTCGCCGAACGGCGATGGCGTCGACGACTCTGAGTCGTTCTCTTACAAGCTCGTCCGCCCGTCGACGGTCGACGTCACGCTGACGACGACGGACGGGAGCTCGATCGTGCTCGACTCGGGCGAGAAGGCGCCGGGCACGTACCGACTCTCGTGGGACGGCACCGTGAACGGGGAGCCTGCACCCGAGGGCCGCTACCGCTGGAACGTCTCGGCGACGGACGACCTCGGCCGCGTGTCGGCGATGGCTCGTGCGTTCACGCTGGACGACACGCTCGGCTTCCTTCGTCTCTCGACCGCCGCGCGGCGGATCTCCTTCGCGCTCACGCGGCCGGCGAGCGTTCGCGTCGCGATCGAGACGCTCGGCGGCGAGATCCTGAAGACGGCGGCGAACGGGCCGCGCCAAGCGGGTTTGGCGACCGTGCGCTGGAACGGCCTCGACGGACGGCACAAGCGTGTCCAGAGGGGCACGTACGAGGTCCGTGTCGTCGCGACGAGCCCGGTCGGGCTGAGCAGGTTGACCCGCGTCTTCCGCGTGGTGCGCTAGTACGCGCCTCGGCGGGCGAGCACCGCAGGCAGCGTCCGCGCGAGGATCGAGATGTCGAGCAGGATCGACCAGTTCTCGAGGTAGTAGAAGTCGAGACGGACGAGGTCGTCGAAGCTCAGGTCTATCCGGCCGGAGACCTGCCAGAGACCGGTCATGCCGGGTAGGACCGCGTAGCGCTTGCGATGCCAGAGCTCGAGCTGCTCGTAGTCGCGGATCGGCAACGGACGAGGGCCTACCAGGGACATCTCGCCCCACAGGACGTTCACTACCTGTGGCATCTCGTCGAGCGAGAAGCGCCGCAGGAAGCGGCCCACGGGTGTGACGCGCGGGTCGTTCTTGATCTTGAAGAGCGGGCCGGAAGCTTCGTTCTCGGCCTCGAGCGCCGCCTGGCGCTCGCTCGCGTCGGCGTACATCGTCCGGAACTTCACCATGTCGAACTTGCGCTCGCCGAGACCGATCCGCCGGTCGCGGAAGAACACCGGCCCGGGCGAGCTGACCTTGATCGCAACCGCGATCGCGGCCCATACCGGTGCGCCGATCACGATCGTGAGCGTGGCGATGACGATGTCGAAGCCGCGCTTCACGACCCAGTCGGCTCCGGCAAGCGCGGGCGGCCTCAGCTCGAACAGCGGCGCGCCGTGCCCTGGAACGTACTCCGCGCGCTGCAGCAGCAGCTCCGTCGTCGTCGGCGCGACCCGCACCTGCACGCCTCGGCGCTGCGCCTGGTCGACGAGGTCGAGCAGCTCACGGTCGGCGAACGCCGTGTCCGTGACGATCAGCTCGTCGACGTGACGCTCGTCGAGGACCTGCGGCACCGCCTCGAGCGAGCCGAGAACCGGCAGATCGGCCTCGTCCGCCCGCGGCGAGATCGCGCCGAGGAACTCGTACTCGATCCCGCTGCGACGCGAGCCGAGGGTCCGCCGCAGCTGTTGCAACCGCTCCCCCTCGCCGACCAGGACGACGCGACGGCGTGCTCCGGTCAGGCGCAGCACGTCCCGCGTGACGACGTCGTAGCTTCCGCGGAGCAACCCGATCAGCACCGCCGTGATGACGAGCGCGGTCGGCGTCAATCCGTACGTCGTGAAGTGGTAGTTCGTACCGAGCCCGAAGGCGAGCGTGATCACGGCGACGAGCGTCAGCGACGCGCACACCTGGCCGAAACCCGCACGTAGCTCTCGACGCCGGTAGAGCCCGCCGACCCAGAAGACGAGCACCGTGATCACCGTCAGGAACGGCAGCCAGTCGCTCTCGCTACGCCACATGTAGCCCCACAAGGGAGGCCAGGTGCCGAGGTAGACGTTGCGCAGGAACAGCGCGATATAGACACCGAGCGTGAGCCCGACGAGGTCGAGCGTCACCAGGACGAGGATGCTTCCGATCCGGCGCGCCACCGCCGCCAACGAGCGCCGCGAGAGGAGGTAGGGCCGCGCGGAGCGGATGTCCTCGACCGGTGCGGGCGGCCGGCGCTCCGCCTCCAGGGCGGGCTTCGTGCTCACGATGCGGCGTACTCTACTTCTCGGCTCTCGCGGACCGAGCGCGCGGATACCCTGGGCGCGCGTGTCTCGCAGGCGCTCGTACATCGTGCTCGCGGTGCTCGCGGCAGTGCCGCGACTCGTGGTGCTCGTCGTCGAGCGTGGAAACATCCTCACGGCTTTCACGGACAAGAGCGACAACTTCGCGCAGACGTTCGTCGCATCGGGGACGTTCGGCTTCTTACCCGGACATCCCTCCGCGTACACACAGCCGCTCTACGGCTTCTTCCTCATTCCGTTCTACTGGATCCTCGGCCGCCACTGGGAAGTCGTCGGCCTCGCGCAGACCGCGGTCGCGATCGGCACCGCGTTCCTCGTCTACGAGATCGGCCGTCGCGTCGTCTCCTCGATGGCGGGTTTGATCGGAGCGGCGCTCGCCACGCTCCACCCGTACCTGGTCTGGCACGACATGCACATGAACCGCGAGATCCTCGACCAATTCCTCGCTGCGGCGATCGTGTTGCTCACGCTGATGGTGGCGTCCCGCCCGACACTGCGGCTCGGCGCGCTGCTCGGGATCGCACTTGGCCTCGGCATCCTCGGCAACGTGCGCCTGGCCGCATTGCCGCTCGTCACCGCGCTGTTCATCCTGTGGCAGGCGGGACGGCACCGCCGTGCCCTGATCGCGGTCGCTCTCTCGCTCGTCGTCACCGGGGTCGTGTTGGCGCCGTGGCTGATCCGCAACCGTGTCTCGGTCGGCTGCTTCGCCGTGACCACGGATGCGCGCGCTCTTTGGAAGGCGAACAACGTCAACACGTACAGGACGCTCACACACGGAGGCTGGATCGACAACGTGCCGCCGTATCCCGGCGCGCCGCCGACACCGGAGGACGCGTACGACAAGTACGTCGCGACTGGCGTCTACGAGCCGGTGAACGAGTGTGCCCAGATGAACTTCTTCTCGCACAAGGTCCACGCGTTTTGGCTCCACCACACCGGGGAGAAGGCGAAGCTCGCGCTGCTGTCCGCGCAGATGCTCTGGCAGCCCTCAGTCGTCGAGACGACGGGTCGGCCCGAACGTGGGACTTTCATCGACACGCTCCGCACCTCGACCGAGCCGATCTACATGACGGTGCTGTACGTCCTCGCGATTGTCGGTCTGTTCATGGTGCCCCGCGCCTTCGCCGTGCTCGCAGTCCTCATGCTTGCGTACCAGACGGCCGTCGCGATGATCTTCGTTGGCGTGACCCGCTACCGCGTGCCGTGGGACTTCATCGTCTGCCTGCTCGCCTCGGCAGCCGTGCTCGCGATCGCTCGCCGGGTCGCGGAGGCACGAGCGGTCGGGCGCGGTCACCCGCGCACGGAGCCATGACGCGCCTCGAGGAGCTCAGCGACCGCTACCGCGAGCACCATCGCTCGTCGCGGAGCGAGGACTTCGTGTTCGGTGGCGACGAGCGAGCCGACGCGTTCCGGCGCCGTGTCGGCGGACCGGATCTCGCGGTGCTCGACCTCGGGTGCCGGTACGGGGCGCTGACGCGCGCGTACGCGGCCGGGAACGCGGTCATCGGCGTCGACGTCGACCGCGACGCGCTCGCAGAAGCGTCGAAGCTCGGAATCGAGACGCGCTGGGCCGACGTCGAGCAACCGTTGCCGTTCGCCGACGCGAGCTTCGACGTCGTCGTGGCAGGCGAGCTGCTCGAGCACGTGCGCGACCCCGCCGCAGTCGTCGACGAGGCGCGGCGCTTGCTCCGACCCACCGGAGTCTTCGTCGGCTCCGTCCCGAACGCGTACAGGCTCAAGAACCGGCTGCGATTCGCCACGGGCACGCCGCCCGAGAGCGACCCGACCCACCTTCACATGTTCCGCCAGGCCGACGTCCGGGAGTTGCTCCACGACTTCGAGCACGTCGAGCTCCAGCTGATCTCGAGCCGATTCCTCCGGGTTCACCGCGGTTTGTTCGCGAACGACATCGTCTTCTCGGGCCGCAGGCCACGCTGAAGCGCGGCGAGGTCGGTCTGCAAGCGCTTCGCGCCGAGGAACCCGAGCCCGACCCTGAGCGCTTCCCGTCGAACGCGATCGAGCAGGTCGGTGTCGTGGAAGTACGCGTGGACGAGCGGCCCCCGGAACGGCCCGAGGAGGCCGCGCGCGAGCATGCCGATCGAGTGCGTCGTCGGCAGCTCGAGTAGGCGTCTCCCGCTCGCGAGCTCGACGTAACACGGCTCGGCGCTGCCGAGTCTCGGCGCGTCCGCGGCGAGGTAGCCGGGGCGAAACGCGGTCGCCGTGCAGTCGGCGTATCCGAGCTCGGCGAGCGTCTCCGCGACCGCCTCGTCGAGATACCAGCCGCCGCCGCAGAAGAGCGAGACCGGGAGGTCGCGGGCGGCGAGCCACTCTGCCTGCTCGCGCACGCGCCCTGCCGGGTCGCCGCCCGTCGGCCGCGCGTGATCGGGCGCCGTCCAGTGCGTGTGTAGGCCGAGCGGGCCGAGCTCCGCCGCCTGATGAGCACGTTCGAGCCAAACCGCTTCGTCTTCGCCCGCCTCTGCGTCGGGTGTGCGCATCAGCGCCGCGATGCGGAAGCCGCCGTGGTGCCGGCGCCGAAAGTCGACGAAGCGGTTCCAGACGTCGTCGTCGAGCGGTCGCTCGACGTGGCACGAGACGACGGAGTACCGCCCACCCGGCAAGATGTGCTCCGTGTGCGGCATCGCCGGACTCTATTCGCCGTCGGGCCGGCCGAATCCCGAGCTCGTCGACACGATGCGCGCCGCGCTCGTCCACCGTGGACCCGACGAGGGATCGACGGACGCCTTCGGCCGGTGCGTCCTCGGGCACCAGCGGCTCCGCGTGCTCGACCTCGCGACAGGCCAGCAGCCGGTCGCGAACGAGACGGGTGACGTGAGCGCCGTGTTCAACGGCGAGATCTACAACTTCACGCGCCTCCGTGAAGAGCTGCGTGGCCACGAGCTGCGCGGCACCGGCGACACGCCCGTGCTCCCGCATCTGTACGAGGAGGACGGCCCGACGTTCGTCCGGCGGCTTCACGGCATGTACACGTTCGCGCTCTGGGACGAGACGCGCAGTCGCCTAGTCCTCGCACGCGACCGACTCGGCAAGAAACCACTCGTCTGGACGCGACTGCCCGACGGAACGCTTGCATTCGCCTCGGAGCTGAAGGCGCTGCTCACGCTCCCGGGCGTGGAGCGCGAGGTCGATCTCGCCGCGATCGACGAGTACCTCGCGCTCCAGTACGTCCCCGCAGATCGCACCGGATTTCTCGGCGTCCGGCGACTCCTTCCCGGACATCTGCTCGTCGCCGAGGGAGACGCGCTCACGATCGAGCGCTACTGGCAACCGAGGCCACACCCGAGCTTCCTTCCGGAAGGCGAGTGGCTCGAGCGCGTCCGTGCGACCGTCACGGAGGCGGTGCGGGATCGGCTGCGCTCCGACGTGCCGCTCGGTGCGCTGCTCTCGGGCGGGATCGACTCGAGCATCGTCGTCGCGTTGATGGCACAGGCGTCCGCGCAACCAGTGCGGACGTTCACGGTCGGCTTCGACGACCCGCGCTACGACGAACGCTCGTACGCAAGAGCGGTCTCGAGGCGGTACTCGACCGTCCACGAGGAGCTTGCGATCGACGCAGACGTCGCGGCCACGCTGCCGAGGCTCGCGCGCGCATACGACGAGCCACTGGGCGACGAGGCCGCCTTTCCGACGTTCCTGATCTGCGAGCAGGCGCGGCGGCACGTGACCGTTGCGCTCACAGGCGACGGCGGCGACGAGTCGTTCGCCGGCTACGAGCGGTACGTCGCGCACGGGATCGCCGGACGCGTGCCGTCGCCGATCGCGCGTGCGGGCGCCGGCGCGCTGCGCCTCGTGCCGGATGCGCGGCGGAGCCCCCGCTCGACCGCCTTCCGGACGGCACGACTGCTGGACGCCGCGGCGGTCCCGTCGCCCGACAGGTACACGCGGCTGATGGAGGTCTTCCCGAAGGAGTTGCGGAGCCGGATCTGGTCGGACGGCGTCGCGCACGAGGTTCGCCTCGAACCTTCGGGGGCCGGGATCACGGGCCTCCAGCTCCTCGACCTCGAGACGTATCTCCCCGGCGATCTGCTGCCGAAGGCGGACATCGGGTCGATGGCTCACTCGCTCGAGCTCCGCTCGCCGTTGCTCGACCACCGCGTCGTCGAGTTAGGCCTTGCGCTCCCGGACTCGTTGAAGACGCACGGTCGCACCGGCAAGGTCGCGCTTCGGCATGCGTTCGCGCGCGAGCTCCCACACGAGGTGAGTGGGCGCGGGAAGACCGGTTTCGGCGTGCCGCTCGGGCGATGGTTTCGCACGGACCTTCGCGAGCTCTCGTACGACGTGCTGACCACCGAGCGGGGCTGGTTCGAGCCTGCCGAGGTTCGACGCCTGCTCGACGACCACGTCGCCGGCCGGACCGACCACGGCCATCGACTCTGGTGCCTGCTCATGCTCGAGCTGTGGGCACGCGAGCACGTGGATGCGCCGGCGCTCGTCCCGGCGTGAGCCACGCGTGAGGGTCCTCCACGTCCACCGGATCGGCGGAATCGGCGGCTCCGAGCGCCATCTGCTGACGCTGTTGCCCGCACTGGCCGAGCGCGGGGTGGACGCGAGGTTTCTCGGCCTCGATGACCCAGCTCGCGCACCCGAGCCTTTCTACGCGCAGCTGCAGCTCCCGTTCGAGCGGATTCCTGCGCCTCGCGACGTCGATCCCGCGCTCGCAGCTCGCGTCGTCAGAAGTGTTCGCCGCCTGAAGCCGGACGTGGTCCATACGCACCTCGTCCATGCCGACGTGTACGGCGCGCTCGCCGCACATCGGCTGGTGTCGACGAAGCACAACGACGATCCGTTTCGCACCGGGCCTTTTCGCTTCGTCGAGCGTGCACTGGCTCATCGAGCCGCGCGGATCGTGACGATCACCGACGCACTCGCCCGATTCCAGATCGAGCGTGTGGGGATTCCTGCGCGGAAGCTCGTCACCATCTACTACGGGCTCGATGCACCGCCGGCTGCCTGGGGCTCGAACCCGGCGGACGACGTGCGCGATGACGCGGTCGTGCTGCTCGCCGTCTGCCGCCTCGATCGGCAGAAGGGTGTCGACGTTGCCGTGCGCGCGCTCGCGGAAGTACGACGGCGTCACGAGCGCGCGGTGCTGGTCGTCCTCGGCGAGGGGCCCGAACGCGAAGAGCTCCATCGACTCGCGTCTCGACTCGGCGTCTCGGTCCATCTCCTCGGCCGCGTCCCCGACGTGAACGCCTGGCTCACTCGCGCCGACGTGCTCGTGCACCCCGTGCGCTGGGAGGGGTTCGGTCTTGCCGTGCTCGAGGCGATGCTGGCCGGGCTGCCGGTGGTCGCCTCAAACGTGAGCTCGCTGCCGGAGCTCGTCGAGGACGGCGAGACAGGCGCGCTCGTCCCACCCGACGACCCTCCCGCGCTCGCTGCCGGCATCGAGCGGGCGCTCGCCGCGGGCGCCATGCTCGGCGAAGCGGGGCGCCGCCGCGCTCACGAGCGGTTCTCGGTGGCGCGGATGGCGGATGCGACGCTCGAGCTCTACCGGCGGATCGTCCCCGACGGTTTCGCGACGACCCACCTCCCACCCCCCACCCAAACAACGGGTGGGGAGCGATCCTAGCCCGCCGACTCGGCCGAGCTGTCGCGCGGAAGCGCCGAGATCGTGCCGTTCCTCGGTACGTGTCGCTCGAGCTTCTCGCGATAGAGCAGCTCGGTCCGGTCGGTGCAACGCTCCTGCAGGAAGCGGTCGAGGGCACGTCGGCGGCCGGCCTCGCCCATCCGTGCGGCGAGCTCGAGATCACCACCGAGCGTCTCCAGGGCGCGGGCGAGCGGCTGCGCCTCGCCCGGTGGTACGAGCAACCCGGTGACGCCGTCCTCGACGAGCTCGCCGAGACCGCCGATCTCTGCCGCGATCACCGGCCGCGCTCGCTCCATCGCTTCCAGGGCGACCATGCCGAACCCCTCGCCCATCGACGGCACGACGACTACCGCCGACTCCTCGATCGCCGTCTGCACGGGCGCGACGTATCCGAGAAAGCGGACCGCGTGGTCGATCTCGAGCTCCTTCGCAAGCGCGCGAAGAGCCGGCTCGAGCGGTCCGCGGCCGGCGATGTCGAGCCGGAGCGCAGGCAGTCGCCGTAGCGCGTCGGCGAACGCCCGCAGCAGCACGACGTGCCCTTTGATCGGAATGAGACGGCCGACGCAGAGGAAGCGCGGCACGGTCCCTGTGTACGGCATCGCTCGCCCGTTCGGCTCGATGCCGTAGTGGACGATCTCAAAGCTCTCGCCGTCGAAACCCTCGACCTCCTCGAGGTACCTCGCAAGCCCACGCGAGATCGCGATATGGGCGTGCGCGAGCGCGGCGATCGCACGATCTCCGAGCGCGAAGCCGGGATTCTCCCGGAACTCGTTGAAGCCGTGCTTCGTCGAGATGCGAATCGGCACGCCCGTGAGCGTGCCGGAGAGCTGGCCGTACACGTCCGCGTGGACGAGATGCGTGTGCAGGATGGTCGGACGTTGTCGCGCGAGGAATCCTGCGATGCGGAAGAAGGCGATCGGGTCGACATCTGCCGCCAACGGGATCGCGTCGAGGGCGATACCCCTCGCGGTCAGCTCACGAGCGAAGTCCCATGCGCCCGGCTCGTTCTCGTGCAGCATCAGGAAACGAATGTCCCAGCCGCGTTGCTGCAGGCGGGGCAGCAGCGTTAGCAGGTGCGCCTCCGAACCGGAGATGCCCGCGACCTTCTGCAGATGGAGCACGGTGCCGACCTCGTTCATGTCGCGGCCTCGAGGACCCCGTCGGCCCACGTCTCGACCGAGTGCCGGCCGGCAACGCGCTCGCGCAGCGTTCGGCCGATCTCCGCACGTCCACGCGCATCGACGCCGGCGAGCCAGGTGAGCCTATCCACCAGTGTTGCAACGTCGTCCTGGACGAACGCGAGCGGCAACTCGCCGAACAGCTCGTCGAAGACGGGGTTGGCGGCGAGGACCGGGAGGCACGCGGCGCCGGCCTCGTAGACGACCTTGTCGGGCGCGCCGGCGCGCATGTTGTTCACGAGCACATCCGAGCGGCCAAACACCTCGGGCAGCTGCGCTCGCGGGACGGCATCCCCGAGCTCGACGCCGAACTGCTCGAGCTCGCGTCGATGTTCGCGCTCGAGGTCGTTCGAGGCGACCCCGTGCAGCTCGACGTCGACGTTCCCCGCCGAACGTGCAGCCTCGAGGATCGTCGGGATCCCCTTCGCGGGCGAGTACCGGCCGAGCACGAGGGCGCGCAACCGGTCGGTCGGCACTCGCTCCGTGCAGGGGAACTCGCTCACGTCGATACCGTGCCCGATCGCGTGGACCTTCGACGAGGGAAGCGGAAACGAGCGGCGATCGACACTCGCGATCGCAGTCGCGAGCGTCGCGGCGGCGCGTAGCAACGGGGTCGCCTTCCAGTGCGTGTACCAGAGCACGAGCGGAATGCGACGCGGTCGCACGAGCGGCGCCGCGAGCACGACGTACAGCGGCACCATGTGCGCAACCACTGCGTCGGCCGGGAGCACGCGCGCGAGCTCGCGCTCGAACCGGGCGCCACGCGCGATTCGTCTCGGCGCGCCGAACGTCCTCACCTCGACGTTGGCCGGCAGCGCGTCGCTCGTCGCCGACTGCGCGACGACGACGAGCTCGTCCACACGGGCGGCGAGCGCGCGGATCTTCGCAACTGTGGCGCCGAGGACCGGGTCGTCCGCGTCGACGCGCTGCGTGATGAAGAGGAGCCTCCTCAAAAGAAGTCCGTGTCGCCGAGCGTGAAGCGCCAGCGGCTCGGATCGGTCTCGAGGTGCCCTGCAAGCGCTTTCCCCATGAAGTTCAGCGAGAGGTGCGTCGGCGCGAAGCCCAGCGCGGCGTAGGCGGGCCGCTGTCCCCGAGCGGGCAGCGCGAAGACGGCGCGCGAGCCCGGCTTCACGGCCGCGAGACAAGCGCGAAGGAGCGGCCGCGGGTCGTCCGCGACGAGGTCGGCGATGAGCGCGATCGGATGGCCGCGGTGGATCTTGTGCCCGAGCACGGCGTAGTCACGGCCCGACGTGAAGGCAACGTAGTCCTTCGGGGAATCGACGTAGCGCCAGTTCAGGTACGAAGCATCGCGGACGACGTGGTTCGGCCACGCAGCGGCCGCGTCGCCCTCGTGCACGAAACGGGGATGCGGCTCCGCGCGCGCGTGGGGTCGGATCGTCGAGGGCAGCAGTCGCGCCCAGATCCGGAGCTTGCCGACCGCGCTCCAACCGAGCGGCCCGAGGAAGATCGGCTCCGTCGGCTTCGACGCGAACGCGAGCACGACGGCGGCGCCGCGAGACTCGGCCTCCGCCTCGTGCTTGCGCTCGAGCGCAGGGAAGATCCCGAGCCCACGCGCGGGTGCGTCCGTCGTCGCGTGGACGGAGAACGTCGCGAGCCGTTCCTCGCCGTCGAGCACGATGCGATAGAGCGAGTGCCCGGCGACGCCGACGATGCGGTCGCCGATGCGCGCGACCGACCGGAGCGAGCCCGCAGGGTTCCGGTCGAACCACCAGTCGAACACGTCGCCCGGCAGCGCGCTCTCGCCCCAGGCGTCACTCAGGAGCCGGAGATAGTCGTCGCGCGACGCCTGCTCGTACGAAACCAGCTCGTACACGCCGGAAGACGTCATCGAGCGCGTCGCGCTTACTTGGTCGACGTCCCGAGGGCGGCGTTGAAGAGCCGGCGCGCGTGCGTGCCGGTGACCGTGTCCTTCAGGGCGATCAGGTCACACGCGCCCGAAAGCACGAGCTCGAAGGTGCGATTCGGGTACGGCTCGATGTTGTAGCGGCGCAGCTGGAGCGGGTCGGTGCCGGCCGAGTTCGCTCCGGAGACCGCGCTGAACGCGACGTCGTATCCCGCCTGGCGCACGAGGCTCAGATGCACCGGGCGGTAGTCCGCCTCCGAGCCCTTGACGTACGAGAAGGCGCGGACGGGCCGCCCGAGCCGCTCCTCCAGCCGCAGCTTCGACAGCGTGATCTCCCGTGCCGCCTCGTCGACCTCGAGCTCGGCGAGCGGTCGATGCGAGATCCCGTGCGACTCGATGCGGAGGCCGTGCTGTTCGACGTCTGCGAGCTCGTCCCAGTCGAGCGTCCGGTTGAACAAGCCGTGCGTCGCGAGGCGCTCCTCGTGCGGAAGCGGCTGGTAGTCGTCGAGGTAGCCGATCGGCACGAACAGGACCGCCGGATAGCCGTACTTCTGCAGCACCCGGGCCGCGTTGTCGAGGTTGTCGTGATAGCCGTCGTCGAAGGTGATGAGCACGGCCCTCGGCGGCAGCTCCTTGCCGTCGACGTAGTAGTCGAGGACCGCCTGCAGGTCGACGACGCTGTACCCCAGCGTCCGCAGCTGGTCCATCTGCTCGTCGAACACGGACACCGGCATCGAAAGCGGGTTTGCGGGCAAGTCGTTGACCTTGTGGTACATGAGAACGCGAAGGCTCCTGTTTCCGTCCCCGTCGACGCCGACGGCCGTCGCCGCTTCGCCGATCGTCCGGTAAACGCCGTTCTTCAGAAGCTGCTTGAAGCGCTCGGCCCGCACGGCGGCTAGCTTAGCCCCGCGACCTGCTCGACGAGGTCGCGCAGTCGGCGCGCGAACTCGTCGGCCGAGACGATCCACCGATCGGCGCTGTGGCGGGCGCCCGCACCGAGGCGCTCGGCGAGCGCCGTGTCGGAGAGGACTCGAACCAGTGCGTTCTCGAGCGCAGCCACGTCGGCGGGATCGACGAGGAGCCCGTTCACCTCGTCGTCGACGAGATCGGGAATCCCGCCGACGCGACTGGCGACGACCGCCCGGCCACGGCAGAACGCCTCGACGATCACGCGGCCCATCCCCTCCGACCGCGACGGGAGGACGAGGCACGTCGATCCGTCCAGCTCGGCGGCGATCTCGGGCTGCGAGAGCCCACGCGACCAGGAGGTCTGCGCCGGAAGGTCCGCCACGAGCTGGGCGACGAGGCCGGAGAGCGCGCCGTCGCCGATCAGCCGGACCCGCGCCTCCGGGACGCGGGGGCCGGCCTGACGCCACGCAGCCGCGAGCCCGTCCACGTTCTTGTACCGCTCGAGCACGCCGACGAAGAGCGCGCGAGGCGAGTCGGGTAGCGGCGCCGGCGGCGACTCGAGGAATGTGGCGAAGTCCATGTAGGCGGGGAACTCCGCCGTCGGCTCGACACCGATCGAGCGCACGAGGTCCGTCGTGTACGACGTGACTGTGCGGACGCCGTCGGCGTGCCGAACCCCTGCGACTGCAACGCGATCGGCAAGAGGGTTCAGCAACGAACGCAGCCGGGAGCCGTAGAGACGCGTCGGCGAGCGATAGTCGCCGTGAACGTCGGCGATCACCGCCGTATCGACACGCGCGATCCGACGTCCGGTCAGCGCGGCCGCCGTCTCGTGCCCGCCTTGTGCGACGACCGCGTGCGGACGGAAGCGCCTCAGCTCGTGCGCGACGCGCACCGGCAATGACGCGTAGTAGGCGGCGCCCGCGAGAACAGGCGGCTCGCGCGCGAGCACGAACTCGTCGTCGTCCGCGACAGCGCCGGACGCGACGACCCGAAAGTCGAGCTGGGTCCGAATCGCATCCCAGCGACGGCGCTCGCTCTCGGTCAGCGGCAGCTCGACGCGCCGCGAGACGAACAGCACGCGCGGTTTCACACGCCGGCGACGCGTTCGACGAGGTCGCGCACCTGCGCGGCGAACTGCTCCGGTGTCTGAAGCCATGCCGCCGCACTCGCGTGCGCTCCTTCGGCGAGCCGCTCCTGGAGCGAGCGATCACCGAGCAGTTGCAGCAACGCGGCGGCAAGCGCGCCGTCTTCCCCGGCCGGCACGAGCAAACCGTTGACGCCGTCCTCGACGATGTCGGGGATCCCGCCCGCCCGCGTCCCGACAACCGGCCGGCCGCGACAGAACGCCTCGATCACGATCCTCGGCAGTCCCTCGGAGCGAGATGGGAGGACGAGGAGGGTCGAGTCGTCCAGCGCGGCCGCGACTTCTGCCGGCGACAGCCGCTCGCGCCATTGCACGCCGGACACGTCGGCCACGAGCCGCTCGATCGTTTCCCGCTCGCGGCCCGCGCCGACGACGAGCAGCCGCGCGTCCGGAGCTCGCGCGGCGACGAGACGCCACGCCGCCGCGAGCCCGTCCACGTTCTTGTACCGCTCGAGCACGCCGACGAAAAGTGCGCGCGCGGCGGATGGAAGCGCCTTTGGCGGTGTCGTGTTGAACGTCGTCAGGTCGACGTATGCGGGGAACACCGACGCGGGCTCGACTCCTTCGCGTCGAACGCGTCTCGTCGTGAACTCCGAGATCGTCCGGACGCCGTCGGCACGACGCACTGCGTAGCGCGAGACGCGGGTCGTCAACGGGGCGAGCAGCCTGCGCGTGCCAGATCCGTAGAGGTCGGTGGCGGTGTCCCAGTCGCCGTGCACGTCGACGACGACGCGTGCGTCGCTGCCTGCGAGCCGCTTGGCCGCGAACACCGCGGCAGCCTCGTACACGCTCTGCGTGATCACCGCCTGCGGCTCGAAGCGCCGAAGCTCCTCGGCGACCAGCCGCGGCAGCGAGAGGTAGAAGAGCGCGCCGTCCATGAAGCCCGGCCGCCTGCGGCGCACGAGCCTGAACGTCGACGACGAGAGCGGCGAGTCGGCCTGAGCGCTTCCCAGCACCCGGATCTGGAGCTCCGCCGCAAGGGCGTCGAACTTCCGTTCCAGGCTGCGGTCGAGCGGCAGGCGGTAGCGCGTCCGCCCGACGAACAGGACACGCGGTTTCCGGCTCACCCGGCAGCCCGGGCCAGCGTCGCTTCGAGCTCGCCGAACACGCGCTCGGGTGCATACGCCTCGACCGAGGGCGCCGCTCCCGCCCTCAGCCGCTCTCTCAGGGCCTCGTCGCCGAAAAACCGCCGGACGGCCTCGGCGAGGGCAGCCGTGTCCCCTGCGGGCACGAGGAGCCCGTTGACACCGTCCCGGACGACCTCGGCGACTCCGCCGGCCTCCATCGCGAGCACGGGCGTGCCCACGGCGAGTGCCTCGACCACCGTGTGCGGGAAGTTCTCCCAGCTCGAGGAGAGAATCGTGGCGTCCGCGGCGTGGAACAGCGCGACGACGCGCTCGCGCGGCTGAGGGCCGAGGAAGCGGACGCGGCCGTCCAGGCCGAGCTCGTGCGCCCGCCGCTCGAGGGGCTCACGGTCTGGCCCCTCGCCTGCGATGAGGAGCGCGACGCCCGGAACGCCCGCCACCGCCTCGAGCGCCCGGTCGAGAGCCTTCTGGGCGGTCAGCCGGCCGGCGAACGCCAACGTGGCTCCGTTCAGGCCGAGCTCGCGTCTCGACACGTCACGCGCCGGGAGCTCGGGGATGGTCGGTGCGGGATTCGGGAGCACGCCGACCCGATCGGGCGTGACGCCCCACGAGACGACGCGCTCGGCGAGGTACGCGCTGGGGCAGAACACGTGCGCGGCGTGCCGCAGCTCCAGGTCGCGTGCGAGCCGGAGGAACGCGACCGTCGGTCCGCCACGCACCTCCTGGAACTCGTCGACGTCTCCCTCGACCAGGCCCCGTCGGCGCGAGCGTTCGAACGCGGGATCTGCCGTCAACTTCACGACGTACGGGCGAAACGCGAGCGACGCGCCGCCCGCGCTGCGCCCGAACATCCCGGTCGTGTAGACGACGCTCGCCCGGCGCGCGCACCGTCGGACGAGCGCCAGGCCTCGGACGTGGCGGACGCCGCGCGGAAGGCTCCGCGAGACCCAGTGCACGGGATACGGGCGCGACGGCGGCGCCTGCGACGCGGTCGTCACCACCTCGACGGTGTGCCCCCGTCCCTGCAGGAAGCCGGCGACATCCGGCGCGTGGCTCGCGGGGCCGCCGACGTCCGGAGGCCAGATTCCCGACACGACGAGGACGTTCACGGAACGAGTGCCTCGACCGGCGGCGCGGGCCGTTCCTTCGCCGGTGCGGGCTCGCGCCGGATGCGGAGGAACAGCGCCGTCCAATACAGGCAGTACGCGACGCTCGATGCGAGCACCGCGCCGCCCGCGCCGGTCGCGCCCCACTTCGCTCCGAGGACCGCGACCAGCGGAACGAGCACGACCGTCTCGAGCCCGTGTGTCCAGATGCGCAGGTTCGGCCTGCCGATCGTGACAGGGAACGACTTCGTCCAACCGTAGATCGTCCGGAGGCCGCCGGCCACGATGATGATCCGCATCGCATCGGTGGCACCGACGTTCTTCGCCGAGTAGAGGATGCGCACGAGCTGCGGCGTGAACACGAGCAGCGGCGGCATCGCCAAGGCCGCGATGCCCGCCATGCCGAGCATGTAGCGGCGAACGCCCGCGAAGACCGCTGCGCGGTTGCCGCGCTCCCAGTCGCGCGTCTGCTCCGTCAGGAGGACGAGCCGCGCCGGTGCCGTCAGCGCCGCGAATCCTTGCTGCGGCGACACGGCGACGCGGAACAGCCCGACTTGCTTCGCAGACGAGACACGGCCGAGCACGAGCGTCGCGAGCGGCAACGTCAACGACGCGACGCCCGAGGCGACGCTCGACTGCGTGACGAACGAGAGAATCCCGCGTCGCTCCGATCCGAGCGGCTTCGAGTGTGCGTGCGGGAACCGCCTGAACGCCGCAAGCCCCGCGATCGTCACCGCGGTCGTCGCGATCACCTGCGCGACGACGATCGCGGCAATCGTGGCGGTCAGCCCGTGTGGAGCACCGACTGCGATCGCCGTCAGACGCAATCCCATCGACACGAACTGGAAGTACCCACGAATGTCGTAGCGCCCCCGCAGCATGATCGCGGAGCCGCTGACGTTCTCGATGCACTGCGCCGGCGGCAGGAGCGCGGCGACGAGCAGCGGCGTCTCGAGGCCTTGCTTGTTCAAGATCTGGTCCGCGAACGGGGCGAGGATGACCAGAGCGATCGCGCCGATCAGCCCGCCGGTCACCTTGAAGACGACGGCGCTCTCGAACAGGCGGCGGAGACGACCCCAGTCCTGTCGCGTGATGTAACGGAAGCCGTACTTGATCAATGCTTCTTCGACCGTCACGTCGGCGAGGCTCTGGAACAGCCCCGTGAACGACAGCACGAGCGCGTAGAGACCGAGCGTCTCCGTCGAGAAGAGATGCGCTGCGACGAGCGTGCCGCCGAAGCCGAGAATCGCAGAGGAGTAAATCCCGGCCGCGGCCGCCGAACGGCGCCAGAAGAGCCGCGTGGGCATACGAACGGCCATTCTACGGAGGCCCTCCCCTAGACTCGGAGGCGTGGCGGCCACGGGAACGCTGTCCTGGCGCGAGCGAGCAACGCACGCGCGCACGTTCGTGTTCTCGGGGGTGAGCGCCGAGGCCGTGGTGCTCGCGGCGGCGCTCCCGCTCCTCTTCATCCACGCCCGCTACCAGCCGACCGTGCACGTGAACGCGCGCTCGACGAGCGTTGCGATCCAGCTCTCCGACCTCGCGGTGCTCGCCACCTTGGTCGCGGCAGTCGTCGCCGGCGTGCGCCACGGTTTCGCCGTGCTCTGGCAGGCGTGGGCGCTGTGGCTCGCCGGCGCAGCGTACTTCGTGTGGATCGGGATCGAGCTGCTCATCCCTGGCGGCACCGCGGGCTACCCGACGGCGACGCACGCGGTCACGGCCGCGAAGTTCCTCGAGTACGCGCTGCTCGCACCCGCAGTCGTCCTGATCCTCCGGCGACGACCGGACCTGCAACTGGTCGTCACCGTGCTGACGGCGTGGAGCGTGCTCGCGACGATCGTCGGCCTCGCGCAGTTCTTCGGCGCGAACATCTTCGTCTCGGGCGCGACGGGCGGACGCCAGCTCTCCTTCCTCGGCTTCGAGGACTTCGCGGCGCTCTCGACCGCCGGGCTGCTCGCGGGCGCGATCGCGGTTGCGCTGCCGCACCTCGGGCTCGACGCGCGCGTCGGCTGGACGGGGCTCGTCTCCGGCGGGATCGGCGTCGTGCTCTCGGCGGCGATCGCCGCGGTGATCGGGATCGGACTGGCATGTGCGGCGCTGCTCGCGATCGCGATCAGCAGGCGCGAGGTCGACGTCCGGCGCCTCGCCGCGACGGGCGCGGTGATCGGGCTGGCCGTGCTGGGCACGCTCGGTATGCGCAGCACCGACCTCGGCCGCTACCTCGGGCTGAACCACGGGACCGAGTCGACACAGGTCGAGTCGTACTCGCAACGCGGGCTGCTCGCGTGGATCGGCTGGCAGATGTTCCTCGACCATCCGGTCGCGGGCGTCGGCTGGGAGGCATCGGGCGACCCATCGCGGTTCCTGCGCTACATCCCCGCGGCCGAGCGCCGCTTCGCGAGCCAACCGCCGATCGCCTTCCCGTCACCGCAGCACCGCTGGGGCGTACAGAACTTCTACGTCCAGCACTTGGCGGACCTCGGCGGCGTCGGCCTGCTCCTGCTCGCGGCGGTGTTCGTGACCGGAATCGTGCTCGGGTTGCGCCGGGTCGGTTCCGACGCGGCGCTCGCCGGCGTCCTCGGTGTCGCCCTCATTCTCGCCGTCGCCGGGCTGTGGATCGGGGAGGGGATCGTCGCCGGGCTGCCGCTCAGCGCGATGACGTGGCTCGGGTTCGGTCTGGCCGCCGGTGGCTGAGCCCAACCTCAATCGGCTGGAGCCGAAGCTCCGCTCTCCGAGCTACGCGGTCCGCGCGCCGCTCGCACGCTGGCTCCGACAGGAAGCCGAGCTCGCAGGCGCCCGTCGACCGCGCCCGCGGCTGCTCGACGTCGGGTGCGGCGTGAAGCCGTACGAGCCGCTGTTCGCTGCACACGTCGCCGAGTACGTGGGCGTCGACGTCGCGAACCCGGCGGCGGAGCTGGAAGGCACCGTCGAGGACATTCCGGTACCCGACGGGAGCTTCGACCTCGTCCTCTGCACACAGACCCTGGAGCACGTCGACGACCCCGGCCGCGCGGTACGCGAGCTGCGCCGCGTCGTCGCACCGGGAGGTCGCGTCCTCCTCTCGACACACGGCGTCCAGGTGTATCACCCGAATCCCGACGACTACTGGCGGTGGACGCACGCAGGACTCGAGCGCCTGTTCAGGGAACATGGCGACTGGCGCACGCTCGTGGTCACGCCCGCGTCCGGAACCGCAGCCTGTATCGGAATGCTCGTTGCCACCTTCATCGACCTGCTCGCAAAGCAAGCGCACGCTCGGGCGCTCGTCGCGCCGATCGTCGCGCTCGTGAACGGAACGGCGCGCGCGATCGACAACAGCTCCGCGCGCCTTCGCAACCCCGGACCGGGGACGATCTTCGTCAACTACCACGTGGTCGCCGAGCCGGCATGAGAGCGCTCGTCACCGGCGGCGGGGGCTTCATCGGCTCGAACCTCGTCCGCGGGCTGCTCGACCGCGGCGACGAGGTCCGGGTGCTCGACAACTTTTCGACCGGCGACCGGGAGAACCTCGCGGGCCTCGACGTCGACGTGGCCGAGGGCGAGCTGCGAAGCTACGAGCGCGTGCACGCCGCCACGCGGGGCGTGGAGGTCGTCTTCCACCTCGGCGCGCTCGGTTCCGTGCCGCGCTCCGTCCAGGACCCGCTCACGTCCAGCGCCGTCAACGTCGAAGGGACGCTCAACGTCCTGCTCGCCGCGCGCGATGAGGGTGTCCGCCGCGTCGTCTTCTCGTCCTCGACCTCGGTCTACGGCTCGAGTCGGGAGCTGCCGACGCACGAATCCGCTCCCCCGGACCCGATCTCGCCGTACGGCGTTGCGAAGCTCGCCGCAGAGCGCTATTGCGTCAGCTTCAGCCGCGTCTACCACTCGTTCGAGACCGTCGTGCTGCGCTACTTCAACGTCTTCGGCCCGCGGCAGAGCCCACATTCGCAGTACGCGGCGGTGGTGCCGCTCTTCGTGACGGCGATCGACCGAGGCGAGCCGGTGACGATCTACGGCGACGGCGAGCAGTCCCGCGACTTCACATACGTCGCGAACGTCGTCGACGCAACGGTCCGCGCGGCGGATGCTGAGGGAGCGAGCGGACGGATCTTCAACGTCGCCTCGGGTGCTCCGGCCAGCGTCAACCACCTCGCAGACACGATCGGCGCGATCCTCGGCAAGCCGGTCGAGCGTCGCCACGAGCCGCCGCGTCCGGGTGACATCCGTGACTCCTGGGCGGACATCGGCGCGGCGCGCGACACACTCGGATACGAGCCGTCGGTCGACCTCGCGACGGGGCTTGAGCTGACCGTCGAGGCGATCGTTGCCCGAGTCTGAGTCGATCCGCGTCCTCCGCGTGATCGCGCGGCTGAACATGGGCGGCCCCGCGCTCCACGTCGCCTACCTCACGGACGGACTACGCAGCCGCGGGTATGAGACGACCCTCGTCGCCGGCACGCTCGCCCGTGGCGAGGACTCGATGGCGTTCGTCGCCGAAGGGCTCGGCGTCGAGGTGATCACGATCCCCGAGCTCGGCCGAGAGATCTCGCCGGTTCGTGACCTGGTGGCGACCGTTCGCCTCGCGCGGCTGATCCGGCGTCTCCGTCCGCAGATCGTGCACACGCACACCGCGAAGGCGGGAACGGTGGGCAGGCTCGCCGCACGGCTCGCAGGCGGCAGCAGGCCGCCGATCGTCGTGCACACGTTCCACGGGCATGTGCTCCGCGGGTACTTCGGCCCGTTCCGGTCGAGATTGTTCCGCGTGCTCGAGCGGTGGCTCGCGCGCTGGTCGACCGTGCTCGTCGCCGTCAGCCCGCAGGTCCGCGACGACCTGATCGCGCTCGGCGTCGCACCCGCCGAGAAGTTCGTCGTCGTCCGCCTGGGGATCGAGCTCGACCAGCGTGTCGCGAACAGCGACGGGGCGGCAGAGACGCGCCGTTATCTCGGCATCGAACCGGACCGCTTCGCCGTCGGCTGGATCGGCCGCATGACGACGATCAAGCGAACCGAGGACGTCCTGTCCGGCTTCAAGGGACTGCGCGAGAACGGCGTCGATGCGACGCTCTGTCTCGTCGGCGACGGCCCGGAGCGCGAGCGGCTCGAGCAGTACGCGCACGAGCTCGGGATCATCCGCGACACGCTCTTCCTCGGCTACCAGGAGGACGTCGGTCCGCTCTACACGGCCTTCGACGCTCTCGTGCTCCCGTCCGCCAACGAGGGCACGCCGGTGAGCGTGATCGAGGCACTCGCGTCGCGCACGCCGGTCGTCGCAACTCGGGTCGGCGGCGTCCCGGACGTCGTGCGCGACGGCGTGGACGGGTTCCTCGTCGACGCAGGCGACACCGCCGCGCTCGCGGAACGGCTCACGCGCCTCGCCTCGGATCGATCGCTACGCGAGCGGATGGGCGACGCGGCACGAGAGCGCGTCGTTCCTCGCTACGCGGTCGACCGGTTGGTCGACGACATCGACCGGCTCTATCGGTCGCTGCTCGAGGAACGCGCGAACGTCGCCGCTAGTGCGGCAGGTGCGCGAACACGTTGAAGGCGGGTTTCTTCTTTCCGGTCGCCGTCATGAGACCGGACTGCCAGCCTTCGGCGATGTTCGTGTCGTCCTTGAGCATGAACCAGATCATCAACGCGATCTGAGGAGTCCGTCGCGCGATCGCGTAAGCCTGCGCTAAGTACTTCGCCTGCTTCGCATACGTGACCCCGAACTGCTTGTCCTGCGGCAGCGTCTGGTACCCGTACTCGCCGATCCAGATCGGCTTCCGCCCGAACAGCTTGTTCGACAACGCGATCAGCGTCCTGATGTTGCCCATCGTGACCGCCGTCGGGCCTGGCTTGGTGCTCGGTGTCTCCGACGGGCTGCCGTAGTACGGGTGATGGTCGTACGCATCCAGATGGACCATCCCGGCTTTCCGTGCGGCGGTCATGAACGCGAGCGGAGACATCGACGGCCGCGACGAGTGCGCGTTGTTGTTCCCGCGCGGACCGGTCGCACCGCAACCGACCTGATTCCCGGCGAAGTTCGTCAAGTGGACGCCGGTCCAGATCGCGGTGCAGATCTTCGCGTACGTCTTCGGGCTGACGAAGCGGCCGGCGGCGGTCTGCTGCAACCAGACGGGGTTGTTCGGCTCGTTCCAGGCGAGCCAGTACTTCACCGCCGGCAGCGGCGTCTCCTGACCGGTGTCGTTGATCGGGATGTAGTGGCCGCTGTAGCGCTCTGCGGCCGCGAACGCGAAGTTCCGGAGGTCGTTGTAGTTGCTCGGCGGGACGTTCTTCGCCTTGCCGCCGTTGGCCCACGACGGCGTGAACAGGATCGTGAACATCACCTTGATCCCGTACTGGGATGCGTACCGCACCGCACGGTCGTACAGCGTCCAGTTGTAGGCAGGATCGGACGGATCGAGCGGATGCGCCGGGCGACGAGTGGCGACGGCGTAGTTGCCGCCACCCCAGTCGAGGTTGATGCGGATGATCTCGGTCCGCAGCTGCTTCAGGATCGGGAACGTCTTCGTCGGGTCGCCGTAGAGCGTCTGGGCGTCGTCCTGGAGGCCGACGAGCAGGTGCGGCTGTGCCTGGGCGGCGCCCGCGGAGAGAGTGGCGGCCAGGGCAAGCACCGCCGAGAAGACCCCGAGACGCCTACGCAACGATCGGCTCCCTGCCGAAACTGGGCAGCATGCGACGCAGGCCTTCCTCGAGCTCGGTCTGAGGCTCCCAGCCGAGCAGCTGGCGAGCACGTGTGATGTCGGGCTGGCGGACCTGCGGGTCGTCGACCGGCAGCGCCTCGTGCACGATCTCGCTCTTCGATCCGGTGACACGCAGGACGGTCTCGGCCAGCTCGTTCAGCGTGAACTCGTCCGGGTTGCCGAGGTTGACCGGCAGGTGCTCGCCGGAATCGGCGAGCGCGACGAGGCCGCGAATCAGGTCGTCGACGTAGCAGAAGCTCCTCGTCTGCGTCCCGTCGCCGAACACGGTGAGCGGCTTTCCCTCGAGCGCCTGGCGCACGAACGTCGGCACTGCACGGCCGTCGTTCGGCCGCATCCTCGGGCCGTAGGTGTTGAAGATCCGTGCGATCGCCGTGTCGACGCCCTGCTGTCGGTGGTACGCCATCGTCAGCGCCTCTGCGTAGCGCTTCGACTCGTCGTACACGCCGCGCGGGCCGATCGGGTTGACGTTCCCCCAGTACGTCTCCGGCTGCGGATGGACCTGCGGGTCGCCGTAGACTTCGCTCGTCGAGGCGAGCAGGAACCGCGCACGCTTGAACTTCGCCAGGCCCAGCGCATTGTGGGTGCCGTACGAGCCGACCTTGAGCGTGAGCAGCGGCAGCCGGACGTAGTCGATCGGACTCGGGATGCTCGCGAGGTGGTACACGACGTCGACCGACTCGTCGATCCCCACGGGCTGGATCAGGTCCTGGTTGCGGAACTCGAAGTCCGCCCCGCGCAGGTGCTCGACGTTCTGCAGCGACCCCGTGTCGAGGTTGTCCACGCAGATGACGCGACATCCTCGAGCCAGCAACTCGTCGCACAGGTGCGACCCGAGGAAGCCAGCCCCGCCAGTGACCACCGCGGTAGGCATCGGCGGGATGCTACCGACGGCCCTCGACGTGATCGGTCAATGCTTACGAACCCTTAACGGGACTGTTCATCAGGGTCTGAGACGATCGGAGGCGGTTTTGGTCAGCGGGGTCCGGCTAGCGGAGGTCCTTGTTCGACTCCATGTCGAACCACATCGCGAACAGTGAGAACTGGGAGCCGAAGATCAGCAGCAGGGCGACGAGCACGACGGTGCCGGCCGAGACGGCGTTCCCCTCGAGCCTGAGCACGACCTCGGCGATCCCCAGCCCGAGCCCGGCGATCGTCATGAAGAAGCCGAGTGCATAGAAGAGCACGAGCGGGTGGAAGTCCCGGATCACGTACTTCTCCCGCATGCGCCAGAAGAAGCCCTTCACCAGCAGCCACGAGATCCGCGGCACGACGTGGTGGATGCGGATGCCGCTCTGCTCGCCGACTCCGTAGACCGGGCGCGCCGGCACGTCACGCACGCTCGCATTCCAGACGTTCAGGTGGACGAGCATGTCGTTCGGGAACCCGTAGCGCGGGTAGATGCGGCCGAGGTCGATCTGCGCGAGGATCTCGCGGCTCGCCGCCGTGTATCCCGACTGCGAGTCGGCGATGTGCCAGTACCCGGACGCGATCTTCGTCAGGAACGAGAGCACCGCTCCGCCGAGGTAGCGCGCGTGCGGCATCACCTCCCAGGCCTCGCGCGAGACGAGGCGGTTCGCCTTCGCGTAATCCACCTCGCCCCGGGCGACCGGGCGCGCGATCCGCTCGAGATCGTTGGGGTCCATCTGGTTGTCGGCGGCCATCACGCACGCGACGTCGATCTCGTCCGCGACTGCGCGTCTGTACCCCGTGACGATCGCCGCTCCCACGCCCGAGTTGTCGTCGTGGCGGATGACGACGACGCGACCGTCACCGGCAGCCCGCGCAGCGTCCCCGGTCCCGTCACGCGAGGCGTCGTCGACGACATAGATCCGGTCGACGAACGACGGGATACCGCGAATCGTCGTCCCGATCAGCGCCTCCTCGTCGTGGGCGGGAACGACGACCGCGACGGTCTTGCCCTCGAGCATCGGCTCGGCGGCTACCGCCGGCGAGCGGCGATCGGCTCCCACACGAGCGCCGCGACGATCCCGATCAACAGGCCGAGGAACGCCCCGACGACCGTGCTGTTGCGCCGGCTGCGAGCGGTTTGACGGACCGCCGCCGCGTAGGTCAGCACGCTCGGCTTCTCGACCTGCTGCGCCTGACTGAGGAGCTGTTGCGCGGTCAGCTGGTCCTGGAGGACCTGGCTCGCCTCGATCGAGACGACCGCCTTCGCGAGTGCGTCTCCGCTGCCGACGCTCTTGATCGCGTTCAGCTGCGACTGATCGTTTGCGATTCGCTTCTGCAGGAGGGAGATCTTCTGGTCCGCGTACGTGCCGAGCTTGTCGACGACCTGGCGAGCCAGCGAGTTCGCCGCAAGCCGCGCCTTGCGCGCTCGCGAGGTCTGAACCGTGATCCGCACGAGCGGGTTGGCGGCGCTCTTCTGCGCCGCGGTCGTGCCCGCGCCCGAGGTGAGCGCCTTCGTCGAGATGCCACCGCGAATCGACTCGGGCTTCGTGTGCGCCGCGAGCGCGGCCGCCTCGATCACGGACTCGGAATGGACGATCGCGTTGACCGCCGCCGGGCTGGTCTGTGGATTCGTGAGCAGGACGTTGGAGATCGGGCTGTACGGGGTGCCGAGGTACACGGTCGAGCTCGCGCTCCATACCTGCGAGCCGCCGAGCGAGACCAGGTAGCCGATCACTGCGCCGGCGACGAAGCCGGCGAGCGGCAGCCACCAGCGCCTGACGACCGAGCGCGCGTAGCGCCCGAGGTCGACCTCCTGCTCGGCGTCCAGCTCCGGATCGCGAGACTCTGTGCTCATCTCGAAGCGGCGACTCTAGTTGCTGCCCACTCCCACTGTGCCTTCAAGCCGTCGGCGAGAGGTGTCGTCGCGCGCCAGCCCAGCTCGCGCTCGATCCGGCCGGTGTCCGGCGCGGTCCGGCGGACGTCGCCACGCGCAGCCGGCCGCTCGATCAGCTCGAGCGTCCGGCCCGACACGTCCTCGAGCACACGGATCGCCTCGCGCATGGTCGCCTCCGCGCCGCCGCCCAGGTTGTAGACGGCACCCGTTGGAGCCTGCTGCATCGCCGCGATCGTCCCGGCGACGCCGTCGGCGACGTACGTGAACGCGCGCGACTGGAGCCCGTCGCCGTAGAGCTCGAACGAGCTGCCGCGGACGAGCGCGTCGACCATCCGGGCGAACGCCATGTCCGGTCGCTGCCTTGGGCCGTAGAAGGTGAAGTATCGGAGCACGACCACGTCGAGGTCGAACGCCTGCGCGTACGCGTGGGCGAGGTGCTCGCATCCGAGCTTCGTGACGCCGTACGGAGAGATGGGCTGCGTCTCTGCGTCCTCGAGGGTCGGGTAGCTCTCCGCGTTGCCGTACACCGAGGACGACGACGCGAAGACGACGCGAACGCGCGAACGCGCAGCCGCCTCGAACAGGCGACGGGACGCCAGCAGATTGCGGCGCGTGTACTCCTCGAACACGTCCCCGAAACTGCGCACACCCGGTTGGCCCGCGAGGTGAAAGATGCCCTCGACACCGTCGAGCGGGAGCTCGTCGTCGGCGAGATCGAGCTGCAGGACGTCGAAGCCGCGTGCGTTCTCGCGTTTCAGCTCGACGTCGTAGTAGTCCGTGAAGCAGTCGACGGCGACCACCTCCTCGCCCTGCGCGACGAGCGCCTCGACGAGATGGGACCCGATGAAACCCGCCCCGCCGGTGACGACGTAGCTCATTCGATGCGCGTCAGCGGCTTGAGCGTCCCGTCGCCGTTCCACCGCAAGCTCAGGTCGGAGAAGAAGCGCGTCATCACGATGCCCTCGGTGAAGTCGCCGAGCCGCGGCTCGGGGCGCTCGCCGCGCGCGAGCGCGAGCGCGAGCTCCGGATAGCGCCCTCCCGCCACGAGCGGCAGCGGGAACCCGCCGCCGAACCGGGTATTGATGTCGGTGACGAGATGACGGCCGTCCCTCTCGCGGAAGCACTGGATGTTCGCCGGTCCGACGAGTCGCAGCCGTTCCGCAACGTCGCACCCGAACTCGATCAGCGACTCGTCGCGTACGGTCATTCCCTTGATCGACTCGCCGCCTTTCGACTCGATCATCGTCCTCGGAATCGCGTTCAGGCACCGGCCGTCGAGATCGCAGATCACGTCGATCGAGAACTCTTCGCCGGGCAGCCTCGCCTGCACGATCGACTCGACCGGGGTGTAGTCGAGGAAGAAGTCGAGCTGACGCTTGTCGGCCGCCTCGTAGATGTGGCGGGAGCCGAAGCCCGCCCGCGCCTTCACGAGCAGCGGAAACGACGCGTCGGCGGGGATGGCGTCGGGCAGCCAGGTCGGCGGCGACGGAATCCCGCGCTCCTCGAAGAGGACGTGCGCGAGGTACTTGTCGCCGAGCCGCTCGACGGTATCGGCGTCCGGCAGGAGGACGAGCGCGCCGAGCGTCTCCCGCGCGCGGGCGAGGATCAGTTGGTCGAGGTCGGTCAGGGGAACGATCAGCTCGACGTCGTGCTCGTCGACGAGCGTCCGAAGCGACTCGACGTATGCCGCGTCGTCGACGCGCGGCACGAGTGCGTGGACGTCGGCGTGGTAGAGCGCCGGCGCTAGCGGATTCGCGTCGACCGCGACGGTCGTCGCGCCCGCATGCGCGAAGGCCGCAACGATGTCCACGCGCTGGCCCGCGCAGGTGAAGAGCACGGTCGTCATTCGCAGGGAGCCTAGTTTCCGGCTCAGCCTCGCGCGACTTCGTGCAGCAGGTCGCGGTAACGCTGCACGGCGACGCGCCGGTCCGCCTCCGTCTCCACCCACGCGCGGCCGAGCCGACCCATCTCCTCGAGGTCGTACCTCCCGTCGTGCGTGTCGCGGATCGCGCGCGCCAGCAGCTCGGGTCGGCCTGGCGGGACGACGACGCCGCACCCGATTCGCGCGACGATCTGGGCCGTCTCGCTCTCCGCGTCGGCGGCCGCGATCACCGGTCGACCCACGGCGAGGACGCCGTAGAGCCGACTCGGGACGACGTAGCCCGCGAGGCCCGGCGCAAGCCCGACCACGTGCACGTCCGCCGCCGAGAGCGACTCCGACAGGCGCTTGCGCGGCTGGTAGAAGAGGAACCGCACCTGCTCGACCTCGAGCAGCTCCGCGAGCGCCACCAGCTCTGCATGGCGCGCGCCGGTGCCGATGATGGCGATCGCGAGGTCGTCGAGGTCGCGTAGGAACGTCGCCGCACGCACGAGCGAGTCGAGGTCCTGCGCATGGCCGACGTTGCCGGAGTGCATGACGACGAACTTCCCCTCGAGGCCGCGCTCGGTCGACCACCGGTTGTCGTGCTCGAGCGGCGTCAGCCTCGTCGTGTCGACCCAGTTGGGGATCACGCGCACGCGGTCCGGCGGGGCGCCCTTCTCCTCGAGCCGCAGGCGCATCGTCTCGCCGATCGCGACGACGCGGTCGGCCCGACGCAGGTACACGGAGACCAGAAACCGCAGCACCGTCATCACCGCCGGGTTCTCGAGACGCTTGAGCTGCACCGCGATCTCCGGGAAGACGTCCTGGCTGATCACCACGAGGGGGACGCGATAGCGGCGCGCGACGAGCAGCGCGACGTCGGCGACGATGGGCGGATCGGTCATGCAGACCACGACGTCGGGGCGAGGCCCGCTGAGGCCGGAGACGAGCGCATTGGTCAGGTACGTGCCGTAGTTCGCGGCGCGCGCCAGCAGCTTCGAGCGTTCGAAGGACGTCGAGGGAACGCGGACGATCTCGACGCCGTTGCGCTCGGTTCGACGCGGCTCGTCCTCGTAGCCGTGGAGCACGCCCGTCACGACGCGGACGTCGAGCTCCTCGGCGAGCGCCTCGCAGAGCTCTGTCAGCAGCTGGGCAGTCGCCTCGACGCCGGGCCAGTAGTACTGGTTGAGCACGAGCACGCGTGGTCGTCCCGGAGACGGCACGCGCCGACGATAGCCTCTCGCCGATGGTCGAACCGCGGCTCCGGATCCTCTTCGCGGCGCCTGCCTGGTGGCCGTCCCACTCGTTCGGCGGCCCGGTGGTCGCCGCCCGCGAGCTCGTGCGCAGGCTGTCCGACCGCGGCCACGCGGTCGAGGTGGTCACGACGACGCTGATCGATCTCCACGAGCGTCCGTCGCGGCACTCTTCGACGGCCGCGGTCGACGGCGCGACCGTCCACTACCTGGCGACGCCGCTGCGGTACCGCTGGATGGGGATCACCCCGACGCTGCCGCTCGAGCTCAGGCGGCTGCGCCGGCCGGATGTCGTCCACGTGTTCGGGTTCCGCGACCCCGTGACGACGTGGACGGCGGCGTGGTGCCGACTGCGCGGCATCCCGTACGTCTTCGAGCCGCTCGGCATGTTCCGCCCGCGCCTCCGCAAGGTCGCGCTCAAGCGCACGCTGGACGCGACGCTCTACCGCAGCGTCGCGACCGGCGCTGCGGCGATCGTCGTCGCGTCCGACCGCGAGCGGGACGACGTGCTCGCAGGCGGCGCCGGCGTTCCCGTCCGGGTCCGCGGCAACGGCTTTCCGGAGCCGGCGTCGGGCAACGGCTCGGATGGACAGCTGCGTACACGCACGGGCATCCCCGAGGACGCGCCGATCGTCCTCTACGTCGGCCGGATCGCCGCCGGCAAGGGCATCGAGCACCTGATCGAGACCGCGCGCCGGATCGACGACGCGCACGTGGTCGTCGTCGGTCCCGACGACCGGCACGGCGCGACGACCCTGATGGACGACGCACGTGCCGACGCCGCCGTCGCGGGCCGGATCCACACGCTGCCGGTAACGAGCCGGCCGCCGCTCGAGCTCTACCGACAGGCAGACGTGTTCGTGCTCGCGTCGGAGGGCGAGAGCTTCGGCATGGCCGCGGCAGAGGCTGCGTCGAGCGGCACGCCGGTCGTCGTCTCGGACCGCTGCGGCGTCGCCGGCTTCTTCGCGAGCGGCGAGGCGCTCGTCGTGCCGTACGACCGGGACGCCGTCGTCGCGGCCGTCCGGCGGGTCCTCTCGGACCCGGAGCTCCGCAAGAGCCTGTCGCGCGGCGGCATCGAGGCGGCCAGGAGGGCGTCGTGGGACCGCGTCACCGACGTGCAGGAGCGCATCTACCGGGAAGCGGCCTCGCGCACGGCTGCGACGAAGCTCGCGACCGACGGCTCGTAGCCCCATTCCCGGACGAGCCCGGTCGAGACTGCGCGGGCTCGGGCGCGGAGCTCCCGGTCGTGCGCGAGCCGGCGCAGCGCCTCCGCGGTCGCGCCGACGTCCCCGGCGGGAACGACGAAGCCGTTCTCGCCCTCGCGAAGCAGGTCCCGCGCCGCGCCGACGTAGTTCGAGAGCACGAGCGGGAGACCCGACGCGGCCGCCTCGTTGACGACGACGCCCCACGGCTCGTGGAGCGAGAGGAGGGCGAACACGTCGGCGGCGACGTATGCCTCGGCGAGACGCTCCTCCGGGAGCTCACCGAGGAGCCGGAACCGAACGCCGAGCTCGCCCGCGAGTGCGGTGAGGTCGTGCTCCCGTGGGCCGCTGCCCGCGATCACGAGCGACAGCGCAGGATCGCCGGCGGTGGCGACCGCGCGCACGAGCGTCTCGAGCCCTTTCTCCCGGGCGAGCCGTGCAGCGGAGAGCACCACGACGTCCGTGTCGCCGGCACCGAGCGCGGCACGCAGATCCCTGCGCCGTTCGCGCAGCCGCTCGGCCCGCTCTTCCCAGAGCGGGACGTCCACGGTGTTGGCGAAGACACGCACTCGCTCGGGGCGCGCTCCGTGCGAGATCACCGAGTCGCGCGCCGCAGAGCCGACGACGAGCACGCCGGCGGCGCCTCGGACGATCGGGGGCACAACGCTGCCCTTGACGAGCCGGCGCCAGCTCCCTCTGCGGTCGAGGTCGTGGCTCTCGACGAGCAGGACGAAGGGCACGTGGCGTGTGCGGCACCAGGCGATCGCAGCCTGCGCGGCGAACGTGCTCCACCCGGAGACGACGACGACGTCCGGTTGTGCTACGCGCAGCGCACGGAAGATCCCGGCGGTCACCGGGTAGTCGTGGCGCAGGATGCGCCGCGCGCCCGGGATCCGAACCCCGCGGAGGACGACGGCGTCGTCACGATCCGCGCCGGACCACGTGCGACCGGCGACCGTCGTCGCGGCGTACACGACCGTCAGCTCGAGCTCGGCCTGCTCGGCGACGCGATCGAGCAGCGGCGCGCGGTACGGCGTCGGCTCCGGCGAGACGATGGTCACGCGCAAGCTCGAGGGCCGCGCCAGCCGCTCGAGCCACGCGGTCGCCCGACGCTGCGCGACGCGTGCGTCCTTTGCGCGGCGCGCCCTGGCCGCTCCGGTTCGTGCGGGAAGCGAGGGAACGAGCCGCAGCGCACGACGCACGAGCCCGTTCCGTGCGAGCGTACGCGCAACCGCTTCCCAGACCGCTCGGTCGAAGGAGTGTGCTTCCTCGAAGCGCTCGAGCAAGGAGAGGTACGCCGTCGCCGCACGGTCGAGCGACTCGGCGGGGACGCTGCGGCCGGTGCCGAGTCGCCAGGCGAGCTCGGCATCCGCGAGCTCCGGGGCCAGTCGTGAGATCTCGCGCAGCGCGATCTGCCGCTGGAACGATTCCTGCAGGTCGCGGCGACGAATCGACGCCTGCCGGGCGTGGATGCGCTTGAGCACCAACGGCTCCGCGAGGTTGTCCGCGTCGGCGATCGACAGCAGCCGCGTGAACAGGTCGTAGTCCTCGCTCTCGAGGTACGAGGCGTCGTAGCGGATTCCGTGGTCGTCGAGCGACGCCCGCTCGACGAGGGTGGTCGGATGCATCATCGGCGCGGAGAAGAGCGCGTGCCAGCGGACAGCCGTCGTCCCGACCGGCAGTCGGTGCAGACGTCCGGGCCGACCTTCTGCATCGAGGTCGAGGATGCCGGTGCCGACCGCTGCGACCCTCGGTGCAGCGCGGATCCGCGCGAGCTGCAGCTCGAGCCGGTCGGGCATCGCGACGTCGTCGGCGTCGAGTCGTGCGACATACGTGCCATGCGCGCGGTCGAGGGCGCGGTTGAGCGAGGCGGCAAGGCCGAGCTGCTCGTCGTTCGTGAGCACGACGAGCCGCGGATCGCGAATTGCATCGAGCAACGACGGCGTCTCGTCGGTCGACGCATCGTCGACGACGATCAACTCGAGGTCGGCGAATCTCTGCCGCAACACGCTCTCCGCCGCGAGCGGCAGGTACGGCGCGTCGTCATGGACCGCGAGCACGACGGACACGAGCGGTGAGGACACGGCAGCCATACGTCGCTAGCGTACGGTCCTTGGCTTTGCCGCGCCTTCCGTCCTTCGACCTCGTCGTCGCGACGATCGGCCGCGTGACGGAGCTCGATCGGCTGCTCTCGTCGCTCGACGAGCAGGCGTACAAGGACTTCCGCGTGCTGATCGTCGACCAGAACGGCGACGACCGCGTCGACGGCGTACTGCGACGCCACGCGGCGCTCGACGTCGTGCTCGTGCGCGCGGAGCGCGGGCTGTCACGTGCACGAAACGCGGCGCTCGGCGCGCTGAAGGCGGACGTCGTCGCGTTCCCGGACGACGACTGCTCCTTTCCCTCGGACCTGCTCGATCGGATCGCGCGCCGCCTCGCCGATCACCCCGAGCTCGACGGACTGACCGGCCGTGCCGTCGACCCGCATGGCAGTTCCTCACCGACGTGGGCCGTCGACCCGGCCGTCCTCACCCGCACGAACCTGTGGAACCGCGGGATCTCCTACACGATCTTCCTCCGGCGTGCGATCGTCGAGCGAGTCGGTCCGTTCGACGAGCAGCTCGGGCTCGGCTCGCCGAGGCAATGGTCGTCCGGCGAGGAGATCGACTACCTCGTTCGTGCGATCGGCTCGGGTGCGCGGATCGAGTACGACCCGGCGCTCGTCGTGCTGCACGACGTCCCGTCGCTCACGCCGATGTCGTTGCGGGCGATCGGCGCGCGAGACGGAGCGAGCGTCGGCTACATCCTTCGCAAGCATCGCTACCCGCCGCAGTTGGTCGCGCGGATGATGCTCCGTCCCGCAGGCGGTGCCCTGCTCGCCACGGTCCGGCGCGATCGCGAGCGAGCGGGCTTCCACGTCTCGACGCTGCGCGGACGCGTGCTCGGCTACCGGCACGCCGGGGCCGGTTCGTCGTGAGCGGCACCGTCAGCGCGAAGGAGCGCCTTCGCCGCATCCCCGGCTACACGTCGACGGTGGAGACGATGAAGAGCGTCCCCTTCCATGCGACTCGGCTGCGGCGAGGCGGCCGCATCGACGCGTACCTGGCCGAGCACTCCGTTCGCAAGCTGCACCTCGGCGCGGGGTACAACGTGATCGACGGCTGGCTGAACACCGACGTCGACGACCACGGCCGTCGCGGAGAGCTCGTGTACCTCGACGCGCGCAGGCGATTCCCCTTGCCGGACGACTGCATGGACGTCGTCTTCACCGAGCACATGGTCGAGCACCTCTCGTACAGCGACGGACTGCACTGCCTTCGTGAATGTCGGCGAGTGCTGAAACCAGAGGGACGCCTTCGGATCGCGACACCGTCGCTCGATCGTCTTGTCCGGCTCTGGGATCGCGACCAGGACGAGATCTCGTTGCGCTACGTCCGCTGGTCGGTGGACACGTTCGTCCACGACGCCGACGCGTACCTGCCCGCGTTTGTCCTCAACAACTTTATGCGCGATTGGGGCCACCGGTTCGTCTACGACCAGCGCACCCTCGCACACGCGCTCGAGACGGCCGGCTTCGTCGACGTGGTCAAGCGTCCGGTCGGCGAGAGCGACGACGCTCGACTCGCCGGACTCGAGCAGCACGGTCGTCTGATCCCGCCGGAGTTCAACGCGTTCGAGACGCTCGTGCTCGAGGCGAGGCGGCCCTAGCCTCGAGGCCGGCGCGTCCTCGGAGCGGTCAGCTCTGCGAAGAGCTGGGCATGCCGGTCGAGCCACGGGCCGAGGGCGAAGCGCTCGACTGCTCGTCGACGCGCTGCAGCCGCATACGCCTCTCGGTCGGCGAGCACTCGAACCACCGCATCGGCCAGCTGCTCCGGCTCGGGCGGCTCGTCTCGCGCCCAACCGCCGGGATGCGGCACGCCGATGCCGGCGTTCTCGCCGACGAGCTCCGGCGTGCCTCCGCTCGCCGGGTAGACCACGGGCAAGCCGCATGCCATGGCCTCGATCACCGTGGTCGGGCACGGATCCTTGACCTTCGTATGGAGGAGGACGTGCGCGCGACGCATCACGGCAGGCGCGTCGCGCTGCGCGTAGCGGCCGAGCAGCTCGACCCGCCCGCCCAGCCGAAGGCGAGCGACGAGCTCCTCGGCAGACGAGACGAGCCTCCCCGTGACCAGCAGGCGGGCATCGGGCTCCGATTCGACGAGACAGGCCAGCGTCCGGACGGCGAGCTCGAAGCGATATGCCTGCGTCTGGTCGCCGCCGAGGAGGAGCACCGGGCCAGCCGACGGCGGCACGGCGGCCGGCGTGAAGAGCTCGACGTCGACCGCGTTCGAGAGCACCTCCCACGTGCCGTGAGGCTCGCCGAGGAAGTCCCGCGCAGACTCCCTGCAGAACTCGCTCTGGTAGAGGACGTGGTCGGCAGCGAGCAGCGCGCGGCGAAAGGGCTGGTTGACCGCCTCCGTCTCGTCACCCGCCCACCCGGGATAGCCGACGCCGCTCTGGTTGACGACCACCGGCATGCCCCGGCGCTTTGCGAGGGCGAGCAGCGGCCGAAGGTCGCGCGGAAGCCAGGTCGAGCCGAGATAGAGCAGCGTGAAGTCGGTCGGGCTGTTGGGGAAGCGGGCCGCGAGCTTCTGGAACTTCGCCGTGCCGCCTGCCACCGCGTCGCCGGGTGCCGGCACACGGTCGTGCCCGTAGAAGACGCGAACGCCTGCGCTCGGCCGACGTGTGGTCAGCAGCCGCGCCCAGCGGGAGACAGCGGTCGCGTAGCGGTCGATCCGCGCGTGGTCAACCGGCACGGTGCACGAATCCCTCGAGCAGCCCCGCCCAGCGCGCGTCCAGCTGCTCCTCGGCGTTCGCCTCGGCGGTCGCCCTTCCGGCAGCGCGCAGCCGCGCGACGAGCTCTGGTTCGTCGTGGACGCGCTGCACCGCGTGGACGAGTGCGTCGACGTCGTCGACGTCGGCGATCAAGCCGTTCTCCGCGGTGCGAACGAGGTCGTCGGCCTGGCCGACGCGTGTCGTCACGAGGGGCGCACCCGTGGCCATCGACTCGAGTACGGCCTTCGGTCCACCCTCCTGCCGCGAGGTGACGAGATACGCGTCGAGCGCGTGGTACGCGCGCGCAAGCTCGTCGCGCGAGGGCAGCGTCACGTGACGGTAGGGCACGCCGATCCGTTCGAGCCCGCGGCGCACGTAACCGCGGGCCGGGCCGGTGAGCAGCACCGCGAGCTCCGGAGTCGTCGCGCTCAGCCGCTCCAGCACGTCGATCAGCGCATCGGGGCCTTTGATCAGCTTCGGCTCGAGACCTTCCTCCCAGCCAACGCCGTCCTTCTGGAACGATCCGACGACGAAGGCCGACGCGGGCAGGCCGAGCGACTGCCGAGCCTTCGCGCGAGCGGGCCGATCGCCGAGCGGGAACCTCTCCAGGTCCACGCCGATCGGAATCCGGAACACCCGCGTCGCGTCGACACCCGCGTCGACGACGAGCCTCTCCATCTCCGCGTGCGTCACCTGGACGCGGTCGATCCGGTCGGCGTGGCTGCGGAGTGTGTCGTAGGCCTCGTCGAACTCCGGGTGACCGTCCGTGCCGGGTCGTCCGTGGAAGTACGCGAGACCGAGCCGATGCGACGACGCGAGCGGACGCGGCCGCAACGCGTCGAAGTGACTCGCGTAGAAGACCGATTGCCGTCGGGTGAACGGCGCCCACTCTGCAGGCGCGACGTCGTAGCCGAAGCGATGTGCGCGTGCGCGCAGCCGATTTGCGTCGTCGTCGATCGACCACCCGATGCGGTCACCGACGACGAACAGGCGCGTGTGCGCGGGCCAGGAGCGCGTTCGCGCAGGCACGTACGCGCCGAGCATTGCGCGTGACGGCATCGCGGCGAGCCGGCCGAGCGTCATCCGACGATGCGCTCCATCACGCGGAGACCGTAGTGCACGTCCCGGAACGGTGTGCCGTCGCGGACCGTGGCACACTCGCCCGCGATGTCGAACGGTAGGACGAGACGCCGCGGGTGAGCATCCGCAGCCTTGTCGCGGGACGCGTCGTGGCACCTGAGTTCCGGCCGGCGTTCCGCAGCCTCGGCCGCGGCTCGGTCGCGATCGACTGCGGCGCGAACATCGGGACGTACACGAACGTCATGGTCGCGTCCGGTGCGCGCGTGTTCGCGTTCGAACCGAATCCCGACGCGTGCGCGTTCCTGCGTCGCAGGCTCGGCCGGCGCCGGAACCTGACCATCTACGAGCAGGCGGTCTCCGACCACGACGGCACTGAGCGCCTCTATCTCCACGAGCAGGCCGCCGAGAATCCGCTCGAGTGGTCGGTCGGGGCATCGCTCGTCGCCGACAAGGGAAACGTCGACCCCGGCTCCTTCGTCGAGGTGCAGACCGTGGACTTCGACGCGTTCGTCGCCGAGGTCGGAGACACCCAGCTCGTGAAGATGGACATCGAGGGAGCGGAGCTGCCGATCCTGCGCAAGCTCCTCCGGACAGGGCGCATCGAGCTGATCCACCACCTGCTCGTCGAGCTGCACGACAAGCAGATCCCGTCCCTCGCGGCGGAGGCCGACGCCGTCCGCGCCGCGGTGAGGGAGCGGAGGCTCACCGGCGTCAGGCTCGACTGGGACTAGCACCCGATCTGGCACGCTGAGG
>DASPSY010000011.1:0-61350 GCA_035623685.1 Gaiellaceae bacterium
ACTCACGGCGATCGGGCCGACGCTCGGAGGCTTCCTCACGCAGTGGACGTGGCGCGCGATCTTCTGGGTGAACATCCCCGTCGCGCTGATCGCGCTCGCGCTGATCGCTCTCTCGAAGCCGTCGACGGAGTACCGGCCGGCGAGGATCGACTACCGCGGTCTCGTGCTCATCGCCGCCGGCGTCGGGATCAGCGTGCTCGGCTTCCAGCAGGCCCAGAGCTGGGGCTGGGGCAACCCGGCGACCTGGATCTGCATCGTCGGCGGGCTCGCGCTGCTCGTCGTCTTCTACTTCGTCGAGCTCCGCACGACGCCGCCGTTGATCGACGTCCGCATCTTCGAGATCGTGCCGTTCCGGATCGAGAACGTCGTGCTCGGGCTGTCGACGTTCGTCTTCATCCCGACCTTCTTCTTCGCGAGCGAGTACGCGGAGATCAGCCTCGGGAAGAAGGCCTCGTCGGCGAGCCTCGTGCTGCTGTACTTCTTCCTCGGCTTCGTCGTCGCCGCGCAGATCGGCGGGCGGATGCTCGATCGGGTCGGCGCGAAGCGGCCGGTCGTCGCAGGCTGCGCGGTCGCGGCGGTCGGCTACTGGCTCTGGGCGGGAAAGGTGACCGAGCTCAGCCTCTCCAAGCAGGTCTGGTTCGTTGTGCTCGCCGGCGCCGGTATGGGGCTGATGCTCGGCCCCGCGAGCACGGACGCGGTGAACCGCGCGTCGCGGCTCTCATACGGCGAGGCGACCGGGATCACACAGACCGTGCGCAACTACACGGCTAGCCTCGGATTCGCCATCCTCGGGACGATGCTCGTCACGCAGATGCGCGACAAGACGACGTCGTCGCTCGTTGCGCAGGGGCTCCCGCACGCGCAGGCGAAGGCGGCCGCGTCCCAGATCACGATGTCGCAGGGCAGTAGCGGGACGTCGGGGCCGATCCCGCACTTCATCCGGCTCGACTTCGCCTCCTCGATCCACGACGTCCTGCTCGCGATGGCGATCGTGATGGCGGCGGCGGCCGCCGTCGCCCTCCTCGGGCTGCGGCGGGGTGTTCAGGCGGAGGAGCCGGACGTCGTCAAGGTCGCGGCTACGTAGCGGCGTCGCTGTTCAACGGCGGTCGTCCGATACGAAGAACGCGAGCTCGTCGAGGAAGCACCAGCTCCATTCCTCACCGGGCTCGGCCGAGCGGACGATCGCATGACCCGCTTCGCCGGCGTGTCGGCGCGCGTGACGGTTCGGCGAGGAGTCGCAGCAGCCGATGCGGCCGCAGGTCATGCACATACGGAGGTGCACCCACCTGCTGCCGATCTCGAGGCAGTCCTCGCAGCCCGCGATCTCCGGCGGTAGCGTCGTCACCTGGATCTGGTCGAGATGGGTGCAGGCACCGGCCATCGCGTCTCCTCGAGAGCGATCGTAGTCGCGCGGCTCAGTCCGCCGGTGCCTTGAAGACGTCCGCCTGCACCCTGGCGTGCGTGTCCAGCCGGATGATCTCGGCGAGCGTGTGGCGATAGTCGATCCCGTACTGCTGCCTGATGCGGCCGAGCATCGGGTCGTTGAGGTAGAAGAACCGGTCGCCGTCCCGTAGCGCTTCGAACTGCTTCGTCCACATCGCGAGCTGGAGCTGGCCGAACTCCGTCCCCGGCACGTGCGGCTCGCTCAGCATCCCGACGAACGCATCGACCTTGTTCACGTTGCCGGCGCCGTAGATCGCCTTCAGCCGTGCGGCGAGCGTCGTTCGGCGGATCCCGACCACGGCATCCTCCTGGGCCTCGTCGCTCTTCGGCTTGATCACCTTCCCGTCCGCGTCCTTCAGCTGGGTGAAGTCGAGGATGTTCGGATCGTCGATCGGGTCGCGCCTGTCGATCAGCGGGCTGCGCGGGAAGCTCTCGGTCGACTCGCCCGTGATCGCCGCGTAGGAGCGCTTCGGCGCCAGGCCGTAGGCGACGCGCATCTCGTTGTACGGGGGCATGCCGTGGTCGCGTCCCCGCTCGACGTCGATCGCGCCGAGGTCCTGGACGTCCGAGAAGCAGCCCGGTTTGATCACCGGCTCGCCGCAGCTGCGCGGATCGCGGTTCCCGGGCTTCGGGATCTGGAACAGGATGCTCCGCAGCGACTCGTCGATCTGCTCGTCGTTCTTGTACTGCCGCTCGTCGCCCAGCCCCGACAGCACCGGGCCGAGCCCGACCGCCTGGAGCAGGTCCGGGTTGCCGAAGGTGAGATCGAGCGGGATCACGAGGTGGTCGCGCGCGCCCTCTCGCTCCACCGTGATCCCTTCGCGCCCGAACGTCCTGAGCTGCCGCCGCGAGTAGTAGCCGACCGGCGCGCTCGGCTCGAGCTCCCCGTGCACCATGCTGTGAACGCGGTAGCCGACGGTCGCGAACTCGTTCGTGATCGCGGGATCGACGTTCGGCTTGTACCCCGTGTACGGCGGGAGACGGATGCCCATCGCCGGGAGGAACTCGTTGTACGTGATGTATTGCTCCTCGGCACCGACCACGCGCCGCGCGATCTGGAATCGGTCCTCGGCGGAGAGGGACGCAGGGAGGAGCGAGACGATGCGGTTGTGCTCGCGCGCGAACAGCGTGTGCGTCGCCGTCAGCGCGACGTTCTCGTTCGCGCGCACGTCGCCGGCGACCGCCGCCCGGGCGCGCTCGCCGACGAGCGGGCCCATCAGGTCCATCTGGGGTGCCGCCGAGACCTTGCCACGCGTGCTCTCTCGCGGCAGGTAGCCGCCGGGGAGCAGGAGGTACGGGCTGTTGTTTGCCATGTTCCCGTCCACCGGTCCTCTGCGCAGCCACTCGAGCCGGGCCTCCGAGCCGCCGTAGACGGCGTAGGCGTCGATGAAGCTCGGCACCGTGTTGATCTGCTGACGCGGCGTGGACACGCCCGTGCCGGGCGCGGCCGGAGTCCGCGAGAAGTCGATCGCGCCGAGGTCGTTCCTGAACCGCTCGAGTGGATCCTTCTTGTCGAACGGGATCGGTGCCTGCTCGCCCGGCTTCTCGTTGCGCAGCCCGAACGTGTGGTCGAGGAACTGGCCCCACACCCAGCCCCACTGCGATACGTCGTTCTCGGAGAAGAGGTTCTGGCCGACGTCGTTGAAGATGCGGTTGCTGATGTAGCGCGCCGGCGGACCGGGCGCCATCTTGGCGATCCCGTCCGCGTAGAACGGCAGCGTCACCCGCGCGTACGGCAGGCCCTCTTCGCCCCAAGTCGGATGCTCGACGTTGTTGCCGCGTCCGCTGAGCGTGCGCCACTGGGGCGCGGCGGTTCGCTCCGTCCCGCTGAGGAGGAACGGCATCGCGGCACCGAGCGCGACGAGCGCGCCCGCGACGGCGAGCCAGCGAAGCGACAGCTTGCGGCGTGCACGCCTCGCCGGGAGCGCCACGGCGCTGACCGCGTGCGCCTCGCCGTTCCCGATCGACGAACCATCGAGGAGGTCGCGCGCGTCCCGACGAGGCACGGACGAATGCGCCTGCGGCGACGGCGTCGGAGCGTCAGGAAGCTCTTCGCGCGCGGCGCGGGCGACATCAGGTGGAGCCACCAGCACGAGTTCAGGACTGATTGCCCCCCCGACCTCGACGGGCGACACCGAGGTCATGGGCGCGGAGGGTGACGCCGTGGACGGCGCATGTCAAGTGCCGGTTCTCGGTCGTGACGTCTGCAACGACACGACCGCGTTGGTTAGGCGAAAGCGCCGCCCGAGTTACGTCTCAGTGCGATGCAGTGGAGCTCGGCGTGCTCGGAGTCTCGACCGCGGGCTTCTCGTCCCCGGGGAACTCCCTCACCGTCTGACGACGCCAGACCTCGATGCCGGCGAAGAAGAGCACGGCGAGGACGAGGGTCCCGAACCACCGACGCGAGCCGCCGGTCGGGCCGAACGCGATGAAGATCAGGAACAGCGTCGCGGCGACGACGTAGACGATGACGACGTGGTCTCTGAACGCGGGCGCGAGCCAACGCCGGATCGCGACCGCAGCGCGACTCGGCCCTGCGACGAAGCCCGCGAGGATCGTGAGGATGCCGTACACCAGCAGAGCGATGGCGAGGTCGCGCATCAGCGACGTCTCGATCGCCCAGGCGTGCTGGACCGCAGGCTTGTTCGCGTCGACCTTGACGAGCGAGCCGACGATGTAGTTGCCGGTGACACGCCGCACGATGATCAGGATCAGGCCGGTGATGACGAGCCCGAGACCGATCCCCTCGAGCACGACGCGCCGCCTGCCGCGCGCGAGGTAGACGGCCAGCACATAGAGCCCGAGCACGACCAGCACGAGGAAGATGGTCAGGACACGCAGGATCCTCACGGCTCTCTGCGCCGTCTTCAGCTGCTTTGACTTGAGGAGCACGATCTCGCCGGCGGTCGGCGGCGCGTGCGCCTTGAGCTTGTCCGCCACGCCGATGCGAGCGGCGATCTGTCCGATCATCGGACGCAGGTCGAGAACGACGTTGCCGTTCGCCGTCGAGACCGGTCCGGCGTTCTTGCCCTCGAGCACGTTGACGATCGCCGTGTGCGCGCGGCTGTTGGCGTCCTTCCAGAGCGTCTGGGCCTGGCTGGTCTGGAGGAAGGCGTCGAGGATGCGCGAGGTCGCGTTCTGCGCGGCCGCTGCGACGACCGGCGCGACGGGCTGGAGGCGGGGCGGCAGCTGCTGCTGGAGCTGGGACTTGATGTCGATCCGCTCGTTGAGGAGCTCGCTCAACCGGTTCGACAGAGTCGTCCGGATGGCGTCGTCCTGGAGCAGCCTGGCGCTCGAGTCCGTCCACGCCTTGTTGTCGAGGAGCTGACGCTTCGTCCAGATCGTGAGGCTCGACACGAGCAGCAGGATCGTCGCGACGACGACGAGTCCCCAGACGAGCCACGAACGCTTGCGGGTCATTCGGCCCGCAGCCTCAGTGCTTCAGGTCCTGACAGGACTTCGTGTTGTTGATCGCCTTCTGCAGCTCGCCGCCCGGGTTGAGCTGCGAGATCTGCTGGAACCCCGACGAGATGGCGTCGGCGGCCTGCGTGATGTCGGGGGCGGCTGCGAGCACAGCCGCGGATGCCGATCCCGCCGACTCGGCCTTCGACTTGGCATCCGAGAGCTGCGTGCTCACGGTCGACAGGGTCGAGTTCAGGGTCTGCTTCGCCTGCTGGCCGTCGCTCGTCTGCGGCGGCCCGGCGCTCTTCAGCGTGTTGACGAGCTTGGTCGTGGCGCTCTGCGCCTGGTCGAGCGCCGACTTGATCTCGTTCTCGTTCAGCGTGCCGCTCTTTGCGTCGTTCGTGATGTTGGTGCGAAGGGTCGTGAGCTGGCTCCTCCAGCTGCCGATGGCCGTGCACACGGTGTCGGCCCACTTCTCTGTGGCGCTCTGCTTGTTCCCGCCGCCGCAGCCGGCGGCGCCGAGCGCGACGAGGACGAGCACGGCAAGGCACGCGAAAGAGCTCTTCATCGCCCGGGAGTGTAAGCCTTTGCGAACCGCAGCGGAGGCGACCCGTCTCGAATCGCGGTAGGTTCGGGTCGCTCGAGGCGATACGGCAAGACGAAAGGAGCTTCGATGACCGGCAAGAGCGATTTCACCGACGAGGAATGGGAGCTGCTGCGTGATGCGCCTGCGTCCGCCGGGATGATTGTCGTCGCCGCGGACAAGGGAGGGACGTTCCGCGAGACGTTCGCGATCGCGAAGGCGTACACGGAGGCCCGCGGCGAGCACGGCTCGAGCGAGCTGCTCGACGCGCTTGTCACCGCTGGACCGAAGAGCAAGGGCGGCTTCCACTCGAACGAGGAGCTGCACGAACAGGGACTTCAGCGACTGCGCGACGCGGCTTCGCTGCTCGGGCAGAAGGCGACGCCGCAGGAGCTCGACGACTACCGTGCGTTCGTCGCCTCGCTCGCGGAGAAGGTCGCCGAGGCGCACAAGGAAGACGGCGAGCAGGTCTCGGACAAGGAGCGTGCGGCGATGGCCGAGATCGCGGAGAGCCTCGGCGCGTCGTCCTCGTAGTCGACGACCTTCGCGGCGCCTGTCGCTCGAACGGGAGGTGAGATGGAACGGCTCGTGATCGTGGCGCGACTGCAGGACGGCACGTACGACGAGGCGGAGGACCTGCTGGCGGCGGGGCCGCCGTTCGATCCGGCGGAGCACGGTTTCCGACGCCACACCGTGTACCTGACCGCGACGGAGGTCGTCTTCTTCTTCGAGGCGGACGAGGTCGAGTGGATCGTCAGCGACTTGCTCGACGATCCGGTTCTCGCGGCCGCGCTCGCCCCGTGGCGGTCGATCGTCGACGGGCCGCCGCGCATCGCGCACGAGCGCTACGACTGGTCGCGCGCCCGCGATCCCGCGGGCTAGCCCGGCTCCTCGTCGAGGAGGTCGTGCTGGAGCGCGTAGCGCACGAGCTCCGCGCGCGTGTTCAGCCGCAGCTTCTGCATGATGTGCGCGCGGTGCGTCTCGGCGGTGCGGACCGAGATGTAGAGCATCGTCGCGATCTCCTGGTTCGTGTGGCCGAGCGCGAGCAGACGCAGGACCTCGCGCTCTCGGTCCGACAGAGGGTCCGCCTCCGCCGCGGCGCGTGCCTTCGCGTCGGCGACGACGAGCCGCGCACCGAGGCTTGGATGGACGTAGTTTCCGCCGGCGGCGACCTCTCGCACTGCGCCGACGACCTCCGCGTCCGCAGCCTCCTTCAGCACGTAGCCGCTCGCGCCCGCGGCGAACGCCTCGCGGACGTAACTCGGGTCGTCCTGCATCGAGAGCACGAGCACCTTCGCCTCCGGCGCCTCCTTCAGCAGCGTGGGCAGCACGTCGATACCGCTCTCGCCCGGCATGACGACGTCGAGCACGATCACGTCGGGATGCAGTTCGCGCGTCGCGAAGATCGCGTCCTTCGCGTTTCCCGCCTCGCCGACGACCTCGATGTCGTCCTGGCCGTCGAGCAGCAGCTTCAAGCCGGCGCGGACGACGGCGTGGTCGTCGACGACAATCGTGCGGATCACGGCAGCGGCACCTCGACGGCGACGGTCGTGCCCCGACCGACCGACGACTCGACCGTGAGACGGCCGTCGAGCAGTTCTGCGCGTTCGCGGATCCCCAGCAGCCCGATCCCGCCCGTCGCCCGCGAGAGCGTGGGATCGAAGCCACGCCCGTCGTCCTCGACGACGACGTTCACCGCACGTGGCCGGCGCGCGAGCAGGATGCTGACGTTGCTTGCGTCCGCGTGCTTGACGATGTTCGTCAGCGTTTCCTGCACGATCCGGTACAGCGTCGTCTCGACCTCCGCCGGCAGCCGCTCCTCGCCGAGGCGGGACTCGAGCTGGGCGACGATGCCGGTGGCCTCGGCGAACGTCTGGACGAGCCGCTCCAGCGCCGCGACGAGCCCGAAGTCGTCGAGCGCCTTCGGCCGCAGCTCGACGGCGAGGCGCCGCACGTTCTGCAGCGTCGAGACGACGAGCTGCCGGAGGTCGGCCACCGCCGCGCGCAACTCCGACGGCGGCGTGTCCTCGACGGTCTTGAGACCGAGCAGGATCGACGTGAGCGCCTGGCCGGTCTCGTCGTGGAGCTCACGGGCGAGTCGCTGCCGCTCGAGCTCCTCCCCGGCTACGACTCGGCGGAGCGAGTCACGGGCGACGCGTCGCGACAGGTCGACGGCGGTCGCGGCGCGCGAGCCGAACTGCTCCGCGAGGCGGAGGTCCGCATCGCTGAAGCGCAGGTCTCCGCCGACCTTGTCGTGGGCCACGATCACGCCGATCGCCTCGTCCCCCGCGACCAGCGGCACGTAGACACCGGTGCGTGCGCGGAAGAGCCGAGTCGTCTCCGGGTGGATCTCCGGATCGTCGAGCAGCGAGTCGATCCGCTCGGCTTGCCGACGTTCGAAGACCCGGCCCGTCTTTGAGCCGCCGTACGGGAGCGTCGCGCCGATCAGCTCTGCTGCGTCTTCGCCGGCGGCTGCCTCGACACGCAGCGTCTCTCCGGCAGGCAGGACGATCGTGACGAGCCGCGCGTCGATCAGCTCGCGGAGCCGGCTCGCGATCAGTTCGAGGAGGCGGGAGAGGTCGAGCTCGCTGACGAGCGCGTTGCCGATCTCGTTCAACGACTCGAGCTGCCGGGCCCAGGTCGTCGCCGACTCGTACAGACGCGCGTTCTCGACGGCGACCGCTGCCTGCGCCGCCAGCAGGGTGACGAGCTCCTCGTCCTCCTCGGTGAAGTCCTCACCGCTTGCCTTCTCGGTCAGGTACAGGTTTCCGTAGGCGACTCCGCGCAGCAGGATCGGTACGCCGAGGAAGGTGCCCATCTCGGGATGACCCGGCGGGAACCCGACCGAACGCGGATCCTCGTTGAGATCGTGCAGCCGTAGCGGAACGGCGTCGCGGATCAGGACGCCGAGGATCCCGCGCCCTCGCGGCAGGTCGCCGATCGTCGCGCGGGTCTCCTCGTCCACGCCGAAGGTGATGAAGCGCTCGAGCGCTGCGCCCGTGCGGTCGATCACGCCGAGCGCCGCGTAGCGCGCGCCCGTGAGCTCTGCCGCCGCTCGAGTGATCCGCTCGAGGGCTCCGTCCAGCGAGAGCTCCGAGCTGATCGCGATCCCTGTGTCGAGCAGGGTGCGAAGCCGAGCGGACTCGGAAGTCGAGGTCATGCCGGCCGAATCGTACGACGACCCACGGTCTGCGGGAAAGCCGCAGTAACTTGGTGGGGCGCGCGGATGTTCCCACGCCGATCCGAGCGGAGACTCCGGTCAGCAACGAGATCGACGCGAGAAAGGAGTCGCAAATGTCAACCAAACGGAGAATCGCCGAGTGGGGCGGCATCGCCGCCAGCATCGTCCTCGTCGCGTTCGGTATCGCCGCGATCGTCATCGGCGTCAACGGACGGAACACGGTGCAGAACAGCCTCGCGCAGGAGCAGATCGTCGGCACGCCCGACATGACGCCGAGCGCGATCAAGGCCGAGGCGATCAAGGCAGGCCTGCCTGCGTCGACGAGCTTCCCGACGAAGTCGGTGGCCAACCTGAAGGTCAACACCGGCGACCGCGCGCGGACGTTCGCGACGTACATGCGGATCCACACGCTCGAGGCGACGCACGGCTTCACGTACTCGGAGATGGGGATCTACACGGCGAAGCCGGGCACGCCGTCGGCTCAGCTGATGAAGGGCGGCGGGACCGACAACGTGGCGTATGCCCTCGTCGACCCGAAGACGAAGCAGCCGGTCCAGAACGCTGCTCGCCAGATCTGGGTGACGGAGACCGCATTGACCACGGCCCTGAACACGAGCTACATGGCCGAGCGGCTCGCGCTGTTCGGGATCATGGTCGGCGTCGCCTTCCTGCTCTCAGGAATCGGCTTCGCGATCCTGACGATCTTCGGTGCGCTGCGACAGCGGCCGGAGACGAGCGCAGTACGTGCACCGACCCCGGTGCCAACGAGTTGAGCGGCGACTCCGCTCGCGACGAGAGGGCGGCTCCGGCCGCCCTCTCTCGTCTCGGTAGTAAGCCGCAAGGAGATCCGGGTGGTGCCCGATGATCGCCGAGGGCCGCGCGCGGACACTGGAGCCATGACAGAACAGGCACCCGTGCTGCTCGCCACCGACGGATCGCCGTCGGCGCAAGCAGCAACAGAGAAGGCAATCGAGCTCGCGAGGCTGCTCGACGCTAAGCTGCTCGTCGCCACGGTCTGGGACATCCCCTACAGCGCGATCGGCTATGCGCCCGTTCCGCTCAGCGCCGACTTCGACATCCTGCAGGAGGACAAGGCGCACGAGGTGACGGCGCAGGCTGTCGCGCAGGCCGAAGCCGAAGGAGTCGCGGCCGAGAGCGCGGTGCTCCGAGGCATCCCCAGCGAGGAGATCCGTCTCGCCGCCGAGAGGTTCGAGCCGCAGTTGCTCGTGATGGGATCGCACGGCTGGGGTCCGGTGCGCCGGATGCTGCTAGGCAGCGTCTCGACCGGGGTTCTGCGCCGCGTGACCTGCCCGACCTTGATCGTTCGCGGCCCGAAGCACGAGCAGTCGGCCCACGAGAGCGAGCACGCGAAGGCGGAGGCCTGAGATGACGACGATCAAGGACTTCCGCTATCGCGTCGACGCCTCGACCCTGCCGCGACGTCGCGTCCGGCTCACCTGTGACGGGCGACCGGCACTCGAGGCGGCGACGCCGCCCGAGTTCCGCGGCGGGACTCCGGGGATTTGGACGCCAGAGGATCTGCTCGCGGCCGCCGTCGCGTCCTGCTACGCGCTGACACTCGAGGCGATCGGGGACCGCCGCCAGCTCGGGCTGCGCCAGGTCGACGTGTCGGCGGTCGCCCACGTCACCCGGCGCGCGGAAGGGCGATTGGGGTTCGTCGTGATCGAACTCCGAGTGAACGTCACCGTCGAAGCCGGGCACGAAGCCGCAGCCGAGCACGCCGCGCACGACGCGCACCACGCGTGTCTCGTGACGCATGCGCTCGACGTTCCGGTCGAGCTCGAGCTCACGGTGCGATCCGACGACGGCGTTGCCCGCGGGCAATCGGTCGCGGCTCGAACTGAGAGGACGAGTTCGCGATGACCGACGCGACGAGAGCCCACTGGAAGCACGCGCTCGATATCGCGGCCGAAGCGCTCGAGGCGGGCCGGCAGGCCAAGATCCTCGGCCCCGAGTTCTGCGCGGAGGCGCTGCGGGCGATCCAGGACGAGCGGGCGTGGCTGGCAGAGCTCGCCACCTGGAGCTGACGCACACGACCGCGGCAAACGCCGCCTGAGAGGGAGGGCATCGTATGTTCGAGAAGATCATCTGGGCAACCGACGGATCGGATGCAGCCGACAGGGCGCTGTCCTACGCGCTGAAGCTGGCCGAGTCGAACGGCTCGAGCGTGGTCGCCGTCCACTGCAACGAGCACATCATCGGCGGCAAGGCAAAGGGGCAGCCGGTGTTGGCCGACGAGGAGGAACTCCAGGCCAAGATCGCCCACCAGGTCCACGAGCTCAAGGAAAAAGGAGTCGATGCGAGCCTCGTCGTCATCGACGAGCGCTCACCGGGTGCGGCGCACTCGATCGCCGACCACGCCGAAAAGGTGAAGGCCGACGCGATCGTCGTCGGCACGCGAGGTCACTCGACTGTCGCGGGCCTCCTGGTCGGCTCGGTCACGCACCGGCTACTCCACATCGCTCCCTGCCCGCTGATCGTCGTCCCGGAGAAGTAGCTTCACCGGGCGCCGCGCGCGCTCCAGGCAAGGTTTCGCGGCCGCCGTCCGCGGACTGAATGCGATCGTCCTCGGCGTCGACGACACGACGCTGGCGACCTCCATCTACGAGATCTTCAGCAACCAGGCGTTCCCGGCCGTGCCCGGAGTGGTCCCCCGGCCGGGACGGCGTCCTTCAGCCGCCTCGGCCGGGTGGCGAGCTCAACGCCCGATCTTCGCCTCTCCGCGCCAGAGTCTGAAGCCGCCGACGAAGGCGTTCTCGTTCGACCCGAGTCGCGCGTTCTCGGGCAGACCGTCCAGCTTGTCGGCGTTGCCGCCGCCGAGCACGACGTAGTCCGGCGCGAGCGCTGCGGACAGCGTCGTGACCGCGTCGTCGACCGCCTTCTGCCACTTCTTCCTGCCGGCCCGTTTGAGCCCGCGCGACCCGACATAGTCCTCGAACGTCGCCTTGCGGAACGGCAGGTGCGCGAGTTCCATCGGCACGACCAGCTGTGGCTCGACGACCAGCGCGGAGCCGAGCCCGGTCCCGAGCCCGAGGAAGAGCATCATGCCTCCCTCGTAGCTTCCGAGCGCCTGCATGGCGGCGTCGTTGACGATCTTGGTCGGCCGCGAGAACGCGTGCTCGAAGTCGAACTCGACCCACCCGGCGCCGAGGTTCGCCGGCTCGCGCGCGACGCGACCGCCCTTGATCGGCGCGGGAATCCCGATCGAGACGACGTCGAACTGCCAATCGCCCACCTCCTCGAGCACGCCCTCGACCGTCCGCTGCGGCGTCAGATCGTCTCCCGAGACGAACCGACGCAGCGTCGTCTCGCCTGTGACCAGGATCTTGACGTGCGAGCCACCGACGTCGATTGCGAGGACGCGGTGTTCGGCCACGCACGGATTCTGACGACAGTGCCTGCCACCATGGCTCGTCTGCGCCCGTGCGCAGTGTGGTGAACGTGCGGTTGCGATGCGGAGTCGCGTCGTCCGCGGGGCGATCGCGCACGCACAATCGGAGCGAACGCATCGTCCAGCGAGGAGGTAGGAAGCGATGACCGAGCCCATTCCCGTCGAGTCGATGTCCGACGACGAGAGCGCCGAGCCCGAGAGCGAGGACGCCGAGCAGCGGCCGGCCGACGAGTACGACGACGAGCCCTGGACCGACTGAGCGGGGCCGCTACTCGGCGGGCTTCGTCTTGAGGCCTTGGTTGCTGTAGCCGGCGAATCCGTCGGACTCGTCCGCAAAGCCGAACGACCCGACGGGCGTCGTGTCGCTCGCCGGTTTCTGCACGAGACCGACGACACGCGTCTGCCCGTCGGGCTCCTCGATCAGCGCCCAAGCCGCCAGCGTGACGAGCTTCTGCTCGTCGAGCGGATCGTCGGGCTGGTCGAACAGCGCGCCCCAACCGGGTGACGCCGCGATCGAGACGATGCGCCGCGTTGTGGTCTCGGAGCTCACGGAGTCCGCACCATACGCAATCGGGCGTCCGCCGAGCGCGCTCGTCCGTCGCGCGGCGGTAGGGTGAACGGCGGTGGAGGCGCTGGTGCAGATGACGTGCGTGGCGTGCCGCAGGGACGCGCCGACCGTGACCGACGAGGAGCTCGTCGAGCTTCTTCCCGAGGTCCCCGACTGGGACCTCGTCGAGATCGACGGGATCAAGCGTCTAGCGCGTGTGTTCCCCGCCGACGACTTCGCGCACGCGCTCGCGTTCACCGACCGCGTCGGTGCGCTCGCCGAGCAGCAAGGGCATCATCCCGCGCTCCTGACCGAATGGGGTCGAACGACGGTGACGTGGTGGACGCACAAGATCAAGGGCCTCCACCGCAATGACTTCATCATGGCCGCGAAGACCGACGAGCTGTACGACCAGCCCCGCTAGTCAGAGTCTCCGCGCAGGATCGAACGGCGCGAGCTCGTCCGCAGCTCGACCCTCGAGCACGAGCGGTGCGAGCGCCGCTGCCGTCGCCGGCGCGAGCGTGACGCCGAGCATTCCGTGACCCGTGGCGACGAACGCGCCATCGATCCCGGGCAATGCACCTACGAGCGGCAGGCCGTCCGGCGTTGCCGGTCGAAGGCCCGCCCACGCGTCGACCGGCGTCTCGGAGTCCGGTTGCCAGCCACCGAGGTACGGGCGTGACGCGGCGATCAGTCGAGCACCGACGTCGGCCGACGCGTCGGTGCTGCTCGCGCCGAGCTCGAACACGCCTGCGATGCGCACACCCCCGTCGTACGGGCTGAGGCCGAGCTTCGCCTCGGCGAGGTAGAGGGCATGGCTCGGCGGCGTGCCGCGGCCGGGGAGCGTGACGCTGTAGCCGCGCGCGCCGACGAGAGGCACGCGCACGCCGCAGCGCTTCAGCAACGGGCCGGATGGCAGTCCTGCGGCGATGACGACCCTGTCGGCGCGGACGGGCTCGCCGCCGGTGTCGATATCGAGCGAGCCGTTCCGGCGGTGCAGCTCGCGCAGCTCGCACCCCTCGCGGATCTCGACGCCGTCCGCGCGCAGGCTCGCGGCGAGCCCGGCCGTCAGCGACTCGGGCCGGACGAAGCGGTCGACGACCGCGCGCAGGCCGGCGACGACCTTGTCTGCGTCGAGGGCGGGCTCGATCGCCGCCGCTTCCTTGCCGTCGAGCTCGCCGATCGTCCCTCCGTCGTACCCGAGCTGACGGAGCCTGGCGAAGATCGCGCGGTAGAGGTCGAGACCCTCGGCGGTTCTCGCGGCGACCACGAGCCCGGCCGTGTGCATCTCGAACTCGACTCCGGCGGCGCGGTACGCGTCGAACAGCTCGAGCGTCCGCCGATTCAGCCCGAGCAGCGCGCGGACGCCGGCGTCGAAGCGCGCCTGGGTGCAGTTGCGACGGAAGTGCCAGAGCCAGCGGACGAACGACGGGTCGAGAGTGGGGCGCAGGACGAAAGCCTCGCCCCCGGTGACGAGCTGCCTCAGTCCTTCGCGCACCATTCCCGGCGCGGGCAACGGGTAAGTCATGCTCGGGCAGACCCACCCCGTGTTCCCGCGGGAGACGCCGCCACCGACGGTGGCGCGCTCGAGCACGATCACATCGGCGCCGGCGCGCCGCAGCTCCCACGCGCAGGCGAGCCCGACCACCCCGCCGCCGACCACCGCCACGCGCACCTCGCTCATCGCGAGCCCGCGGTCAGTCTCGCCAGTCCCCGAACTTCTCTGCCCGCTCGCCGATGTTGTCGCCCAGCACCGGGTGCAGCGACAGGTCCGGCGAGTAACGGCTCGCCGGGACGGTGCGGCCGAGGCTTTCCGCCATCGCGCGGATGTGGTGCGGCGCCGCGCCACAACAGAGTCCGATGTAGTCGACACCGACGTCTCGTGCGGCAGCCGCAAAGCTCGCCGTCTCGAAGCGCGTGCACACGAACGGGTCGAGACCGATCGGGAATGCACGCGCACCGTCCGCATCTCGCAGCATCTGGAAGGTCGGTTGGGCCGGAGTCGTGCGGTACGGGACGGGTTGGGCCGCGACCGCGCAGTCGACGGCGTCTCTGATCCGCGCGATCAGCGGCAGCATCGTCGAGGGCCCACGCGAGCAGTTGAGGCCGACCGCGTCGGCGCCATTCGCCTCGAGTTTCCTGCAGGCATCGTCGAGCTCGTAGCCGTCGATCGTCTGCTCGCTCGTCGAGGCGAGCGTCACGAGGGCGGGGACGCCGAACTCCTGGATCACCTCGAGCCCGATCAGCGCCTCGCCGAGGTAGTCGTTGGTCTCCGAGATGATGAAGTCGGCGCCTTCCTCGACGGCCCAGCCGACCTGCTCCCGGTACATCTCGCGCACGATCGCGCCCGTCTCGGCCGGGGAGTCGGGGTCGTACACCCACGTGTTGCAGATGTTCCCGGCGACGAGCGCGCCCGCTTCGTCCGCGGCCTGCTTCGCGAGGCGCATCGCGTCGCGGTTCAGCGCCTCGAGGTCGTCCTCGCGCCCGATCGTCCGGAGCTTCTCCCGATGGCCGTAGTACGTGAACGCGACCATCACGTCCGCGCCCGCGCGGGCGAACTCGCGATGCAGCTCCAGGACGGCGTCGGGGAAGTCGAGGACGACCTCCGGCACGTACGGCCCGCTCTTGAGGTACCCGCGGCGCTCGAGCTCGAACAGGTATCCCTCGGCGCCCAGGAGGACGCCGCTCTCGAGCCGCTCGCGGAACATTCCGGACGTATACCTGTTTCGAGAACGCCCGGCGGCGAGCTCAGCCGATCGGCACCGCCGTCTTGCCGCCGGCGGTCTGCCGCCGGCGCCGCGCGGTCGGCTTCGGCAGCGAGATCGTGAACGTCGATCCTTCTCCCTCGACGCTCTCGACGGTGATCGAGCCGTCGTGTCCGTCGACGATCGCCTTCGTGATCGCCAGTCCGAGGCCCGTTCCGGGGATCCGCCTCGTCTCCGCGGCCTCGCTGCGGAAGAACCGCTCGAACAGGCGCGACTGCTCCGATTCCGAGATGCCGACGCCGGTATCGCTGACGTGCAGCGCGCACGTGTCGCCCAGGTCCTCGACCGTCACACGGATCGTTCCGCCCGACGGCGTGAACTTGACGGCGTTCGAGACGAGGTTGTCCAGCACCTGGCGCAGCCTGTTGGCGTCGGCGATGACGATGCTCGGAGCTCGGGCCTCGAGCATCAGCGTCACCTCCTTCGCAACGACGGCCGGACGTGCGGCGTCGACGGCCTGCGCCGCCAGGTCGGCGATGTCGGCCTCCGCGAACTCGAGCGACAGCCGGCCCGCTTCGATCTGCGCGATGAACAGCAGGTCGCCGACGAGGGTCTCGAGCCGGCTGGCGTTGCGCCGGACGATCTCGAGGTAGTCCACGACCTGGGGAGTGAGCTCCTCGCTCTGGTCGTGAATCAGCTCGAGGAAGCCGAGCATCGACGTGAGCGGCGTCCGAAGCTCGTGGGACACGGTGGCGACGAACGCGTCGCGCAGGTTCTCGAGCTCGCGCTGCTCGCTCACGTCGCGCAACGTCCAGACCCGAGCGAAGTACTCGTCGTGGTCGCCGATCACCGGCGCCGTGTAGCCCTGGAAGACCCGGCGGTTGTCGCCGAGCTCGAACTCGTCGAAGGTCGTCGTGAACGGATCTGCCGCGAGCTCGCGCATGCGACGCTCGTAGCGCTCGGGCTCCGTCGTCTTGCCCGCGATCGCGATCAGCCGCTCGTGGATCGGGCCTTCGCTCGGGATGCCGAGGCCGTGCACGAGGCGCCGCAACGGCTCGTTTGCGATCAGGATCCTCCCGTCCCGATCGGTGAGCGCGATCCCGTCGACCGTCGTGTCGATCAACCCGCGCATGAGTGTGGCGTTCCGCGCGAGCTGCTCCTCCGTCTTCTTCTGCTGCGTGATGTCGACGATGAATCCCTGACGGTACGAGCGCTGGCCGTCCGCGATGTAACCGGACGAGTCACGCACCCAGATCGCCTTGCCGTCCGGCCCGACCAGCCGGTACTCATATGTGAGCGGTGCCTGCGAGGCGACGGCGTGCGCGTACTCGTCGAGGACGCGGTCGCGGTCATCGGGATGAACGACGCGGCGCCAGAGGCTGTTGTTGTTCAGCCAGTCCGCGCGTGGGTAGCCGATCATCGACTCGATCTGCGGCCCGACGTAGAAGAGCCCGCGTTCCTCCGACTCGACGTAGACGGCCAGCGGCAGTCCCTCGACCAGTGCCCAGTTGCGAGCCTCGTTGCGGCGAAGCCGCGTGCCGAGAGCACCGACTCCGGCTCCGATCAGCACGAACGAGGCTCCGCGGCCGAGGACGAACACCGGCGTGATGTCCGCACCGTGCGAGGCGGCGGTCACGAGGAACAGGCCGAGTCCCGCAAGCCCGGCGGCGACACCGGCAGCGAGCCCGAGGTCGACGGCGATCAGCGCGATCCAGGGGACGAAGACGACGGAGCCGGCGTGCGCCGCGTGCGGAACGAACTCGAACAGCAGGAAGGTCCCGATTAGGCCCACGGCCGCGAGCGCGGCGCGTCCGCGGCGATCACCGAGGCAGCGCGCTGCGAGCGTCCACGACCGGGCGAATCGGCTCATTCCCCACCTATCGGCTCGGCGCCTCCCGCCCTGGAGTCGGCTTCGGTTCGAGCCGGTGGGGCCGACGACTAGCGTGCGCGGTGTCCTATGACCACGAGACCCCGCACCGCCGCCCGCGCCGACTCTCGACGCCTGGTCGTGCCACCGACGGCGTTGGTGGTGACAGCGATCGTCTCCGCCCAGGTGGGAGCTGCGGTTGCGCGGACGCTCTTCGACCGGACGGGCCCATCGGGGATCGTCATGCTCCGGCTCGTCTTCGGCGCCGTGGCCCTCGGGCTGTTCTGGCGGCCGACGATCCGCGAACGCCCGCAGAGGGAGCTCGCGCTCCTCGGCGCCTTCGCGGCGACGCTCGCCGCGATGAACCTCTCGTTCTACGGCGCGATCGACCGGATCCCGCTCGGGATCGCGGTCACACTCGAGTTCGTAGGGCCGCTGACCGTGGCGATCGTCGCCTCCCGCCGGAGGCTCGACCTGGTGTGGGTCGGGCTCGCCGCGGCGGGGATCGTCCTGCTCGCGCGCGGCGGGTCGGGGGCGGTGCATCCGCTCGGTGTCGTGCTCGCGCTCGTCGCGGGCGCCTGCTGGGGCCTCTACATCGTCCTCAGCGCGCGCGTCGGCGGCGTCTATCCGGGTGTGACGGGCGTGGCGGCGGCGACGGCCGGTGCGGCCGTGCTCGTCGCCCCGATCGGGATCGCGACGGCCGGCAGGACGCTGCTGTCGGCGCACGTGCTCGTGATCGCCGCCGGCGTGGGCGTGCTCTCGTCCGCGATCCCGTGGTCGCTCGAGCTGGAAGCGCTGCGACGGATGCCGACGCAGCTATTCGGCGTGTTGATGAGCCTCGAACCGGCGGTGGCGGCGCTCGCCGGGCTCGTTGTTCTCGGCCAGCGTCTCGGAGTCGTCTCGTGGATCGCGATCGCGCTCGTGGTCCTCGCAAGCTCGGGCGCGTCATGGGCCGGGCGCGGCCCGGCCCCGCCGGCGGCCTAGAGCCCGACCGACGCGCCGTCCTCGTTGCCTTGCACGACGTTGTCCGTCGCATCGACGACGAGCTTGAGTCGCGTGGCGAGGATTCCGGGACCCCCGTTGTTCTCGATGGTGTTGCCGCTCAGGACGAGCGTGCCCTCGACCACGTCCTGGCCGCCGGCGATCACGACGCCGGCCCGCTTGGGCGGAGATCGCTGCAGTGCGTTCCCGCTGATCGTGTTCCCCGTGATCCGGAGGTCGTCGGCGAGAACGGCCGGCCCGCTGTTCGAGTCGAGCTCGAGCAGGATCCCCGGGCCAGCGTTGTGGACGATCGTGTTGCTTGCGATCACGACGTCGAGCGTCGGCTCCGAGCGATCGTCGGGCTCGACGTCGATGCCGGCGGCCGGCTGGCCCGCCGGCAGATCGCGGACGCCTTCGATCGTGTCCCCGACGACGTGGAGCCCGATCACGCCGAATGCGGTGACGGCGTTGCGCATCGCCCCTTCGAGCGTCGAGTCCTCCACCGACACGTTCGAGACGTAGCCGTTCCCGTTCGCACGACCGCCGATCAGCACGTCGTCGATCGGCGAGCCGGCGATCTCGAGGTGGCTGAGCGTGACCTCGTGCCCGAGCGTCGCGACGCCGTACATCTCCTGACCGTTTGGAACCACGATCCGGAGGTTCTCGATCGTGTCCCTGATGGGTGCCGGCGCCGTCGGCCGGGAGCGACTGACGAAGAACACCGCGTTCGAGGCGATCGGATCTCCGTCGACGGAGTGGAGCCGGACGGGACCGGGACCGAGCGAGCTGATGCACGCGCCGTCCGAAGTGATGGTCGTGTCATCGTGCGAGACCCAGAGACCGCGTGTGGCGTAGCACCGCCCGTCCGGGAGCTTCGGCAGGAAGATCGTCCCGCCACGGGCGTCGAGGCGCGTCTGCAGCCACTGGGTGTCGTCTGCGGCGGCGCGCATCGGAGCATCGGGGAGCCACGTGGGGGCCGCCGCCGCCGCCCGCACCGCGATCGGCCTGACGCCACGTGTCGCGCCGCCGGCATTGCCGCCGAGATCGTTCCCGGTCGCGGCCACGCGGAGCCTGAGCCGCCGCCCCAGCACGCCCGGGCCTCGATTCGCGTGGACGGCGTTGGCGGTGAGCGTGAGCCGTCCGGCGCCGTCGTTCTCGCCTCCGACCACGACGATCCCTCCTCGTCTCGACGGCTGCGTCCGTCGGGCGTTGCGCAGGACATGGTTGCCGTCGAGCTCGATCCCGGAGGCAATCACGGGCGGCCCGTCGCGCGGGTCGAGATCGAGCAGGATGCCGGGCCCGGCGTTGTCCGCGATCGTGTTGTCGGCGACGTCGACGTCGAGGACGGGCTGCCCGCGGTCGGCGGAACGAATGTTCAGCCCGGCGCCGGCAGCGCCACGAGGCAGTCCGCGAGCCCCCGACAGCGTGCTGCCCTCGAGATGAAGGCCGATCGGCCCTGCGACGAAGACGACGTTCCGTCTGCCTCCCGTGAGCGTGCAGCCTCGGATCGTGATGCGTTGCGCCGTCCCTGCCGAGCCGATCCCACCGCCTCCGACGACGACGTCCGTCGTCGGCTCGCCGCCGATCGTCACGTGGTCGAGCGTGACCTCGTGCCCGAAGATCGCGACGCCCGTCATGCGCTTCGCGTTCGGCACGACGATGTGGACATCGCTGATCGTGACGCGGATGGGCTCCGACGCTCGGATGTCCGAGTGGTTGACGAAGAAGACGGCGGTCGCCTCGACCGGCCGGCCGCTCTTCGTCGCGATCCGTGCCGGGCCTGGGCCGAGCGCCACGATGCACGCGCCGTCCGAGGTGATGGTGGTGTCGTCGCGCGAGACCCAGAGTCCGCGGGTCGCGTAGCAGCGGCCGTCGGGGAGCTTCGGGAGGAAGACGTTGCCGCCCGCGTCGAGCTGCGCCTGCAGCGTCGCGGTGTCGTCGCGGACTGCGCCTCCGGCCGGCCCGTTCGCGAAGACGACGCCGACCGCCAGGCATGCAACGGCGAGCGATCCGGCCCGCGAGCGTGCAGTCCTCACCGGAGACGGATGCCGTTCGTCAGCTGGTCTTGCATTCACACGATCCCGCGTCTATATCGAGTGTGGGGTCGGAAGACAGCGGGTTTTCGGGGACTGCGGCGAGAGCGACCCATCGCACACGATGGGCCCGCCTTCGACGCCATCGGGGGGGTGATGGCATGAGTGACGGAACGGTGGAGGCGCTGAGCCGCATCGCGGACGACTCGTCGAACTCGTCGAGGATTCGCGAGCTGGCGGGAAATCTCCGGGAGATTGAGCTTCGGCTGGGACGGCTCAACGGTACCGTCGAGGCAGAGCCGGTCCCCGCGGTGGAGGAGTCCTTCGCCTACCTGTGGGTCGACTACGGCTTGCCGGTCTATCGGCTGCCGCTTCGTCTACGGATCGCGCCAGTCCTGACCAGAGTCGCGTACGTCCTGGCCGCCGTCGTGCTCGGGCTGCTCGTCGGCCTCGCCGTCGCGCACCTCGGCTAGGCACCTGCCCGGTCGAGCTCACAGGCGCAGATTGGATCCATGACGGATCAATTCGGATCCCACTTTGCCTTGTTGCTGCCACAAAAAGACTATTGACCTCTGTTTTCTCGTAATCTAGGATCCAAGAGGCGAGAGAAGGGATTCAGGGAGCGGAATGGCGACGACGGCATCGATCAGGCGAGCGAGTGCGCCGGCCAAGGGCATCGGCCCGGCGCAGGAGCCCGCGAGGACGGCGACGGCCGCCGAGCCTCGCGGTTCGGCCGTGCTCTCCCGCGCGGAGACCGCCGAGTGCACGTGTCCCGAGTTCTGCGAGCGTGATCACACCAATGAGTGACGCCGGCCGGCTCGAGGCCGAGCGTGCGCTCGGCGAGCGCTGGGCGTCCGACCCACGGTGGGCCGGCGCGGAGCGTCCGTATGCGTCGTCCGACGTCGTTCGACTTCGCGGCACGCTCGTCCCCGAACACACGATTGCCCGTGCCGGCGCTGAGCGGCTCTGGGAGCTGCTGAGCCGCCCCGAGCCCGTTCGGGCGCTCGGCGCGATGACGGGCGGCCAGGCCGTACAGATGGTCCGCGCGGGCCTGCAGGCGATCTACCTGTCGGGGTGGCAGGTCGCCGCCGACGCGAATCTCGCCGGACAGACGTATCCCGATCAGAGCCTTTATCCGGTGAACAGCGTCCCGGCGCTCGTTCGCCGGATCAACGGCGCGCTCCAGCGCGCCGACCAGATCGACTGGTCGGAAGGGCGGAACGGGACGCACTGGTTCGCGCCGATCGTGGCCGACGCCGAGGCAGGGTTCGGCGGGGCGCTCAACGCGTATGAGCTCATGAAGTCGATGATCGAGGCCGGCGCTGCCGGCGTGCACTTCGAGGACCAGCTCGCTTCGGAGAAGAAGTGCGGCCACCTCGGCGGCAAGGTGCTCGTACCGACGTCACAGTTCGTTCGGACGCTCGCGGCTGCGCGACTGGCGGCCGACGTGCTCGACGTCCCGACGGTGCTCGTGGCGCGCACGGACGCGCTGTCCGCGACTCTGCTGACGAGCGACGTCGACGACGCGGACCGCGAGTTCGTCACGGGTGATCGCACGCCGGAAGGCTTCTTCCGTGTCCGCGACGGGCTCGAAGCTGCGATCGCTCGCTCGCTGGCGTACGCGCCGTATGCGGACGTGCTCTGGTTCGAGACGTCGACGCCCGACCTCGGCGAGGCACGAGAGTTCGCCGCCGCGATCCACGCGCACTTCCCCGGCAAGCTGCTCGCATACAACTGCTCGCCGTCGTTCAACTGGCGGAAGCACCTCGACACCGACGAGATCGCGGGCTTCCAGCGTCAGCTCGGCAGGCTCGGCTACCGCTTCCAGTTCATCACGCTCGCTGGTTTCCACTCGCTGAACGCCGCGATGTTCGAGCTCGCGCAGGGGTACCTGTCGGATGCGATGAGCGCGTACGTCAAGCTCCAGGAGCGCGAGTTCGCGCTCGAGGAGTTCGGCTATACGGGATCGCGCCATCAGCGCGAGGCGGGCGCCGGCTACTTCGACCTCGTCGCCAGCGCGGTGTCGAGAGGTGCAAGCTCGACGCTGGCACTCACCGGCTCGACCGAGGAAGCGCAGTTCTGAGCTCCGCGCTCGGCGCCGTCGAGGTGGCGGCCCCGGTCGACGAGGCGATCCTCTCCGGCCCCGCGCTCGACTTCGTCACCCGTCTCCACCGCGAGCTGAACCCCACGCGGCTCGAGCTGCTGCAGTGCCGCACCGAGCGTCAGCAAGAGCTCGATGCGGGCGGGCTACCGGGATTCCTGGCCGAGACGCAGCGAGTGCGCGACTCGGCGTGGCACGTCGACGAGGCACCCCCCGACCTCCGAGACCGGCGTTGCGAGATCACGGGGCCCGTCGACCGGAAGATGATGATCAACGGGCTCAACTCCGGCGCCCGTGTCTTCATGGCGGACTTCGAGGACGCGACCTCGCCGACGTGGCGGAACGTCGTCGAGGGGCAGCGCAACCTGGCGGACGCGGTTCGTCGGACCATCGCGCTCGAGACGCGCGAACGGTCGTATCGGCTCAACGATGAGACGGCGACGCTCGTCGTTCGTCCGCGTGGCTGGCATCTGCCCGAGCGTCATGTGCTCGTCGACGGCGATGCGATCAGCGCGAGCCTGTTCGACTTCGGCCTTGCTGTCTTCCACAATGCGCACGAGCTGCTCGAGCGAGGCAGTGGCCCGTACTTCTACCTTCCGAAGCTCCAGTCGCATCGCGAGGCACGGCTCTGGGCCGACGTCTTCGCATGGGCGGAGCACGAGCTCGAGCTCCCCCACGGCTCGATCCGGTGCACCGTCCTGATCGAGACGATCCTGGCGGCATTCGAGATGGAGGAGATCCTGTACGAGCTGCGCGAGTACGGCTGCGCGTTGAACGCGGGTCGGTGGGACTACATCTTCAGCGCGATCAAGACGTTCCGCACACGAGACTGGCTGCTGCCCGATCGCGCGCAGGTGACGATGACGGCGCCGTTCATGCGCGCCTACACGGAGCTGCTCGTCAGGTCGTGCCACCGCCGCGGCGCTCATGCGATCGGAGGAATGGCGGCGTTCGTCCCCTCGCGCCGCGATCCGTCGATCAACGAGGTCGCGCTCGCGAAGGTGAGGGACGACAAGGAGCGCGAGTCGAGGGATGGCTTCGACGGAACGTGGGTGGCTCACCCAGATCTCGTCGAGGTCGCGACCGGGTGCTTCGACGCGGCACTCGGGACGCGACCGAACCAGATCGACCGGTCGCGCGACGATGTCGTCCCGTCCGAGGAGGCATTGCTCGGCATCGCCGAGACGCCGGGAGAGATCACCGACGAGGGGCTGCGTGTCAACGTGTCGGTCGGCGCCCGTTATCTGGATGCGTGGCTTCGCGGCATCGGCGCCGTCGCGATCGACAACCTGATGGAGGACGTCGCCACCGCCGAGATCTGCCGCTCGCAGGTCTGGCAGTGGGTGCGCGCAGAGCGGTTCCCGCCCCAGCGTGTTCACGACGAGCTCGCGGTGGTCGACGCGAGCGTCGAGGCGAAGGAGCTCTTCGCGGAGCTCGCGCTCGCCCGCGAGCCCGCCGAGTTCCTCACGACCACCGCGTACACTCGGCTCCCGTGAGCGCGGACTCGACGAAGGCCGACGAGATCGCCCTCGTGATCGAGGAGGCGATCGTCTCGGGCGAGCTCGAGCCCGGCAGCGTGCTGCGCCAGGAGCAGCTCTCGGAGCGCTTCCGCGTCTCGCGTACGCCGATCCGGGAGGCGTTGCGCCGGCTCGACGCTCTCGGTCTCGTCGACTTCCATCCGAACCGCGGCGTGCAGGTGCGAACACTGTCGCGCGCCGAGCTCCACGAGGCGTTCCTCGTGCGCTGCGAGCTCGAGGCGCTCGCAACCGAACTTGCCGCGACGAGGATGACGTCGGAGGATCTCGCCGAGCTCGAGCAGGCCGAGCAGCGATTCTCGCGGCTGACGCAGGAGCTTCGCGCGCGTGAGCCGGGCGAGGAGCGTCGCTCGATCATGGGCGACTGGGTCCGGGCGAACCACAGTTTCCACGACGTCATCTACCGCGTCGCCGACGCGCCGCTCGTCGAGCGTCTCGCCAAAGGCGCTCGACGGAACTTCTCGGGGCCCGCCGTCTGGGCGCCTGGAGATCACTCGATCGACGGCCTGTACCTGAAGAACGACCAGCAGCACCGCGCGATCCGTCAGGCGCTCGCGGCCGGCAGCGCCGAAGGGGCAAGGGCGCTGGCCCGCGAGCACGTCCTCTCGTCCTTCGCCATGCTCGAGACGATCCTCGAGCAGGTCGGGACGCAGCCGCGCGACTGGAACGGCCTGACGAGCACGACAGTCTGAGCTGGCCGACATCGGTGTGAATCCGGTGTGAATCCGCGCCGGCCCCTAAGGCGCCGCACGGGCACGACCGATGCAGTACTCGGCGAGCTCCTTCCAATCAAGATCCCTGGCGGGCTGTGCGGCGGTCCGCCAGGGGAGAAACGAGACTCAGGCATGTGCGGCGCAGTCCCCGATGAGCACGGCGAGCAGGAGGATCAATCCTTGCTCTTCCGCCGTTTCCGTCACCTCTGTGCGGCTGGGTTCGAGCCAAGCCAGGCGCTGAAGCTTGCCGGCTCTCCGGACCTCGACGTCGACGCGGCTGCCGATGCGCGCCGCGCCGAGCACGCCGTGTCGGGCGACGTCTGACCCTCGTGGGCGGCTCCAGGCGCCGTCCTTGCCTTTTGTCCGCCGGCTCGATTTGATGTGCACGCGCGCGACCGCAGCGCGCGCAACGCCGTCAAGGAGGGGAACATGGACGAGGTCCTCGTCGAGCAGCTGCCTGAGCGCGGACTGCCCGGGAGCCGGCTCGGCCGTCACGTCGAGCACGATCCACGCAGCCGCAACTACGAGGCGCAGACCGCGCCGCTGCAGGACGTCAAGCACCACCGGCATTGCCGGCCGTTCGATCAGGGCGAGCTCGGCTCGTGCACGGGCAACGCGATGGCCGGCGCGCTGATGACCGATCCGTACTACAAGCGTGGCCACTCGTTCCAGGAGCAGAACGCGGTCACGCTCTACGAGCAGGCGACCCACCTCGACCGCATCAAGGGCGCGTATCCGCCCGACGACACGGGCTCATCCGGTCTCGCCGTGGCGAAGGCTGCACGCGAGGACGGCTACATCTCCGCGTACAGCCATGCATTCGGCCTCGAGCAGGCGCTGGGAACGCTGACGATCGCGCCGGTGATCGCCGGAATCCCGTGGTACGACAGCTTCGACGAGCCGCTCTCGACGGGCGAGTGCCCGTTGACGGCCAATGCGGCCGTTCGGGGCGGCCACGAGATCGAGCTGTTCGGGCTCGCGGTCGAGGACGAGCAGGTCTGGGCCTACCAGTCGTGGGGCCCGACCTGGGGCGGACTCCGCAACGGGACGTTCTGGTTCTCGTGGAAGACCCTCGGCGAGCTCCTGGATCAGAAGGGAGACGTCACCGCGTTCGCGGCCTGAGCCTTCGCTCGCTCAACTCCCCTTGGCGCTGCCTGCCGCCGCGCCTCCGGACGGCTTGGTCCCCGGGACGGCCGTTGCGAGCGTGTCCTGCGCCCAGCGCTCGCTGAAGCCCGCGAGGAAGGAGACGACCAGGAGCGCGAAGCGCTTCTGGTCGGCGGACGCGTCGGCCGCGATCGGGAGCGAGAGCATCCCGCTGATGAAGACGAAGGCGATGGCGATCGCCATCGCGCCGCCGATCAGCGGTCGAAGACCGCCGAGGAAGAACGCGTACGGCCAGCCGACGTCGTAGTCGAGTTCGAAGTCCCCGGCGTTGATGCGCTGGATCACGCTGACGACCGCGCCGATCGAGCCGGCCAGTAGCGCCATCACGGGTCGCGGCCACCCGCTCGCATGCCACAGCCAGATCGAGCAGATCAGCGTGATCGCGCCGGCAGCCGCCGCCATCCCCCCGAAGTAGACGATCTGGGCTTGCCCGTTCGCGGCGGCTGCGTAGTAGCTCTCGGTCTCGTCGATGACCTTGCGCTCCTGAGCGAGGGTCGCAGCGTTCTTCGCCGGGTCGTCGTGCGCCGCCCGCGCGTCGACGAGGCTCAGGAGGTGTGCCGCGGATGCCATCACGAGCTGGAGACAGATTCGCTGGCGGACACCCTTGAGCACCGTCTGCGCGCGGACGGCGAGCTTGTCGCAGCGGTGCAGCTCCCCGGCGATGTCAGGTTGGTTCTTCGTCGCCCAGTCCGTCTCACGGTGGTACGCGAGCTGTCGCGGCGCCCAGCGCAGCCGTCGCCGCCGCTCGGTCAGCGCGACCGCGCTCTCGACGTTCGAGCACCAGTACGACCGGACGATCTCCCCGTGCGCCGCGCTGAAGCGGCGCAGCAGTGCCTCGTACGCCTCGTCGCTCCCCTCGGTCTCCGCGCCCGTCCGCTGCGCGCGCCACCAGTCGTAGTGTGCGTACACGAGCTCGGTGAACGACGGTGACCGACCCAGCGTGCGGATCGGCTTCGCAGGCGGTGCCCCGTTGGTGTGGTGGATCGGGGCGGCGATCGGACGGCTCAGCTCGGTCACCCGAGATCCTCTCTGCCGCAGATCGCTTGGTCCGACCCTACGCGCCGGCGTCGGGTCTGGCAAGGGTCGACTCAGGTCGCCGGAACGGGAATCCGGCTCTCGGTCGACGGACGTCCGCCCTCCTCCCCGCCGCAGTCGGCCGCGAGCGGCCGGCTCGAGCACAACCGGAAGGCGACGATCGCGACGATCGCGAGATACGGGACGATCTCCCACGGCCGACCCGTCGTCTGCGCGCTCGGGGCGAGGTAGGCCAGCAGCGGCGTGAGCCAGAGCGGCGAAAGCGTGGGCGAGGCGAGGGCGATCGGGACGAGCGCGAGCGCGAAGTAGTGTGGCCAGACGATCGGCGAGGCAACCAACGCGGCGACCATCACGAGCCCGAAGCTGCGACGGTCGCCGTCCGGCCGTCGGCTCAATACCCATGCGGCAGCGAGCAGCGACGCAGCCGCTGCGCCGGCGAGCAGTTCCGCGCCCGTGTCGGTGAAGCCGAGCGTCAGCAGGCCCGACCCGAGCGAGACGCCGACGTTCTCGGAGACGGCGGACAGGTTCGCGAGCATCCGCGGATACTGCGCCAGGCCGTCGAAGCCGATCGCCGCCCACGCGCCGAGCGTCCCGACCACGGAGAGCACCACGGCGACACCGAGCGTGCGCAGACGCCGCGTCGTCGCCAGCCAGACGAGGAGCGGCCAGAGGAAGAGCTTCGCGACGACGATCGTTGCGATCGAGACCGCGGCCGAGGGGAGCCGGTCGCGGCAACGCCACCCGATCGCCGCCCCGAGGACGAGGAGGGGTGTGAGTGCGCCGAGCAGCAGTCCGTGCAGCACGGGCCACGTGCAGAAGGCAAGTCCGTAGCAGCGCCAGTCGCGCACGCCGAGGAGTCGTAAACCCGCCAGGAGCCCAGCGATCGAGAGCAGCGTGAACACGATGCCGCTGACGCGATATGGGAGCAGGCTCAGGGGCGTTGCCGCGAGGAGCGTGGGCGCCGGGTAGACGGGAACCGAGATGACGGTGTCCGGATGCTCGCCGGCGCGCTTCGACGCTGCCTGTCGCGCGACGAAGTCGACGCGATACGGGTCGTGGCCGTGGACGATCGCCGTCCCCGCCTCGTAGAGACCGCCGCGGTAGTCGTAGAGGAACGGCCCCCGTACGAATGCGGCAGAGAGGATCGTGGCGGTCAGCACCACCGGGAGGACTGCGAACACGAGGATGGTGGCGACGCGTGCTGCCGCGCGGATCAGGCGACCACGGTCGACCGCCGACTTCAGCGGGCGCCGCGCTTTCGCCGCCACCGCTGGACGAACGACTCTTCGAGTGGGCGTCGCGCGTCTCTGCAGTCAGAGCAGCGAAGCGAGCCGAGCGAGCTGAGCACGGGATCCATCGGACCCCCGCAGGCCAGGCAGATGTCGACGCGTTCCTCGTCCACGCGCCGCGAGTCGTGTCGCTCCCCCACCCAATTTGCCACGCCGCAGTTCTCCCCGTTGCCGCTGCTCGAAACTTACGCGCGGTCGCGCTCGAGCGGGAATCCCTGAGTCGAGTGATTCGCTCGCGTCGGCGCTACTCGAGCGTCCGGCGCAGCGCATCGTGCCAGCCCGCGAGGAGCCGCTCGACCTCGGCGCGGTCGAGCCGTGGCTCGTAGCGGCGGGCGGGAGTGAGCGTCGCTAGGAGGACATCCTCCTCGAAGGCGCCGACGGCGATGCCGGCGAGCGCGGCCGCGCCGCGCGCGGTCGTCTCCTGTTCCGCCGCGACCTCGACGGGGATGCCGAGGAGATCGGCCTGGAGCTGCATCAGGAAGCCGTTGGCCGTGCCGCCGCCGTCCGCCCGGAACACGTCGATCTCCGTGTCCATCGCGTCGACCACGTCGCGGGTCTGATACGCAATTGCTTCGAGCGCGGCCCGGACGAGGTGCTCGCGGCGGGTCCCGCGCGTGATCCCGCTGACGAGACCTCTCGCCTCCGGTCGCCAGTGGGGCGAGCCGAGCCCGGTCAGCGCCGGGACGAAGTACACGCCGCCGTTGTCGTCGACCGCGCGTGCGAGCGCCTCGCTCTCGCCGGCGTCGCCGATGATCCCGAGACCGTCGCGAAGCCACTGGATCGCCGAGCCGGTGACGAACACCGATCCCTCGAGCGCGTACTCGCGATCACCGGCCGCCGCTGTGACGACGACGCCGTGCGGCGGCTGCCGGAGCGCGGCTCCGAGGTGGACGAGGACGAAGCTGCCGGTGCCGTAGGTCGCCTTCGCCTGGCCCGGACGCACGCACCCGTGGCCGAACAGCGACGCCTGCTGGTCGCCGGCGATCCCAGCGATCGGAACGGTGGCGCCGAGGAGGGCGGCCTCGCCGACCACTTCGCTCGAGCCATGGATCTCCGGCAAGAGCGAGCGTTCCGCGCCGAAGAGCGCGAGCAGCTCGGCGTCCCAGTCGAGCGTCTCGAGGTCGACGAGCATCGTCCGCGACGCGTTGGTCACGTCCGTCGCGTGCACGCGGCCACCCGTGAGCTTCCAGACGAGCCAGGAATCGACGGTGCCGAACGCCAGTCCCTTGGGACTGCGGCCGCGCAGCAGCCACTCGAGCTTCGTCGCCGAGAAGTAGGGGTCAGCCACGAGGCCGGTGCGCGCGCGGATCAGCTCGGCCGGCAGCTCGAGGCAGCGCTCGGCCGTGCGCCGGTCCTGCCACACGATTGCGCGGTGGACCGCCTCACCCGAGCGCCGGTCCCAGAGGATCGTCGTCTCGCGTTGGTTGGTGATCCCGATCGCGGCGAGCTCGGTGGGGCGGACGCGCGCATCCGCGAGTGCCTGCTCGGCCGCCGTCAGCACGCTCTGGCAGAGCTCCTCGGGGTCGTGCTCGACCCAGCCGGGCCGCGGGAAGTGCTGCTCGATCGGCCGGTAGCCGCGCCCGACCGTCCGGAGCTCGTCGTCGACGACCAGGCAGGTGGTCCCCGTCGTTCCCTGGTCGATCGCGAGGATCACGACGCATCCTCGGTGCCGTTTCCGCTGTTGCTACCCTGCTGCGACCACATGGGTTAGAGCGAGTACCGGGTTTGGCCCTGCGCCTTCCGCTGCACGTTCATGACGCAGTCGGTGGAGGTGTGGACATGGGAACCGGAACCGTGGAGTGGTTCAGCGACAAGCAGTACGGGATTATCACGCGGGACGACTGCGGCAACGAGATCCTCGTCCGATGCAGTACACGCGTCGTCCGAGAGGGGGTCATGCTTGGCGGAAAAGGAACAGAAGATCGAGTTCGACGGTGAGGTCGTCGAACAGTTCAAGAACGGGATGTACAAGATCGTGCTGGAGAACGGCCACGAGACGCTGGGTTACACCGCCGGCAAGATGCGGCGATACCGGATCAGGATCCTCCCCGGGGATCGCGTCAAGCTCGAGCTTTCCACGTACGACCTGAACCGCGGGCGGATCGTCTACCGCTATCGCGACGGCCAGTAGCTCGATCTCGGCAGCGAGATCGAGCTACGCCCTGCGTGCTGTGCCACGTCGAGAGCGGCGGAGCGCAGCGATCCCGATCGCCGCGGCCACCGCTGCAACGGCGACCACGGCGATGACGATCCGGTCGCGACTCGTGCTCGAGTCGCCGTGCGACTTCGGCAGAGCGACGGGGTGGCCGCCGGCGGCGGCGAGGCGCTGGACGGCGGTCGTCGCTGCGTCCGCCAGGTTCGGAGCGGTGCTCGGCGGGGGCAGGCCGACGAGCGCGCGCTTGACCTTCGGCGTCGCCTTGCCGGTCACCGCGAACCCGTAGCCGTTCGGCATCACGACGAGCAGGCGACCTCGATAGACGAATGCGAGCTCCTGGCCGAGGAACTGTGAGTACTCCTGCGGCTTGCGATAGAGCTGTGGGATCGAGCCGAGGTCGGGCTTCGTCGCGATCACCGCGACTCTGATCTTGTAGCCGGCAGCGGTTGCCTCCTGGACGATCGTCGACAGCTGCTCGACCGACGATGCGGGCATCTTCACGCCGAACGGGAGGAAGACGTTCTGGCCGAGGAGGTAGTCGCTCGCCGGATCACCGTCCGCGCGCGCCACGACCGGGACGAGCGCGGCGCACGTCGCGGCCAGGAGCAGGACGCCGAGGCGCGCTCTAGCCAATCGTGTGCACCACGAGCAGCAGGGCGACCACGACTGCTCCGGTCCCTGCCGCGAGCGCAACAAGCGAGAGGGTGATCAGAAGCGCGACGTTGCGTTGCGGCGCTGCGCGTTGTGACGACGTCATCCGGTTGCGTGGTCGACGAGGAGCGCTGTGAACGGTAGCCCGCCTTTGGGAGTGACGTTGAAGGAAAGGCCCCAGTGACCGACCATCACGAGCGCGGGGGAGGGGTGGGAGTACACGCCGGGCTGGGTCTCCGACAGCTGGTACTCCTGGTTGGCCATCTCCATGTCGAGCATCGCAAATGTCAGGGTGACATCGGCGTGCTGAACCGGGGCACCGTGCTTGGTGATCTTGACGGCGAACGTGTTTGCCACCGCTGCGCGATTCGGGTCGACGAGCACCTGGAGCTTGTACGGAGGCTTGTTCAGGACGGTGCTGACTCGACCCGGTCCGACATGGGCGAGCGCCGATCCTTCCTCGGCGAGCGCCTTCGGCGGCGGTGCGAGGCTCGACAGGACCGCAGCTGCGAACACCGCCGCCGCGAGGAGCACCGCCTCACCGCTGATCACTCGCCGCAAGAGTCGCGCCGCCGGTGGTCCGAGGTCCGCACGCTTGCGGGCCGCGACGAGACGCGGCTTCGAGCGGAGGAGATTGACGGCGCCGAGCAGCATCGCGGCCGCCAGCAGACCACTCTTGACGAGGATTGCCTTCCCGTAGGAGGTCTCCCAGAGCGCGGCGAGAGTGGGCATGTGCAGGATCGTCGCGCCGATGCCTGAGCCGAGCAGGAGCGCGACCGAGACGAATGCGACGTTCGAAAAGCGGGGCACGCAGACCGCGAGCCCGGCCACGCGAGTCTGGCTTGACAGGGAGCCCCAGAGGACGAGCAGCCCGATCAACCCGCCGAGCCAGAGCGAGCCGGAGGCGAGATGGAGCCAGTCGAGGAGAACCGAGACACCGCGCGGCGCCGTCTGCCCCGCGTGCCCCGCGGTGCCGGGGACGAGCAGCACCGCCGCGGCGGCGAGGACCGCGCCGAGTCCGGCGACGATCTCGACGATCGAACGATGCGCACGCTCGGGACGGTCGATCAGGATTGCGATCGCCGCAGCTGCGCAGAAGCACGCGAAGCAGATCTCGAGGTCGACGTACCCGCGCCCGAATGCGGTCGTGCGAAAGAGGGGGACGAGCGCGCCGACGGCAAAGACCGAGCGCAGCGCGAACGTGGCGGTCGAGAAGTCGAGGTACACCGGGATCGCAAGCAGACCGAGGAATGCCGCGATCGCGAAGGCGATCGAAACAGCCCGCAGGCTCGTTCCGCGGACCGACCGCAAGACGGGCCGCGCGATCGCGATACGCATGATGAAGAGACCGATGGCGATCATCGTCGTCAGGAAGACAGCCCAGCGCGCGATCAGGAGCCTCGGCGTCGTGGCCGTCTGGGAAATCTTCGGAATGACGAACTGGGGCTGTGGCCCCGGATTGGGTCCGACGGCGAATGTGAACGCTGACTGAACGGGGTGCCCGTCGACCGAGATCGCGCGCCAGTAGACGAGGTACCAGCCTTCGGGAAGATGCGGACGGAGCGGGACGATCAGCGTGTCGGGGTTCGTCGGCGAGCGGTGCACAGGTCCTGTTGTCTCGTCGTGGCCGGCGGCGTTCGTGACCGAGATGATCGCGAACCGCGGTTCGACCGCCTCGTCGTACGTGAGAGCGACATCCGGGGGCGGCGCGCTCAAGATCCCGCTCGCCGACGGCACCGTATGGACGAGATATGCGTGTGCCGAGGCGAGACCAGGTAGCGCCAGCGCAAGAGCGACGATCGCCAGCGCCGAGACGATCCGCCCCCGTGACGTCATGCGACTTGTCGCTTCCCGCCGCCCGCGAACAGCGCGACGGCGCCGAGAATGACCCCGATCGCACCCAGGACGAGAGCGATGATCGTGACTGTCGAGAGACCGCCGCCGCCGAGCGAGCTCTTCGCCTCGATCGTCGGCGCCGGGGCGGCCGACGATTCCGGCCCGGACCAGTCGACGATCGAGCCGTCGGAGTAGGTCTGCTTGACCGTGAACGTGTAGGTCTTTGCAGACGACGCCTCGCCGAGGAACTGGAACAGCGAGTCCTCCTCGGTGGGCACGTTGCCGCCGGTCCAGGTCACCTGCTGGATCACCGCATTCTCACCGGAGCCGGTCTGCTGTAGCTGTCGGTGCCAGCCCGGGCTCGGCACGAACGAATCGATCGAGAAGCCCTTCGGCACTGTCAGGACGATCGACTTCGTCGTCGCATTGCTCTTCTCGGTCGGGACGGCGAGGCTGTAGAGCTGGAGCGTCTTCGCCAGCGCGACGGGCGGACTGATCCTCGCGTGCGCCGACGCCGAAGAGACGACGACCAGCGCGGTCGCAGCCGCTGCAAGCAGCATGCAGCCGATGCGCTTCCAGGAGCGCATCCGGTTCATCGAGTTCTCCTTTCGCTTGTGGGACGCGTCAGGAGATGCGAGGCGGCGCGCGCGGCCCGCCCGCCGTCACCCGTGCACGTGCTCCGGGCACCCACATCGAGCTCGGCGCCGCGACGACGGCGAGCAGTGGCACTCTGACTCGGCTCCGGCCGAGCAGAGCGAAGGTGCGACGCATCCACGCGACGACGTGCTCGACGGCCTCGAAGATCGTCGCCCCGACGAACGAGAGGGTGCCGAAGATCGGTATCAGGTCGCGGTGGACCGGGCCGACGAGGCAGTGGAGGCCGTGCCACCCGAGTCCGGCACGCCAGTGGATGTAGGCCTCGAGCATCCCACCGGCGAGACATGTGAAACCCCAGAGCAGGATCCATGCTCCGAGGATGCGAGAAGGCCTGAAGCGCGGGAGCGGAGATGCGAGGACCCGCTGCTCGAGGAAGGCGCGCTCACGAACCCCGAACGCGACGACCCAGCAGATAGCCGCCGACGCCGTGATTCCGAGCGCGATCGAGACGAGGGTGATGATCGGCACTCCCGGCCCGCCGGCCTTGTGCTCGAGCATCTCGGCCAGCGGGCTCGGGTTCAGCGCGTAAGCGAGCGTCCGGCCGACCAGGATCACGAGCGCGGCCACGAGGAGCCACGCGCAGGCGTACCTCCCCAAGGTTCGCGGCATTCTCATCGCACGCGAAGCGTAAACGGCGCCGTCCGGATCTGCCCGTCGATCTTCGTCTGGAGAAAGAGCCGCCAGACGCCCGAGACGGGAACGAGCACGCCGACGTGGAGGATGCCCGGCCTTGCCGACGTACCCGTGACCTTCGTCGCGCCGAGCACACTCGTGCAGCCGGTCGCCCCGGGTGCGCAGACGTGCGTGTGGAAGTAGTCGAGCGTCCCCTTGCGGAAGAAGATCGCGTGCGCGAGCGCGCCGAACCACGGGGTGAACTGCGCCGGCTTCCCCGACGGGTCGGTCACCGTGAACGTAAGGAGCGCGGCCTGGATCGCGTGCAGGTTCGGCTTCGTCACGAGCGTGAAGCGGTAGCCGTCGACCGTGACGCTCCGGGAGAACGGGGGCAGCGGCTGCGGGTGATACGGGCCTCTCGCCCGCACCCAGCGGAAGAGCTGGTAGTTCGGGAGCGGGCCGGTGGCCGGGTAGACGTCGATGACGACGCGATACCGACCCGGCGTCGGCAGTGTCACGTCCTGGCTGATCGTCCCGTCCGGCGCGACGGGTGGATGTTGGTGGACGATCGCGCCCAGGTCCGAGCGCACGAGGATCAGGTGAATGCCGGTGTGAGGCCCGGGTCCGCGCTTGAACTTCGTCAACGTCTGGCCGGAGGGCAGCTTCACCGAGAACGAGACGCGGGTGGGTTGCCCTGGCGTGAACGTCGCGGGCTGGAAGTTTGCGAGGCTGTAGCTGAGCGCGGGCTGGATGGTCACCGTCGACTTCGAGCCGGACGAGCAGCCGCCGATCACGAGCGTCGACAACGCCACGATCAGCGCCGCGCGTCTCACGGGCCTGCCGGGAAGAGGTAGCTGCGGTGCGGCGCTACGAACGGGCCGACCTCGAGCACGATCTCGGCGTGACGGCGCAGGCTCACGTGACGCGGATCCAGCCGCACGCGTCGTCCCCCGACGTACACGCGCACCTGCCCGCTAAAGCTCAGCAATCGCACCGAGGACAACCGCCGTCCCCAGACCGCGAACAGATCGCCGAGCGTCGGTCTCATACCGGCGACGAACTCGACGACCCCAGTCGGATCAGTCGTCCGCACCGCGTAGACGCAGCCGCGCGGGGAGACGCCGATCCTCGCCGGCACGATCACGACGCGACGACGTGCGAACAGCTCCACGTGCGCGCGCTGCGTCGCGCGGGCGGAGGTGCATCGAAGCCGGCCGATCGGAGAACCGCTGTCGACCCGTGGCGAGCGTGCCGACGGCTGAAACCGCGGGCCGACACCGATGGGAATCGGTGTCGGAAGGGCGCCAGCGATCCCAGGGGTGCACGTGCAAGCGATCATGGCCGAGAGCGCGCCGGCCCTCGCGAGGCGAGGCATCGCACCCAGGATACTGAGGCCGCGTCTAGACCGCGTCTTCTTCGACGCCGAGCGCGTCGAGGCCCGCCTGCAGATCCGGATAGTCCCGTACGCGCACGACGCGCCCGTCGCGGACCGTGACGATCGCCCAGAAGCGGCCGATGGTGAAGTACCGCCGCGTCTGAAGCGGGCGGTCGTCGTGCGTGTCCTTCTCGACACCCGCGGCCCGGAACGCGACGAGGACCTCGTCGCCCTTGCCGATGCAGCGCTCGAGCTCGATGCGGTAGCCGTCGGCCAGCCTGTCCATGAGGATGCGCCGAACCTCTTCGAGGTCGGCCGGCGGCAGGCCGGAGGCGACGCCGAACCACTCGATCTCGGGGTCGAGCAGCTCCCAGACGGTGGCGAGGTCGCAGGCCACGAAGGCGTGGTAGCCCCGCAGGATCGTGTCGACGGTCTCCTTGCTGCTCACCCCGTGAGCGTACTCAGCCGAGGCTGCCCCGCAAAGGTCGGTCGTCGCTCGCCGGAGGACGCGGTCTGTCAAGCTTCCGCCGTCGTCGAACGGATTCCTCACGATGAGTGAACCGGCTGGCCCAGCGTTGACCGAGCGGCTGCGAGAGGTGCTCGGTGATCGACCCGCGACCGAGAGCGAGCTGCGCGCGCTTGCGGAGCAGGCGGAGGCGCTCGCACGCACACTGCAGGCGCAGGTGCAGTCGAGCGAGCGGCGGTTGACGTTGCTGTCTGACGATCCGGCTGCGCCGCTGGTGGAGATCGCGGCGGAGCTCCGGCGGGTCGAGTCGCTCCGCCCCGAGCTCGACGAGGTGCGTTCGATGATCGGCGACCTCGAGCAGCGTGCCCGCGAGCTCCGCACGGCATGGCTGCTTCGGCAGGCGGACTCGGCGCGGCGCGGCTAGAACTCGACCGTGCGGCTCGCGGCTCGCGTCCTCTCCATCGCGCTGCTCGCGCTCGTCGCCACTGCGAGCGCCGGGTCGCGGCCCCTGGCGGCACCGGCGGTCAGCGGCTGGCTCACGTACGGAAACGACGTCTCGCGTCGTGGCGACGCCGGCACGAGCCTCGACGCCGCCCGCCTCCGGCCCGCGTGGTTTGCCGACGTCGACGGCATGGTGACGACACAGCCGCTGGTCGCCCACAACGTTCCGTCGGCGGGGCAGTCGACGATCTACGTCGGCGTCTCGTCCGGCCGGTTCGAAGCGCTCGCGCCGAACGGCTACGTCCGCTGGAGCATCGACCTCGGCATCATTCCGCAGTCGTGCCCGCAGCTGCCGACCTGGGGCGTGACGGGGACGCCCGTGATCGACCCTGCGACGAGGGCGGTGTACGTCGCCGATGCGTTTGGCTGGCTGCACGCGCTCGATCTCGCAACCGGACGCGAGCGGCCGGGCTGGCCGGTGAAGCTCTACGCCGACTCGAGAGGGGAGCTCGTCTGGGGCGCGCTTGCAGACGTGGACGGCTCGATCTACGTCGGCACGGGCTCGTACTGCAACGAGCCGATGGAAGGGAAGCTCGCGCGCGTCGACATCGCCACGCACACGGTGACGAGCTGGATCAGTGTCCCCAGCTCGCTCGGCGGGGGCGGGAGCATCTGGGGGTGGGGCGGAGTCGCCTACAGCACGCGCGACGACGCGCTCTACGTCGCAACCGGCCCCGCATTCACAGGCGGGATGAACACTGGGAACCCGAGTGACGACTCCGCGGGTTACGGCGAGCATCTGGTCGAGCTCAATCGTGATCTCGACGTCCTCGGTGCGGACCATCCTCCTGACATCCCGAACGGCGAGGACAGCGACTTCGTCGGGTCGCCGGTGATCGCCGACCCCGCGGGGTGCGGCGAGGTCGTCGGCGCGATAAACAAGGACGGAGCGTTCTACCTCTATCACGGCAACGAGGTCTCCGCCGGTGCGTTCGCGGAGGTCCAGGTGCAGGCGACGGACTTCTCGCATCCGATGCTGACGAACCCGGCGTACGATCCCGCACTCCGCTCGTTCTACTTCGTCACGTTCACGCAGCTAGTCCGTGTCACGATCGACGACGGGTGTGTCCCGCACGTGACGTGGCGAGTGCGGTTCGGGAAGTCGACGCTGAACAGCTCGCCGACGATCGCGGGCGGGCTCGTATGGCTCGCGCTCTCGGGCCAGCCGGCGACGCTGCTCGCCTACGACGCGCAGACCGGCGCCCGCACGTTGCGCAAGCTCATGGGCGGTATGTCATTCGATGCCCCGACCATCGTCGACGGCCGGCTGTTCGACGACGCACGTCACGGTTTCTCGGCGGGCGCCCGTCCGTCTTTACCGATGCACACGGTCGGAACCGGGCCGGGACTGACGAGCTGGAGCGACTCGCGCCACGGTTGGGTCAGCCGCGAGTCCGGCGTCTTTTCGACAGACGACGGCGGGCGACACTGGCGGCGGATCTTCGCCGGGCCCGCGGAGCGGGTCGTGCGGACGTCCGTGACGGCGGGCGTGATCAGCGTCGGCGTTCGACCGACCGCCTGCAATTGCACGACCCGCCGACTGTGGACGACGAACGACGGGCGAACCTGGCACACGACCCGGGAGCTCGGTCCGAGCTACGCCGGCAAGGGCTCGATCCTCGTCTGGTGGTCGGGCTCGACGCTCAGGCAGATCGTGCCATGGCCCGCGACTTCAGGCACGTTCCGCTCTCGGCTGCTTGCCCGGCTGAACGGTCAGATCGCCTCGGCTGCTGCGATCCCTGGCGGCGCGGCTGCGCTGCTCACGGACGCGGGTAAAGGCTGGGACAACGCGCCTCGACTCGCGCTCGTCCGCGGCGGAACCGTTCGCATGCTCACCCTCTCTCACGTGAGCGGCGACGTGCTCGCGGTCGAACTCCACGCTGCGTGGCCCCGTCTCGTAGTGACTGGCATCGTCGCCGACGGACCGCCCGTGACGGTGACGTGGCGGACGAGCAACGGCGGCGCCCAGTGGACGACGGCCGAACGGCGCGGATGACCCGCTTCTCGCCGTCCTGTGCATCCCGGCTGTGGCGACGTCAGTCGAGGGACGCGAGCACGTCGGGGAGATCGGCGAGCGTGGCGATCACGCGGTCGGCGGCCGCGAGCGCGTCCGCGTCGTAGCTGCCGGTCGTCACCGCGACACAACGACCGCCCGCTCTGCGCGCGGTTGCGATGTCCCGCGGCGTGTCGCCGACTGCGACGCTTCGCGCAGCGGGCCAGTCTCCTGCGCGGGCGAGCGCGAGCTCGTACAGCTCGACGCGGTGCTCGCGCTCGCAACCGAAGGCACCCTCGCCCTCGGGGAAGAACTCCGCGAGCCCGATGCGCTCCATCCGCGCACGGGCGACGGGCTCGGGGTTGCCCGTCATCAGGGCGTGTCGGTCGATCCGCGACAGTGCGTCCGTTGCTCCGGGAGCGACGCGCCAGGCACTCGTGTCGGATTGTGCGAGCAACGCGACGTACCGACGCGAGAACATCGTGCACCAGCGCTCGAGGCCGTCGTCGATCTCCTCGTCCGTCAGGCCCGCAGCTCGCAGGGTGGAACGCGTGAGCTCGCCCGCTGTCTCGCCGGGTACGTCCGGTGCGTCAGGCGCCTGCCCGTACACCTCGAGCAGCGCCGCTCTGTTCGCCTCGGCGTACACCTCGTCGTGGCTCAGCAGCAGGGTTCCGTCGACGTCGAACAGGATGAGCAGCGTCATGCGTCCAGTGCCTCGCGCAGCGAGCGGACGTAGTCGTGCAGCGCGCGGGGACCGTCACGAGCGACCTGCACGGCCCGCGAGCCGACGACGATGCCGTCGGTCAGCTTCGACACTGCTCGCGCTTGTTCGGGAGTCGAGATGCCGAAGCCCGCGTAGAGCGGGACGTCGCCTATGTGCGCGCGTGCCCGTGCAACGAGACTGTCGAGCGCAGTCGAGATCTCGGTGCGCGCACCGGTAGTGCCCGTCACGGTGACGAGGTAGAGCCAGCCGTCCGTCTGCTCCCCGGCGAGTCGAAGTCGCTCGTCGGTCGAGGTCGGTGCGACGAGCTGAACGCGTTTCAGCTCCGGGCGATCGCCGGCCGGGAGGTCGGCGACGATGATGCTCGTCGCGCCCGCGGTGCGCACGTCGGCCGCAAACCGGTCCCAGCCGTGGGCCTCGAGGAGCGCCGCGTACGTCATCGGCACGAGCGGCGTGTCAGGCACGAGCGCGCGGACTTCGGCGAGGCACTCGAGGCACGCGTCCGTCCGCATGCCCTCGGCAAGCGCCTGTTCTGCCGCGCGTCGGATAACCGGCCCGTCCGCGAGTGGATCGGAGAACGGGAAGCCGAGCTCGATGACGTCCGCGCCGCCGGCGACTGCCGACGCCGCCAGCTCGGGCGTTCGCCGCCCGGCCATCAGGTAGATGACGAGCGCCTTCGCCGCCTGCGTCATGTGCGCCTCAGTGGGCCAGGACCTCCGCGAGGTCCTTGTCACCGCGGCCGCTCAGGCAGACGAGCACGAGCTCGGCATCGAGCTCGCGGGCACGCGCGAGCGCGTGCGCGGGCTCGAGTGCGGGGAGGATGCCCTCGGTACGTGCGAGCTCACGGAACGCAGCGAGCGCCTCTTCGTCGGTTGCGCGCACGTAGGTCGCGCGGCCCGAGTCGCGCAGGAACGCGTGCTCAGGCCCGACGCCCGGATAGTCGAGCCCCGCCGACACCGAGTGCGCATCCTCGATCTGCCCGTCCGCGTCAGCGAGCACGGACGAACGCGCCCCGTGCAGCACCGCAGTTCGACCGTCGGTGAGTGATGCTGCGCCCGCAGCCTCGACGCCGATCAGTCGAACCTTCGTGTCGTCGAAGAATCCCGCGAACATGCCGATCGCATTCGATCCGCCGCCGACGCAGGCGACGACCGCCTCTGGCAGGCGTTCCTCGACGTCGAGGATCTGCGCACGCGCCTCGCGACCGATCACGGCCTGCAGCTCGCGGACGATCTCTGGGTACGGCGCAGGGCCGACGCACGAGCCGATCAGGTAGTGCGTCGTCTCGACGTTCGTGATCCAGTCACGGATCGCCTCGCTCGTCGCCTCCTTGAGGGTTCGTGTGCCGATGTCGACCGGTCGGACCTCCGCACCGAGGAGCTGCATCCGGTCGACGTTCGGATGCTGGCGCCGCATGTCCTCCTCGCCCATGTAGACGACGCAGTCGAGGCCGAAGCGCGCACATACGGTGGCGGTCGCAACTCCGTGTTGCCCCGCGCCGGTCTCGGCGACGATCCGATGCTTGCCGAGCCTGCGTGCGAGCACGATCTGGCCGAGCGCATTGTTCAGCTTGTGCGCGCCGGTGTGCATCAGGTCCTCGCGCTTGAGGTACAGGCGCTTGTCGGGCGCGAAGCGTGCGGCACGCGTCAGCGGCGTCGGACGTCCGCCGAACGACCGTCCGAGCTCGTCCAGCTCTGCGGCGAAGCTCGGGTCGGCCTGCGCGTCGCGCCACCCGGCCTCGAGTTCGTCGAGCGCGGGCACGAGCGTCTCGGGCACGTAGCGGCCACCGAACACGCCGTACAGCCCCGACGTCATCGCGCCGCCGCCACGAAAGCGCGCACCTTGGCGGGGTCCTTGACTCCCGGCCTCCGCTCGAGTCGCGACGCGGCGTCCACCGCCCACGGGCGGACCGTCCGAACGGCGGCGGCCACGTTTCCGGCATCGAGCCGTCCGGCGAGCACGACGCGTCCGTCGGCCGCAGCGGCGCGGGCGAGGTGGGACGGATCCTCCTCGTCCCACGGCAGATCGAGGACGCGCGCGACGGGCTTACCCTCGCGTAGCAACTCGGCGTCTCGTGCGCGGACGCTGCCCGGCTCGCGTGCGTAGAGCTGGACGAGGTCGGCGCCCGCGTCCTCCGACTCACCGACGAACACGGACACGCTGAGCCGTTCGTCCGGCACGTCGAGCACCGCTTCGGCCCGGCGCGGGCTCTCGTCGACGAGGATGAAGCCGAGCATGTCCGCGCCCGCCTCGACCGCGTCATCGACGTCGCTCTGACGCGTCAAGCCGCAGACCTTCACGAGCGGCCGTGATGTGATCTCGGCCAGCTTCGCGGCCGGGACGGGAGCGCGCATGAGTGCCGAGCCAACGAGGATCGCGTCTGCGCCGGCGAGCTCGGCCGCCGCTCCCTGCGCTCGCGTGTGGACGCCGCTCTCGGCGACGACGATGCAATCGCTCGTGCTCACGCGCGCGACGAGCTCGAGCTGGGCCCGACGGTCGATGTCGAACGTGGCGAGATCGCGTGCGTTCACGCCGACGATCTCGGCACGAAGAGCGATGGCGCGGTCGAGCTCGTCCACATCGTGCGCCTCCACGAGCGCGTCGAGTTCGAGCCCGCGTGCACACGCGATCAGCTTCGCTGCTTGCTCGTCGTCGAGGTCGCGCAGGATCAGCAGGATCGCGTCCGCGCCGGCACATTTGAGCTCCTGAAGCTCGGACTCCTCCGAGAAGAAGCCCTTTGCCAGCAGGGGGACCGACGTTGACGCGCGCGCCGCCCGGAGATCCGCGAGCGAGCCGCCGAAGCGATCGTCGACGAGGATCGACACGGCCGACGCTCCCGCACCGGCGAACTCGTTCGCGAGGGCCGCAGGGTCGGCGTCGGGCCGAAGGTCGCCCGCCGAGGGCGAGCGTCGCTTGACCTCGGCGATCGCGCTCAGTCCGGGCTTGGTCAGGGCGTCGCGGAGCTTCATGCCGTCACCTCCTCCGCTCGCGAGAAGGCGATCAGCTCGTCGAGCCTGGCAGCCGCGGCGCCGGAGTCGACGGCTTCGCGCGCGCGGTCGAGACCCTCGCGTAGATCGGCCGCGTGTCCGCCCGCGGCGATCGCGCCGGCAGCGTTGAGCAGGATCGCGTCTCGTTGCGCCCCTTCCGCGCCCGCGAATACGTCGCGAATGGCTCGTGCGTTGTCGTCCGGCGATCCTCCGCGAAGCTCGTCGATGCTCCGCCGCGGCAGCCCGAGCTCCGCTTCCGGGTCGAGCTCCCGTTCGCGGACGGTTCCGTCGACGACCTCGCACACGACGTTCGCTCCGATCGGCGACAGCTCGTCGATGCCGCCTGCTCCGTGGACGACGTAGGCGCGATGGGCGCCGAGTCGCACCAGCACGTCGGCGATCGTGCGCACGAGCTCGGACGAATAGACCCCGACGATCTGCGCTTTCGCCCCGGCAGGGTTCGTCAAGGGGCCGAGCACGTTGAACACGGTTCGCGTGGCGAGCTCGCGGCGAACGGGAGCCGCGTGTCTCATCGCCGGATGGTGGGTCTGCGCGAACAAGAAGCCGAAGCCGAGCTCGTCGATCGACCGCGCGATCCGGGCGGGATCCTGCTCGAGCGAGAAGCCGAGCGCCTCGAGGACGTCCGCGGAGCCCGACGCCGACGAGACGGCCCGGTTGCCGTGCTTTGCGACCGCGGTTCCTGCGGCCGCTGCGACGAGGGCAGCCGCCGTCGAGATGTTGATCGTTCGCGCGCCGTCGCCGCCGGTGCCGGCCGTGTCGACGACGTCGTCGCGCGTCGACCGGACGGACAACGCGTGCTCGCGCATCGCCTCGGCGCAGCCGGCGATCTCGTCGGGCGTCTCGCCCTTCGCCCGCAGCGCGATCAGGAACCCGCTGATCTGGGCCGGCGTTGCTTCGCCCGCCATGATCTCGTCCATCACCTCGCGTGCCTGTCCACGCGAGAGGTCGTTGCCGTCGAGCAGCCGTTGGAGCGCTTGCTTGATCATCGACGTTCCAGGAAGTTTCGCGCGATCCGACTCCCCTCGGGAGTCAGCACGGATTCGGGGTGGAACTGCAGGCCGTCGATCGGCAGCGTCCGGTGCCGGACGGCCATCACCTCGCCGTCCGACGCCGTCGCGCAGACCTCCAGCTCGTCCGGGATCGCCGTCGCCGCGAGCGAGTGGTAGCGCCCGACCTCGAGCTCGTCGGGCAGCCCGGCGAACAGGCCGCGGCCGTCGTGTCGAACGGTGCAGGACTTGCCGTGGACGAGCTCGTGCGCGGGTCCGACTTCGCCGCCGAAGACTTCGACGATCGCCTGGTGCCCCAGGCAGACGCCGAGCGTCGGAGTGGTCGGTCCGAGCCGACGGACGATCTCCTCCGTCGCCCCCGCGTCCGCGGGCCGACCGGGACCTGGCGAGACGACCAGGTGTGACGGAGCGAGCACGGCCGCCGCGTCTGCGTCGATCGCATCGTTCCGCCTGACGACCACGTCGGCGCCGAGCTCCCCGAGCAGGTGCGCGAGGTTGAACGTGAACGAGTCGTAGTTGTCGATGAGGAGGATCATCGACGTTCGGCCTCCGCCAGCTCGATCGCCGCCTCGACCGCGGCGAGCTTGTTGAGGCACTCCGCATGCTCATCGGAAGGATGCGAGTCGGCGACGATTCCGGCCCCGGCCTGCAGGTGGGCGACGCCGTTACGGAGGACGATCGTCCGGATGGCGATGCAGGTGTCGAGCACCCCGCCGGGCAGTGCGTAGCCGACGGCGCCCGCGTACGGTCCTCGTCGAAAGCCCTCGAGCTCCGAGATGAGCTGCATCGCGCGTACCTTCGGCGCGCCCGAGACGGTCCCGGCCGGGAAGCACGCGCGCAGCAGCTCGAAGTGCGTCGCGTCCTCCTGCAGCTCGCCGTCGACCTGCGAGACGAGATGTGTGACGTGGGAATACGGCTCGACCTGGAGGAACCGCTCGACACACACGGTCCCCGGTACGCACACGCGCGACAGGTCGTTCCGTCCGAGGTCGACGAGCATCACGTGCTCCGCGCGGTCCTTCTCCGATGCGAGCAGACGCTCCGCGTCGCCGGGCCCGCGTTCCGTCGTCCCCGCGATGGGATTCAGGCTCGCTTGCCGGCCCTCCGCCTTGACGAGCGTCTCCGGTGAGGAGCCGATCAGCGCGACGTCGTCGAGCTCGAGGAGGAAGAGATACGGGGACGGGTTGATCCGCCTGAGGGCACGGTAGAGCTCCAACGCCGACGCCGGTGTCGGCCGCGTCGCCCTCTGCGCGAGCACGATCTGAAACGCATCGCCCGCGCGGATGTGCTCCTGCGCTCTGCGAACCGTAGCCTCGTACTCGCTCTGCGCCGGCAGGCGCTCGGTCGCGCTCGCGCGCCCACGGGATCGAGGCCCTGCGGGCTCCGGCGCGTCGAGCAGGGCGGAGACGTCGTCGGGGTCTCCGCGCACGACCTCGGCGACGCCGAGGGCGTGATCGAATCGCACGAGCACGTCCGCCAAGACGAAGCGGCTCTCCGGAAGATCCGGTCCCTCCTTCGGGAGCCGAACGGACGGCTCGAGCCGGGCGACGTAGTCGTAGCCGAGATAGCCGACGAGGGGTTCGCCGGAGGCCTCCGCCTCGTCGAACGTGCACAAACGGTCGCCGCATCCGACGAGCGAGTGCCTGCCGAGCCGCCCGCGCTCGACCGACTCGAGGAGGAACGCCGCGCGTGCTCCCTCGCGCAGGCGTATGTACGCCCCGAGTGGGGTGATCAGGTCGGTTGGGATTTCGGACGACATCGGGAAGGCGAAGGCACCTCCAGTGGAGGTCGAGTGGAGCGAGACGGGCTGACGGCCTCGGTCAGGCCGAGCGCAGGCTCCCGTCTCGCTCGCTGCGCCAGGACCACCAGCTGCGAGTGACGGGAGACATCGTCCGTCCAGGGTAGGGCTCCCCGCGTCCGAGGTCAAACCGGCCGCGATCGGCCGAGGGCTAGCCGCGTGGGCGGCCGTAGTCGGCGGCGTATGCGGGCAGCGGCTCGCCGTTGTCGGCGATCGGCTCCGACGGAAGCAGCTCGAGTGGGATGACGCCCGCCCACACGGGCAGCGCCAGGTCCTCGTCGGCGTCGAGCGGCGGCCCGGTGCGCACTTTCGCGGAGGCCTCGTCGAGCGGGACGGCGAGGATCGTCGTCGCCTTGAGCTCGCTGGGCGCCGGCCTTCGCGCGTCGGCCCACCGTCCGGCGACGATGTGCTCCACCACGCACTCCATCGCATGCAACTTCGCCGGCTCGTCCGTGACCTTCTGCGCTCGGCCGAGGACGACTGCCGAGCGATAGTTGAGCGAGTGGTGGTACACGGACCTCGCCAGCACGAGGCCGTCGACCAGCGTCGCCGTGATGCAGACGTCGATGCCCCGGCCGAGATCGCGCAGCATGCGCGAGCCCGGGGCGCCGTGGAGATAGAGCAGGTCGCCGTCGCGGGCATGGATGGTCGGGATCACGTACGGCTGTTCCTCGTGGACGAAGCCGACGTGGCAGATCAACGCCTCGTCCAGGATGGCGTTGATCGTCTCCCGCTCGTAGTTGCCGCGCTCCGGATGCCGCTTGACCTTGGTGCGAGGAGTGGGCACGAAGCTAGCGTACGCGAACCTGCGGAACGTGCGGCCGAGCGCAGGTCGTCTGCGTGCACGCTGCTTGTACCCTGGTCGGCATGGCTCGCTCGGTGATCGTGTCCGCGGTTCGCACGCCGTTCGGCAAGCTCGGCGGCGGGCTCGCGCATCTGGAGGCGACGCAACTCGGCTCGATCGTCATCCGTGCGGCGCTCGACCGGGTCGGCCTCGCGCCGCACGAGGTCGGGTACGTGATCATGGGCCAGGTACTGCAGGGCGGCGCGGGCCAGGCGCCTGCACGCCAGGCGGCCGTCGGCGCCGGCTTACCCGTCGAGGTCGGCGCGGACACGATCAACAAGGTGTGCGCCTCGTCCATTCGTGCGGTCGAGATCGCCGACTCCATGATCCGGGCCGGCGATCGAGACGTGATCGTCGTCGGCGGGATGGAGTCGATGTCGAACGCGCCGTACGCGCTCAAGCGCGCACGGTTCGGCTATCGGCTCGGCGACGGCACGATCATCGACCTGATGACGCACGACGGCCTGACCTCGACCTTCGACAACCGCCACATGGTGCAGCAGGCGTCGTTCGTCGCACGGGAGCTCGGCATCTCCCGCGAGGAGCAGGACCGTTGGGCTCTCCGCTCGCACGAGCGCGCCGTGCGCGCGACCGACGAAGGGAGGTTCGAGTCGGAGATCGTCCCCGTCGACGACCTCTTCGTCGACGAGGGTCCACGGCGCGACACGTCGTACGAGCGGCTCGCCCAGCTCCAGCCGGTCTTCGATCCCGAGGGGACGACGACTGCCGGAAACGCGCCGGGCGTGAACGACGGCGCCGGAGCGCTCGTCGTGACGAGCGAGGCGTTCGCACGGCAGCGCGGGCTCGAGCCGCTCGCGACGATCCTGGCGCAGGCGTTCGTGGCAGACGACTTCGCGTACCTCGCGCGCACACCCGCGAGGGCGGGCGACGACGCATTGCAGAAGGCGGGGAAGACGATCGTCGACGTCGAGCGCGTCGAGCTCAACGAGGCGTTCTCGTCGGTCGCCGTCAACAGCACGAAGCTGCTGGGGGCCGATCCCGACAAGGTGAACGTGAACGGAGGCGCGGTTGCACTGGGACATCCGATCGGCGCGTCCGGTGCGCGGATCCTCGGCACGATGATCTACGAGCTCCGTCGCAACGGCGGTGGGCTTGGCCTCGCCGCGATCTGCTCGGGCGGCGGCCAGGGCGATGCGCTGCTGATCGAGGTCTGACGACCTGAGCGCCGCCGAGATGAAGTTCGCGCACGTGCTCGTCGTCGGTGCGGGGCAGATGGGTGCCGGAATCGCGCAGGTGATCGCCGCCTCGGGACGACGTGTGTCCGTTCAGGACGCAGCGCCGGGTGCGATCGAGCGCGGGCTCGACGCGATCCGTCACAGCCTGACCCGGCTGGCCGAGAAGGGAGGGCCCGACCCGGACGAGGTGCTCGCGCGCATCGAGCCCGTTCCCGACCTCGTTCCCGCCGAGCTGATGATCGAGGCCGTCGTCGAGGACTTGGGGGTAAAGGAGGAGATCTTTCGCCGGGCAGACCTCGTCCTGCCGCCGGCAGCCGTGCTCGCGTCGAACACGTCGTCGATTCCCATCAACCGGCTCGCGTCGGCGACGAAACGGCCGGACAAGGTGATCGGCATGCACTTCTTCAATCCGGTGCCCGTGCTGAAGCTCGTCGAGGTCGTGCGGGCCGTCGAGACGTCCGACGAGACCGCGGACGCGGTGATCGAGCTTGCCCGCGAGGTCGAGAAGACTCCGGCAGTCGTCAACGACTCACCGGGCTTCGTATCGAACCGGATCCTGATGCCGTACATCAACGAGGCGGTGTGGACGCTCCAGGAGGGCGTCGCCGATGCGGAGGCGATCGACACGATCGCGAAGCTCGGCTTCGCGCAGCCCCTCGGGCCACTGGCGCTCGCCGATCTCATCGGGCTCGACACCTGCGTCGCGATCCTCGAGGTGCTCAGGGAAGGGCTCGCCGACGACAGCTACGCGCCCGCACCGCTCCTGCTCGAGCACGTGAATGCGGGTCGCCTCGGGCGCAAGAGCGGGCGCGGTTTCTACGAATACGGCTGAAAACTGCCGGTTTCTACGCGATCCGCCTTGCTCGGGAACGCTCAAGGCGAGAGGCTTAGTTGCCGACACTGCTGGAGGTTCGGGAAAAGGGAGGTCTCGCTCGTGCGGATCCTGCTCGTCGACGATGATCCGTCGCTCCTCACGTTGCTGAGGACGACGTTCGAGGTCGCGGATGTCGACATCGTCGAGGCCGAGAACGCAAACGTAGCCCGCGAGGCGATTCGTCGCAGCCGGCCGAGCGTGATTGTCCTCGATCTCAACATGCCCGGCACGAACGGCCTCGAGCTGTGTCGCGAGTTGAAGAGCGAGGAGCGGACGCGCGAGATCCCGATCGTGCTGCTCACCGGATCTGGGGGCAGCATGGATGAGGCAGAGCAGGCAGGAGCGAGCGCATTCGTGCGCAAGCCGTTCAGTCCGCTCGAACTGCTTTCCCTGGTCGAACGGCTCGCCGGCGGGCTCTACGGCGTTCCGTTTCATCCGGCAACGGGACCCACGGGTCGGCTCGACGAAGAACTGCTGCTGTACGCGCGCGACCTTCGTCACATGCTCGAGCTCGAGCGAGGTCAGCGCGAGCTTCTCCAGAGCGCCTATCTCGAGACCGTCTCCGCCCTCGCCAGTGCGCTCGAGTCGAAGGACACCGGGACACGCGCGCACTCGCAACGCGTGCAGAGCTACGCCGTCGCGCTCGCGCGCGGCGTCGGCGACGTCGACGTCACTGCGGACACGAGCACGCCGTACGGATTCCTCCTGCACGACGTCGGCAAGATCGGGATCCCGGACGACATCCTCCAGAAGGCCGGTCCGCTCAGCCCGGCCGAACGGCGGCGTATGCAGACGCATACCGTCCTCGGAGAGGCGATGCTCTTGGGCGTCGCGTTCCTCCAGGGAGAAGGGCTCAAGATCGTGCGCTCGCACCACGAGAGGTGGGACGGCCGGGGCTATCCCGACGGGCTCTTCAAGGAGGAGGTTCCTCTCGGCGCCCGCATCTTCGCAGTCGCGGACGCACTCGACGCGATGACGAGCGATCGCCCCTATCGTCGGGCGATGAGCTGGCAGAGTGCGCGCGCCGAGATCGTCGCCCAATCCGGGCGTCAGTTCGATCCGAGCATCATCGAGGTGTTCGAGCAGATCGAGCCGGAGCTCCGCGGGATCCGTCGCGAGCTCACCGCCGCCTGACCGAGCGCCGCTCCTCCTGAATCGGCGCGGTCGCGTCGCAAGAGGAGTGCGGACGAAGGCGCGAGATAGTATCGCCGCCGGTGGACTTCCAGCTGACGCCGGATCAACGCGAGATCCAGGCGCTCGCGCGCGACGTTGCCCGGGCCGAGATCGAGCCGCATGCCGCCGAGTGGGACCGGGAGCACCGGTTCCCGCGAGAGCTGTACGGGAAGCTGGCCGAGCTCGGCCTGCTCGGTGTCTGCGTTCCCGAGGAGTACGGGGGCGCGGGCGCCGATTTCCTCTCGTACGTCCTCGTGCTCGAGGAGCTGTCGCGTGCCGATGCAGGCGTGGGTGTCACGGTCGCCGTTCACACGAGCGCGGCGACGCTGCCGATCCTCGCTTTCGGCACAGAAGAACAGCGATCGCGGTTCGTGCCGCCGCTCGCACGAGGCGAGGTGCTCGGCGCGTTCGCGCTGACGGAGCCGGGATCGGGATCGGATGCCGGTTCCCTGCGGACCACTGCCGAGCCGCGGAACGACGGCGGTTGGACGGTCTCGGGCTCGAAACAGTGGATCACGAACGGCCGCTATGCGGGTACGTTCCTCGTGTTTGCCCGGACCGACGCCCAAACGGCCGGACCGCGTGGCGTCAGCGCATTCATCCTCGACGGCGAGCACGTCGCCGTTACGCGGGACGAGGAGAAGCTGGGCCTCAACTCGTCGGTGACGAGCGACATCGCGTTCGACGGCGTGAGGATCGACGCCGACCGGCTGCTCCACGAGGAGAATCGCGGCTTTCGCGTCGCGATGAGCACGCTCGACGGCGGCCGGATCGGTATCGCCGCGCAGGCAGTCGGGATCGCACAGGCGGCGTTCGACGCGGCCCGCGCGCATGCCCTCGAGCGACGACAGTTCGGCAAGCGAATCGGCGACTTCCAGGCGATCCAGTGGAAGTTGGCCGACATGGCCACCGAGATCGACGCAGCACGGCTGCTCGTCTACCGCGCCGCGTGGCTGAAGCAGCAAGGAGAGCCGCACAGCGAGGCCGGCGCGAAGGCGAAGCTGTTCGCCTCCGAGATGGCACGACGTCAGACGTCCGAGGCGATCCAAGTGCTCGGGGGCTACGGCTACACGAAGGAGTTTCCGGTGGAGCGGTACTACCGGGACGCGAAGATCACCGAGATCTACGAGGGGACGAGCGAGATCCAGCGGCTCGTGATCGCGCGGGAGCTGCTCGGCCAGGCGGAGCACTCGGTTGCGGTGCGGTCGTAGATGTGCGCGCGCGCGTACCCCCACCCGGGTGGGGCCGGTAGCCCGCCACCCTCGCGGTCGACGATAGCGGTGATCCACGCACGTCGATGTGCCGACTTCGCACCGAGTTCACGCGCGGCGGTTTGCTGCCGATGACGTCGCGCAGACGCGACGAGCCGGTTCGCCTCACACGGATCTACACGCGCGGCGGCGACAAGGGCCAGACGTCGCTCGGCGACGGCTCGCGCGTGTCGAAGCTCGACGAACGCATCGCCGCCTTCGGAGCCGTGGACGAGCTCAACTCGTCCATCGGCGTGGCACTGGCGCTCCCGGTGGTGCCGAACCCGTTGCGGGGATGGCTCGAAGAGATCCAGAACGACCTCTTCGACGTCGGCGCCGACCTCGCCGTGCCGTCGGAGGTCGCCGACCGTCTGCGCGTCACGCAGGAGGAGATCGTCGGCCTCGAGCGTCGCTGCGACGAGCTGAATGCCGATCTGCCCGAGCTGCGCAGCTTCGTGCTGCCGGGGGGCACGCCGCTCGCCGCGCAGCTCCACGTGGCGAGGGCCGTCTGTCGGCGGGCCGAGCGCGCCGCGCTGCTCGCGGACGAACGGCACGGCGTCAGCTCGCCCGCCCTCGTCTACCTGAATCGCCTCTCGGACTTTCTGTTCATCGCGGCGCGCTGGGCCAACGCGTACGCGGATCGAGACGAGCCTCTCTGGAAACCTGGAGCCGGCGCCTAGGCGGCGCAACGCGAGGCGTCAGCGCTTCTTGGCGAGCCGCTCGATCATCGCCACCAGACGGGAGGGCGGTGCCGAGCTGCGCATCGCGCTGCTCGCGCCGACCTTGAGCGCGGCAGCGCGGAGCGAGGGCTGGCGCGAGACGGCGATGATCCGAACGGCCGGGAAGACGACGTGGAGCTGGTGGACGAGCGACAGGCCGTACTCGTCGACATCGACGACAACCACCCTGACGTTCCTGCTCCGTGCAGCCGTGAGCGTGAACGTGTGGTCGACACCGTCGGCCCGCAGGATGTGGCCCTTGCGCTCCCCGACTCCGCTGATCGGAAGGTTCTGCGGGATCGTGTCGCCCGCGACGACGATGTCGAGCGGCCGCGCCGGGCCGAGCCATGCCGCGCGCGTGCGCACGAAGCGGACGCGCATCGTGCGCCGGACCGTGTCGCCTCCGGAGACCGCGGTCCACCGGATCGAGTACATGTGCGCGCGGTGCAGCTGCCGGGGGATGTGCAGCTTCGTGATCGTCCGTCCCGCCGGGACCGTGTCCGTCCACGTGTAGAGCCGGAGATTGCGGCGGCCGTACAGCGTCCCGGTGATCTGGGCCTTGCGCGTCAGCAGGAAGCGCACGGCGTACGAGCCGTGTTTCAGGGTGCGGAAGCGCTTCGAGCCGACGACGCCGAAGACGAACTTCGTGTCTCCCGAGCCCGTCGCGATCGTCAGGTTGATGGTCGCGCCGGGCTGTGCGTAGACGAGGCTTCCGGGACCGGTGACGGTGCCGGGTGCACCCGAGCCGTCTTCGGTGACGGTGCCGATCTTGAATCCGGCAGCCGTGAGCGCGTCCTCGACCTGGCTCAGCGGCTTGCCGACGAGCGAGGGAACCGGGAGCAGTGCCGCAGTCTGTGAGCTCGTGTTGCCGGAGAAGTCGGTCTCGTCGAGCGTGATCGATCGGTTGTCGCCTGCGCTGTACGGGCCGACGTCGCCGCTGGTGATGCCGGTGCCGAAGTCGCCCAGCGTCGTGCCGTTCGCCATGACGCTGACGTGGTCGTAGGTGCCGCTGTTGTCCGTGCCCGGCGTCCACGTCAGCGCGAGTTGGCCGGCGAGCAGGTAGCCGCGGACGTCGGTCGGGGCGGACGGGGCTTGGACGTCCTTGAGCAGCGTGAACTGGGACAAGTGGTGGGTGAGCAGGTGGAAGCCGGCGCTGTCCGTGTAGTAGCCGTCGCTCCAGCCGTCGGGCAGCGTCGGCGGGTTGGGGACGGGGCGCATGACGGTCCAGTCGCCCGTGCTGTCTTCGCGCGTCGCCGGGATCAGCTGGTTGCCGGAGGCGTGGATGAGGATGTCGAGCGGCCGGTTGAACTCGTGGACCGCGATGCCCGACAGCGCCCAGTGGGCCGTGACGTCGAGGACCTCAGTCCCTGGGACGAAGCCGTTCCACGGCGTGGTCGTGCCCGCCGGTGTGATCCGGATGATCAGCCAGTCACTACCGTTCGGCGACCAGGCGCCGGGCGGGGTCGTCACGCTCGCGACGCCGTCCGCAGAGCCGAGCGTGGTCGCGCCGGACGAGGTCGTGTTGCCCTGGGTCGGCGGCGGCGTACCGGGCGTTCCTTGCTTCCAGACCGTGAACGAGAGCGTGAACTGCGAGGTCTTGCCCGCGGCGTCCCGCAGCGTCCCGGTCAGGACGTGGAGGCCGTCGGAGAGCGCGCCGGTTCCGTACGACACCTGCGTGCCGTTGATCACCGGTGCGACGGTCGGTTTGCCGTCGAGCAGGACGTCCTGCATCGTCACGGGCTCGCTCGTCACGAGTTGGATCGAGCTCGCTGCGTCGATCGTTGAGCCGTCGGCCGGATCGGTCGAGACGATGCGCGGCGGCTGGTTGTCGACGCGGATCCCGGTGACGAGGCTCGACGACGTGTTGCCGACCGAGTCGGAGACCGTCGCGCGCAGGTCGTACATCCCATCTGGGAGGTGCGTCGTGTCGAACGTCGCTCCGTACGGAGCAGTGCTGTCGGTCGAGATCGAGTGCCACGCGTTGGCGCCTGCCGGGCTCCACTCGAAGACGACGTGGGTCGCGCCCGATCCCGTGACCGTAGCGTTCAGGTTGACGGTACCGCTCAGCGTCGAGCCCGGATCCTGGAGCACGACGGTCGGTGCGGCCGCGTCGACCGTGACGGTGACCGGCGAGCCCGTGAAGGTGTTGCCGGCCCTGTCGGTGACGACGATCCGCAGGTCGTAGCTCCCGCTGGCGAGCCCGCTCGTGTCCCAGCTCCCGCCGAACGGCGCGGAGGTCGAGGTCGTGATCGGCGCGAACGAGGCGCCGCCCGTCGGCCGCTCCTCGTAACGCACGGAGGCGACGCCCGAGCCGGAATCGGAGACCGTTGCGGCGAGGTTGACGCTCGAGCCGCCGACCGTCGCACCGGCGGTCGGAGCGGTCAGCGAGCCGGTCGGAGCGGTGTTGTCCACACGGACGTTCGCCCGGATCGCGCTCGTGCCGTTGTTGCCGCTGCCATCGGTTGCCTCGACGCGGAAGTCGTACAGGCCGTCGGCGAGCGTGGTCGTGTCGAGCGAGGCGGAGTACGGAGCGCTCGTGTCGGTGCCGAAGATCGACCACGTCGAGCCACCCGCGGGGCGAACCTCGAAGTCGACCTGTGCGGTGTCCGGATCCGAGGTCGCGTTCAGCGTGATCGTGCCTTCGACGTTCTGGCCCGGGTCGGCGAGTGTCGGCGAGGGTGCGTGGTTGTCCACGGTGATCGTGCGGATCGGCGACGTCGTCGAGTTGCCGGCCATGTCGGTGACGACCGCGTAGATCTGCGCCGGCCCGTCGGAGACGGCCGTCGAGTTCCAGGTCAGGTCGTACGGCGCCGTCGTGTCGGTGCCGACCGAGACGCCACGGACGAAGAACTGGACCGAGGCGATCGGTGACGTCGCGTCGGCGGCGGAAGCAGCGATGTCCACGTTGCCGCTCACGGTTGCACCCTCGGTGGGAGCGCCAATCACGGCGACGTTCGGAGCCGTGTTGTCGACGACCTTGTCCGGCAGGTCGGTCGCGGTCGTGTTGTTCGCGTTGTCGGTGACGAGGATCTGAAGGTCGTAGTGACCGTCGGGCACCGAGGTCGTATCCCAGTCGACGTGGTACGGAGCCGGGCCGGTGCTGTCTGTTCCGATCGTCGTCCAGGTATCTGCGCCGGCGGGCGAGTACTGGAAGGTGACGGACTGGATGCCCGCGCCGCTGTCGGACGGGCTGGCGTTGAGGGTGACGGTGCCTCGCAGGTAGTCGGCCGCCGAGCAGGACGGGCAGACAGGCGGCGTGGCGTCGATCAGCACCTGCGTGCTCTTGACCTGCTCGATGTTGCCGGCGTTGTCCGCCGAGAAGTAGGCGATCGTGTGCGTGCCGTCGTTCGATCCGTCGGCGGGCGCCGGGATCGTCACGGTCGTGCCGGTGACGAACGGACCGCCGTCGACGCTGTACTCGGTGACGTTCACGCCGGAGCCCGCGTCAGTGGCGGTCAGGTGCACGACCACGGCGGTCGACTGCCAGCCACTCGGCGCGTCGTCGGTCGTGACCGGCTTCGTGTTGTCGACGAGCGTGGTGACCGGCGTGGATGTCGTGGAGTTGCCGGCATGGTCGGTCGCCGTCACCCGCAGCTCGACGTTCCCGTCCGGCAGCGTGGTCGTGTTGAGGCTCGAGCCGGTGGGCGTCCAACTGGTGCCGCCGTTGGTCGAGTACTCGTAGGACGTCGAGGCGAGTCCGGATGCGTTCGCGCCGCCGGGGTCGTCCGTCGTGGACGAGAGCGAGATCGTCCCGCGTGCGTACGGTCCGGGACTCGTCATCGTCGCGGTCGGCGGGGTGTTGTCGATCAGGCGATCGGTGACGGGCGTCGAGGTCGCCTGGTTGCCGGCAGCGTCGTACGCGACGGTCTGGAAGTCGTAGTGCCCGTCGGCGAGAGCCGTCGTGTCGAGCGAGACGGAGTACGGCGCGGTCGTGTCGGTCGCGTAGGTCGTCCACGAGCCGGATCCGGCGGGCGCGATCTGGAAGTCGACGTGGTCCACGCCCGAGCCGGTGTCCGCGGCGGAGCCGGTGATCGTCTCGGTGCCATGGAGGTACGGACCGGGGTCGTCCTGGCTCGTCGTCGGCGGCGTGTTGTCGATCCGGACGTTGGTGACCGGGGTCGAGATCGTCGTGTTGCCGGCCACGTCGGTGACGACGACGCGCAGCTCGTACACGCCGTCGGCAATGCCGCTCGTCGCCCAGTTGATCAAGCCGAACGGTGGGGAGGTCAGCGTGCCGATCGGCGCCCAGGTGGTGCCGTCGGCCGAGTAGTCGTACTCGACCGAGGCGATGCCGGAGGCGTAGCCGTTCGAGGTCGGATCGCTGCCCGAGGCGGTGAGCGTGACGGTGCCGCGGACGTTGCGACCGGGGTCGTCCATCGTTGCGGTCGGCGCCGTCGTGTCGCGATGCCACGTCCAGGTCGCCGGCGTCGGGTCGACGTTGCCGGCCGGGTCGATCGCGCGGACATCGACGGTGTGCAGGTTGTCGGTGAGACCCGCGAACGTCTTGGGGCTCGTGCAGGCGGCCCAGGCGCCGCCGTCGACGCGGCACTCGAAGGTCGATCCAGGCTCGGTCGAGTCGAAGGTGAACGTCGGCGTTGCGCTGCTCGGATCTGCCGGATGGCTCGTGATCGTCGTGTCGGGCGGCGTGCGGTCGATGTCGACGTTTCGGATTGCCGAGGCGGTGTGCCCGGCGTTGTCGGTCGCGACCGCGCGCAAGGCATGGTTGCCGTCGCTCGGGACGTTCCAGTTGACCGTGTACGGCCCGGGTGCGGCGACGGTGCCAAGCGAGTTCCAGGTGCCCGTGGAGCAGTCCGTGCTCGTGTCCGAGCAGTCGAAGAACTCGACCTGGGCGACGCCGCTGCCCGAGTCGGAGGCGTTGGCGCTGAAGGGCGTCGGGCTCGGCACCGAGCCGTTGATCGCGGCCGGTGGCGCCGTAATCGCGACCGTGGGCGGCGCGTTGTCGACGACGATGCTGGTGTTCTCGACGCGAGTGACGTTGCCCGCGTCGTCGGTCGCGGTCGCGCGCAGGTCGTAGACCCCGTCGCCGGCAGGAAGTGTGAGCGTGTTCCACGACGCAGGAGTCGACGCATACGCGCTGGCAGGAGCGCTGTGGAGCTTGTACTCGAACGTGACGGTCGGGCTTGCAGGCGCCGCATCGCTCGCGGTCGCGGTCAGGGCCACGGTGCCGCTCACGACCGCGTTCGACGCCGGGCTCGTGAAGAAGAGCGACGGCGGTGTGTTGTCGACGCGCGTCGTGACCGGCGCGGAGATCGTCGTGTTCCCGGCGACGTCGGTCGCGACCACGCGGAGGTCGTAGAGACCGTCGGCGACGCTCGTGGTGTCCCACGTTGCCGACTGGCTCGAGAAGGAGCCGCCGTGCGGTGCGATCTCGTACGTGACAGAGGCAAGGCCTGAGCCGGAATCGCTCGTGTTCGAGCTCAGCGTGACCGTGCCCTTCACCGGGTTGCCGGGGCTGAGCATCGTTGCGCTCGGCGCCGTGTTGTCGATCACGCGGTTGGTGACCGGCACCGGCGATGCCTCGATGTTTCCTGCTCCGTCGGTCGCGACCGAGCGGAAGTCGTAGGCGCCATCGGGGACGGTGGTCGTGTCGAACGAGGTCGAGTAGGGCGCCGTCGAGTCCGTGCCGATCGTGGTCCACGAGCCTCCGCCCGACGGCCGGCGCTGGAAGGCGACCGAGGCGACGGTCGAGCCGCCGCTGTCGGATGCACTCGCGTTCAGCGTGATCGTGGCGCGGAGGTTCGTGCCCGGATCGGCGATGGCGCTCGTCGGCGCAACCGTGTCCGACTTGACGACGTTCGGGCTCGTGGCCGCGGCGACGTTCCCGGCGTTGTCGGCGACGCTGTAACGGTACATCGCGCATTCACCGGACGGGACGGTGTCCGGGCTGCTGACCGTGGAGAAGCTGCCGAAGGCGCCGCACGTGTCGTTCGTCAGTGCCGCGGTCTGGCGCTCGAGGACACCGCTCGACGGATTCACGTCCGGATCGGAGCCGTTGCTCGTCGTGATCGTGACCGGGCCGCTGGCGTACCCACTGGGGTACGACACCGTGACGCCCGTGGGAGCGGTTCGGTCGATGGTGATCGTCCGGATGGCCGCGCCGGTGTTGCCCGCGTCGTCCGTGGCGACCGCCTCGATCGCCTTCGGGCCGTCGGTGACAGGCGTCGTCCAGGTCGCGTCGAACGGCGCCGACGTGTCGCTCGCGAAGATGTTCCACGTGCCGGTCGCGCAGCCGACGCTCGCATCGGAGCACTCGTAGAAGTCGACCTTCGCCACGTCGGAGTCTGGCGTCGAAGCAGTGACGGGATAGTCGACCGGGTCGGTGCCGTTCACGTACTGCGTCGGCGACGTGATCGCGATGGTCGGCGGCGTCAGGTCGATCGTCCACGTGAGGGTCGCGGGGGTCGGGTCGGTGTTGCCGGCGCCGTCGGTCGCGCGCACGTCGAATGTATGGCTGCCTTCGGTGAGCGTGCCGAGCGTGTCCGGGCTCGCACACGCCGTCCAGGCGCCGCCGTCGACGCGACACTGGAACGTCGAGCCGGGCTTCGTCGCGCTGAACGTGAAGCTCGGGTTCGGGTTGTTCGACGGGTTGGCAGGGGCGGAGTCGATCGACGTGTCGGGCGGCGTGTTGTCGACCGTCCACGTGTAGCTCGCCGGAGTCGGATCCGTGTTACCTGCGGCGTCGGTCGCGCGGACGTCGAAGGTGTGGCTCGCCTCGGCGAGGGTCGGCAGCGTGTCCGGGCTGGTGCACGGCGCCCAGGCGCCGCCGTCGAGGCGGCACGCGAACGTCGATCCGGCCTCGGTCGAGCTGAACGTGAAGGTCGGGTTCGGGTTGTTCGACGGATTCGCGGGATGCGAGTCGATCGACGTGTCGGGCGGCGTGTTGTCGACCTGACGGTTCGTCACGATCGAGGTCGCGCTCGCGCCCGCGCCGTTGGTGGCGACGGCGCGGAGGTCGTACGCTCCGTCGGCCACGCTCGTCGTATCCCAATTCGCGGAGTACGGCGCGCTCGTGTCGGTTGCGATCGTCGTCCAGGTCGAAGCTCCTGCGGGCGAGCGCTGGAAGACGACCTGCGCGACGCCGGTGTCGGAGTCGGATGCGGTCGCGTTCAGCGTGATCGTGCCGCCGAACGGCGAGCCCGGATCGGAGAGGTTGACCGTCGGCCCCGTGGTGTCGACCTCGGCGGTGACCGATGTGCCGGCCGTCTGATTGCCGACGTTGTCGGACTCGACGAACGTGTACCGGTAGCAGTGTCCGCCCGAGACAGAGGTGTCGGGGCTCGTGAACGTGCCGGGGTCAGCGGTGAACGTGCCGCACGCGTTGGCGGTCAACGGCGCGGTCTCGCGCGTGACGGTGCGCGAGGTCGGGTCGACGCCCGAGCCTCCCGGGTTATCGGTGCCGTCCGCGAGCGAGAAGGTCACGGACGGCGTCGTGTAGTACGGCGCGGATGCTCCGGTCAGCGTGATCGTCTGGCCCGTCGGGGCGGTCGTGTCGTCCTTCAGCGTGATCGTGTCGTTCGCGGTGTTGCCAGCCTTGTCGGTGGCGGTGACGTTCACCGCGCCGGGCGCGCCCGCGCCCGACGTCCACGCGTAGGTGGTCGGCGAGGCGTACGGGCTCGTCGTGTCTGTGCCGCCGGTCGATCCGCTCCAGCCGCTCGTGGCCGAGATGTCGGGGAAGGCGACCTGGGTCACGCTCGTGTCCACGTCCGACGCGGTGGCGTTGAGCGCGAACGAGCCGGAGCCCGTCGAGCGGAAGAACTGCGTCTTGGTCGCCGAGTCGTAGTACTGGTTCCCGGTGCCCGTCAGCTCCGTCGGCGCGGACACCGTCACGGACGGTGCCGCGGTGTCGACCTTGGCGACCGCGGTGACCGCGGAAGAGACGTTGCCGACGTTGTCGGCGATCGCGAACGAGTAGCGGTAGCAGTGTCCGCCCGAGACCGAGGTGTCTGGGCTCGTATACGTCCCGGGGTCGGCGGTGAAGGTTCCACACGAGTCGCCGGAGAGCGGGGCCGACGCGCGCGTGACCGTGGACGAGGACAGGTCGAGCCCGGATTGCGCGTCGGTGCCGTTTGCCAGGCTGAACGAAACCGATGCCGTCTTGTAGTACGGGGCGGACGGTCCCGTCAGGGTGATCGACTGGCCTGCCGGCGCCGTCGAGTCGGCGGCGATCGTGACGCTCGCGTTGCCGCTCAGGCCTGCGCCGTCGGTCGCGGTGATCGACTTCGCTCCTGGTGCGGCCGCGCCCGACGTCCACGAGTAGGTGCTCGGAGAGGAGTAGGGGCTGGTCGTGTCGGTGCCGCCGGTGGAGCCGCTCCAGCCGCTCGTGCCCGACACGTCCGGGAACGCGACCTGGGCGATACCGCTCTCGGGATCGGATGCGGTTGCGTTGAGCGCGAACGAGCCCGAGCTGCTCGGGCGGAACCACTGTGTCTGCGTGGTCGAGTCGTAGTACTGGCTGCCGTTGCCTGTCAGTTCGGTCGGTGCCGTGACGGAGACCGTCGGAGCGCTGGCGTCGACCTTCGCGATCACGGACACCGGCGCGGAGACGTTCCCGACGTGGTCCGCGATCGTGAACGTGTACCGATAGCAGTGACCGCCAGAGACCGAGTTGTCCGGGCTCGTGAACGTGCCAGGGTCGCTCGAGAACGAACCGCATGTAGCGCCGGCGAGCGTCGCGGTTTCGCGTGTCACCGTACGAGTCGCCGTGTCGAGGCCCGAGCCGCCGACGTCGTCGCTGCCGTCGCCGAGCGCGAAGGTGACCGACGAGCCCGTGTACCACGGAGCGGTGCCGCCCGTCAGTGTGATCGTCTGGCCAGTCGGCGCAGTGCCGTCCGCCTCGAGCGTGATGTTGTCGGAGCCGGTGTTGCCGACCTTGTCGGTCGCCGTCACCGACTGCACACCCGGCTGCGCGGCCCCGGACGTCCACGAGTAGGTGGTCGGAGAGGAGTAGGGGCTGGTGGTGTCGGTGCCGCCGGTGGAGCCGCCCCAGCCGCTCGTGCCCGACACGTCGGGGAACGTCACACCGGTGACGGCGGTCTCGGCGTCGGATGCTGTCGCATTGAGCGTGAACGAGCCGCTGCTCGAGGGCCGGAAGAAGAGCGTCTTCGTCGAGCCGTCCCACCACTGGCTCGATGCTCCACTTCCCGCCGTCGGAGCAGTCACCGCGACCGTGGGGCCCGCACTGTCGACCTTGGCGGTCGCGCTGACGCCGGCGGAGACGTTGCCGACGTTGTCGGCGATCGTGAACGTGTAGCGGTAGCAGTGGCCGCCCGAGACCGAGGAATCGGGGCTCGTGTACGTTCCGGGGTCAGCCGTGAACGTGCCGCAGGAGTCGCCGCTCAGCGGCGCCGACGCGCGTGTCACGGTACGGGACGTCGTGTCGAGGCCGGCACCCGAGTCGCTGCCGTCGCCGAGCGAGAAGGTGACCGCGCCGTTGTAGTAGGGCGCGCCGACGCCGGTGAGCGTGATCGACTGGCTGGTAGGCGCGGTGGAGTCAGGCGTGAGGGTGAACGAGGCGCTCGACGTCATCCCGGATCCGTTCGTTGCGACGACGTTGTGCGAGGCGGCGTCGCTGGTTGTCGAGTTCCACGTGTAGTCGGACTGGTACGGAGCCGAGGTGACGCTCCCGCCGCCGGTGACGTTCGCGATCGCCGGGAACGAGACCGACGCGATCCCCGTCTCAGGGTCGCTCGTCGCCGCGCCGACGCGGAACGTGCCGGTCGAGCCGGGCCGGTAGAAGAGCGTGGTACCCGAGACGTACTGTCCGGCGCTGTTCGGATTCTCGGTCAGGGTCAGCGTCGGGCCTGTCGGCGGGGTCGTGTCGAAGAGAATCGTCTGGGAGCCGACGGCCTCCTCGTTGCCGACGTTGTCGTACGAGCGGAACTTGATCGTCGTGGTCGTGCTGACGTCGATTGTCCCGATGTAGTCGTTGCCGTTGACCGGCGACGGATCGGTGCCGTCGGTCGTATAGCGGATCCTCTGCACGCCCGAGCCGGTACCGTCGTTCGCGGAGAGCGTGACGTGGACGGGCGACGACGTGTAGTACGTCCCCGTCAAGCACGCGACGCCGTTGCACAGGATCGTCGTGGTCGGCGCCGTCGAGTCCGAGGTGACGGTGAAGCTCGAGCTCGCCGTTGCTCCGGCGCCGTTCGAGGCGGTCACGGACTGCGTCCCTGGCGTTGCCGAACCGGGCGTGTAGCTGTAGGTGCGGGTGGCGCCGCTGCCGGACACGGTCCAGCCCGTCCCCATCGAACCCGCGGTCGGGAACGTGTAGGAGACGCCGGACTCTGGGTCGGACGAGCTCGCCGTCAGGTCGAAGCTGCCGCTCGAGCTCGGGTTGAACCACGCGGTCGTCCCGCTCGAGGAGACGCCGCCGGTGGTGTTGGTGATGGTGAGGGTTGGGGTGGTGGGTGGGGTGGTGTCGACTTTGACGGTGGTGGTGATTGAGGTGGTGTTGCCGACGTTGTCGGTGCCGGTGAGGGTGTACTGGTAGCAGCCGGTGGTGA